>JAIOJF010000041.1 GCA_019911965.1 Paracoccaceae bacterium | reverse complement strand
CATCGCCGCGCCCAGGATCGCGCTGGCCCCGACCCCGCCGACCCCGACGATGGCGATGCTTTCGCCGGGCCTTGTGGCGGCGGTGTTCAGCACCGATCCCGCACCGCACATCACCGCGCAGCCAAACAGCGCCGCGATCTCGGCGGGCACATCATCCGGCACCTTCACCAGCGAATGCTGCGACACCACCGCCATTTCGGCAAATGCCGACAGGCCCATATGATGATGCAGCACCTGCCCGCCGTCAGACAATCGCGGCCCGCCGGACAACAAGGCCCCGGCCCGGTTCGCCGCCAGCCCCGGTGCGCAGAGATGCAAGTCCCCCGCCGAACAGCACGGACATGTGCCGCAGAACGGCTGATAGACCAGCACCACCTGATCGCCTTTGGCAAAGCCGGAAACCTCCGGGCCAACCGCCTCGACAATGCCCGAGGCTTCATGGCCCGGCACGATCGGCATCGGCCAGGCCCTGACGCCCGTCACCACCGACAGATCGGACCGGCAGAGCGATGCGGCGCGGATGCGTACCAGCACCTCACCCGCCTTCGGGCCATCGGCATGGATCATTCGCATCGCCAGCGGCGCGCTGTCGGAAAATGGTCGCGCGGTGGTGCAATGCTCAAGAACTGCAGCCCTGAAATCCGGCATGGTTCTGCCTCCGTTCGGTTGGCGGGAAAGGTCTGGCCCAGACAAGCCGAAAGTCGTGCAAAATGCAAATGCTGGCACCATCGCGCGGAATCGGCGGCGATGCGCCGAAGGATTGGCGTATAAGGTGACAATCGAACAGGAATCATCTATACCTAGGGGTGATCCGGCGCTTAAGACCGGGCGAGAGCAGTGATTGAGGATACATCCATGAACAACTGGACCCGCCGCGCCTTTCTGGCCGGTGCCGCTGGCAGTGTCGCCGCCTGCGGCAATGGTATTGGCGATTCACGGGGCGCGCGGATTGATTACCGCGTCGACCTGGCCCTGCAACAGATGTTCGACGAGGTTCCCGGCTCGCGCGATCTGGCGGATCGTGCGGCGGGCATGCTGGTCATGCCGACGGTCACCAAGGCCGGTTTCGGCTGGGGCGGGGCTTACGGCGAGGGGGCCTTGCTGATCGGCAATGCGCCGGTTGACTACTACTCAATCGCGCAAGGCTCCTGGGGCTTCCAGCTTGGGCTGCAGCAATTCGCCCATACCGTGTTCTTCATGAACCAGGAGGCGCTGGCGAATTTCCGCAACTCCGCCGGTTGGGAAATCGGGGCGGATGCCGAGTATGTGTTCAAGGACGATGGCGACAATCTTGGCACCGATACCACGCGCCTGCGCTCGCCGGTGATCGCGGTGATCTATGGCCGCGCCGGACTGCATGTCGGGGCGACGCTGGAAGGCACCAAGTATTCGCGCATCCGGCGCTGATCAGTTCCCGTCCAGCGCACGCAACCGGCGGATCAGGCTGGACGTGTCCCAGCGATTGCCGCCAAGGTTCTGCACATCCTTGTAGAACTGATCGACCAGCGCCGTCACCGGCAGGCTGGCCCCGTTATTGTCCGCCTCGTCCAGACAGATCCCCAGATCCTTGCGCATCCAGTCCACCGCGAAGCCGAAATCGAACTTGTCGTCCAGCATGGTCTGGTAGCGGTTCGCCATCTGCCACGACCCCGCCGCGCCATGCGCGATCACGTCGATCACCGCCTTGCCGTCCAGCCCGGCCTTCTGGGCGAAATGCAGCCCCTCGGACAGGCCCTGCAACAGCCCGGCAATGCAGATCTGGTTGACCATCTTGGTCAATTGCCCGGCCCCGCTGTCGCCCAGCCGCGCACAGGCCTTGGCATAGGCGGCAATGACCGGCTCGGCCCGCCCGTAAGCCGCCTGATCGCCGCCGCACATCACCGACAAAGCCCCGTTTTCCGCCCCCGCCTGCCCGCCGGAGACCGGCGCATCGACAAAATGCACACCCAGCCCTTCGGCCACCGCGTTCAGTTCGCGGGTAACCGCCGCCGACACCGTGGTGTGATCGACAAAGACCGCGCCCTTGCCCATCGCCGCCAGCGCCCCGTCCGGCCCCGTGGCAATGGCGCGCAGATCGTCGTCATTGCCGACGCAGGCAAAGACGAAGTCTGCGCCTTTCGCCGCCAGCGCAGGCGTCGGTGCCGACGCGCCGCCATGCTGTTTCACCCAGGCCGCCGCGCGGGCGGGATTGCGGTTATAGACCGTCACCTCGTGGCCCGCCGCCTTCAGATGACCGGCCATCGGGTAGCCCATGACCCCCAGCCCGATAAACGCCGTTTTCGCCATGAAATCCTCCGGTATCTGTTTGTTCAGCTTCATTTGGCCTGATAGAGGTTCAGCGTCAACAAGCGAACATGGACATGGCTCGAACTTTCCGCTGGCTGTTAAGGATATTCATCGCGCTTTCGGCATTGTCGCTGGGGGCGGCCGGGCTGGCCTATTACCTGGCCGGGCGATCGCTGCCGGATTATGGCCGCGACTACATTGTCACCGGCACGCTGGGCGAGGTCGAGATCGTCCGCGACAACCATTCCGTGCCGCATATCTTCGCCGATCGCGAACGCGACGTGTTCTTCGGCCTCGGTTTCGTGCATGCCCAGGACCGGCTGTGGCAGATGATGCTGCTGAGGCGCACCGCCCAGGGCCGCCTGAGCGAGATTTTCGGCGACCGCACCATCGCGATTGACGATTTCCTGCGCCGACTTGACCTTTACCGCCTCGCCGAAAGCAGTGTCGGCGTGCAGGGGCCGGCGGAACAGATGGCGTTGCAGGCCTATGCCGACGGGGTGAATGCCTGGGTCGAAACCACCCGCACCGAGGCGATGGGACGCGGCGCGCCCGAGTTCTTCCTGTTCGCGGGCGGCATCCAGCCCTGGCAACCAGCGGATTCGCTGGCCATCCTGAAGCTGATGTCGCTGCGCCTGAGCGGGCACTTGAGCGATGAGGTCCTGCGCGCCCGCACCTCGCTGGCGCTGGGTGAATCCGCCGCGCGGCTTGGCGATATCCTGCCCGACGCCCCCGGCCCCGGCATTGCCGCCCTGCCGCCCTATGCGGCGCTGGCCCCGGGCCTGATGCGTCATGCCGCCGCATCGCAACCGCGCGATTCCCTTGATCCGGTGCCCGGCTACGGCGCGGCGGGGGCCTCGAATGCCTGGGCGGCGTCGGTCGGGCGATCCGCCAGTCAGGGCACCTTGCTGGCCAATGATCCGCATCTGCCGTTTTCCGCGCCCTCGATCTGGATGCTGGCGCGGCTGCAACTGGACAGCGGCGATGTGATCGGCGGCACCATCCCCGGCATCCCCGCCGTCCTGACCGGGCGCAGCGATGTGCTGGGCTGGGGGCTGACCGCGTCCTATCTGGACGATCAGGACCTGCATATCGAAAAGCTGAACCCCGACAATCCGGACGAATACCTGACGCCCGAAGGCTACCGCGCCTTTCGCAGCGAACAGATCTCTATCGCACTGAAAGGCGGCGGCACGCTCAGCCGCACCCTGCGCTGGACCGAAAACGGCCCGGTTCTGGACGGCGCATTGCATGATCTGGGCGCGATCACCCCTGAAGGCCATGTGATGAGCCTGTCCTGGACGGCGCTGGACCCCGGCGATACCTCGATGACGGCGGCCTTGCGGCTGATGCGCGCGCGCAGTGTGGAGGATGCGATTGAGGCCGGCTCGCTTTATATCGCTCCGGCGATGAACCTGACGCTGGCCGACCGCACCTCGATCGCCTTCCAGATGATCGGGCGCATGGCCAACCGGCAGGCCCGGCATCAAAGCCGGGGCCGCCTGCCGACGCCAGGCTGGCTGATGGAAAACCGCTGGCTGGGCTATCTGCCTTACGAGAACAACCCGCGTTTTACCGATCCTTTGGGCGGCATCGTTGCCAATACCAACAACAAGATCGTGGATTGGCCGTTTCCCTATCATGTCAGCTATTCCTGGGGCGACACGCAGCGCATCGAGCGGCTGAAAAAGCTGATGGGCAACCGCGAGGTGCATACCCGCGCCAGTTTCATCGAGGCACAACTGGATCAGGTGTCTTTCACGGCCCGCGCCCTGCTGCCGCTGGTGGCGCGCGATCTGTGGTTCGCCGCCGATGTGCCGATAAGCGGCACCCCGGAAAGCCTGCGCCAGAACGCGCTGGCGCTGCTGGCGGAATGGAACGGCGAGATGAACGAACATCTGCCCGAACCGCTGATCTTCAATGCCTGGATGCGTGCCCTGCAACTGCGCCTGATACAGGATGAGCTTGGCCCGCTGGCGCGGGAATTCACCCATGCCGATCCGGTGTTTCTGGAACGCGTGTTCCGCGATGTCGACGGCGCCGCGATCTGGTGCGATGTGGTGCAATCGACGCCACGCGAAACCTGCACCGAGATCGCCCGCAACGCGCTGGATATCGCGCTGGCGGGGCTGGTGCGCAGTTATGGCGAGCGGATCGAAAGCTGGCGCTGGGGCGATGCGCATCAGGCCACCCACGATCACGAGGCGCTTGGGGCCATCCCGCTGCTGGGCTGGTTCGTGAATATCCGGCAATCCACCTCGGGCGGTGACAATACGCTGCTGCGCGGCCAGACCAAAGGCACCGGCGACAATCCCTATCTGAATGTCCACGGCGCAGGCTATCGCGGGGTTTACGATTTCGCCGATCCCGATTCGTCGGTCTTCATCATCGCGACGGGTCAGAGCGGGCATTTCCTGTCACGCCATTACGACGATCTGGCGCAGCTCTGGCGGCGCGGCGAATATATCCCGATGTCGCTGGACCCGGACCTGGCGCGCGCCGCCTCGGTCGGGATATCGCATCTGCGGCCGAAACGGAATTAGAGCGGTTCGGGTATAACCTGAATTACCGGGTATCGGATTTCGCGTTCGACCGAAGGGAGAGGCAGCGAATATCCGATTCATAATTACCCGAAATGCTCAGGCAGCGTCCTAGAGCGGTTCGATATCTCCTGCCTCGCGCCTAGTGGCAAACTCGGTGGCGAAATCCGCCAGCCGTCCAGCCGCGATTGCTGCCCGCAAGCCCGCCATAAGTTCCTGATAATAATGCAGGTTATGCCATGTCAGCAGCATGGACGAGATGATCTCCTGCGCCTTGAAAACATGATGCAGATAGGCGCGCGAGTAATTCGTGCACGCCGGGCAGGTGCAATCCTCGTCCAGCGGTCGCGGATCGTCGGCATGGCGGGCATTCTTGACATTGACCACGCCGAAGCGGGTGAACGCCTGCCCGGTCCGCCCCGACCGTGACGGCAGCACGCAATCGAACATGTCCACACCGCGCAGCACCCCGCCGACCAGATCGTCAGGCTTGCCCACCCCCATCAGGTAGCGCGGCTTGTCCTGCGGCAACATGCCGGGCGCGTAATCCAGCACGTCGAACATCGCCGCCTGCCCCTCGCCCACCGCCAGCCCGCCGATGGCATAGCCGTCAAAGCCGATATCTGTCAGCTTGCCGGAGCTTTCGGCCCTCAGATCAGGGTAGACCGAACCTTGCTGGATGCCGAACAGCGCATGGCCGGGGCGATCCCCGAAGGCGTGGCGCGAACGCGCCGCCCACCGCATCGACAACCGCATCGAGGCCGCCGCGACCTCCTCGCTGGCCGGATATGGCGTGCATTCGTCAAAGCACATCACGATGTCGGAGCCGAGCAGCGCCTGGATCTCCATCGACCGTTCCGGGCTGATATGATGCTCGGACCCGTCGATATGGCTTTTGAAGGTCACGCCGTCTTCTGTCAGCTTGCGCAGATCGTTCAGGCTCATCACCTGAAAACCGCCGCTGTCGGTCAGGATCGGGCGGTCCCAGTTCATGAAGCGGTGCAACCCGCCCAGCCGCGCCATCCGTTCCGCCCCGGGGCGCAGCATCAGATGATAGGTGTTGCCCAGCAGGATATCCGCGCCCGTCGCGGCCACGCTTTCCGGCAGCATCGCCTTTACCGTGGCGGCGGTGCCGACCGGCATGAAGGCCGGGGTGCGGATTTCACCGCGCGGCGTGGCAATCGTGCCGGTGCGGGCCTTGCCGTCGGTGGCGTGGATGCGGAAGGAAAAGGTCTGTGTCATTCCCGCCTGATACGCCAGCCTTGCAGACCTTGCCAAGGGGGCCGGTGCCATTGCCGCGAAATTCACAAATTGCCGCACCGGGCGGGTTTGGCCCAACATCCTCTGGACCTCGGCGCGTTTAATCCTTATATATTCACTCAACAATTAGTCAGGTGTAATCATGAATGCAGAAACCGAGACGTTCCAGGGCACACCCCTGATCCCGCAATCCTCGACCGAGCATCCGCTTTATGTCGATGTCGTGGTGGCCTGCCGCACCGTGCACGATCCCGAAATCCCGGTGAATATCTACGATCTGGGGCTGATCTACACGATTGATATCGACCAGGATAACCATGTCGAGATCACCATGTCGCTGACCGCACCGGGCTGTCCGGTGGCCGGCGACATGCCCGGCTGGGTGGCCGATGCGGTGCTGATGGTCGAAGGTGTGCGCACGGTCAACGTGGAACTGGTCTGGGAACCGCAATGGGGCATGGACATGATGTCCGACGAGGCCAAGCTGGAACTCGGCTTCATGTGACCCCGCTGCGGCGATTTGTGCGCCGACCGCTTGTCCTGATGCGCGCGAATGCCTAGATTTGCCGCGACAGGATCAGGAAGGACCAGACCCATGTTCAGCATCCCCGGCAAGCAGGCCGTCTCGATCACCCCCAAGGCCGCGGCGCAGATCGCGCGGCTGATGGCCAGGGGCGAGACCAAGGGCCTGCGCATCGGCGTCAAGAAAGGCGGCTGCGCGGGCATGGAATACACCATGGACTACGTGACCGAGGTTGACCCCCTGGACGAGGTCGTGGAACAGGATGGCGCGCGGGTGATGATTGCGCCAATGGCCCAGATGTTCCTGTTCGGAACCGAGATCGATTACCGCACATCGCTGCTGGAATCCGGCTTCCATTTCTCCAATCCCAACGTGACCGAGGCCTGCGGCTGCGGCGAATCGATCAAGTTCGACGAAAGCCTGACGCAGGGGTCATGAGCGTCTCCGACGCCGACATCGCCTTCGCGCTGGATTTGTTCGCACCGCTGGGAACCCTTACGCATCGCAAGATGATGGGCGGCCTGACGATCTATTGCGAAGGCCAGATATTCGCCATTCTCGGCAGCGACGGGCGGGTATACCTGAAGGCCAGGGGGGCATTTGCCGAAGCAATGGCCGATGCCGGTGCGCGGCAATTCAGCATGGTTTCCGACGCGGGAAAAACCTCTAGCATGGGGTACTGGACGCTGCCCGACGCGGCGCTGGACGACCCCGAGGCCGCCTGCGACTGGGCCAGGCGCGCGCTCGACAGCCTTTGAAGGGAACAGGGATGCGCCGAAGACTGGCCGCCGGAAACTGGAAGATGAACGGCCTGCGCGCCGCGCTGGACGAGGTGGCGAAACTGGCCGAAGCGCAGCCTGACCCGGCAGCCGAGGTCGTGTTATGCCCGCCCGCCACCCTGATCCGCGCGATGTCCAAGGTTTGCGCCGACAATTGCGTGACCATCGGCGCGCAGGATTGCCACGAGAACCAGTCGGGTGCCCATACCGGCGATATCTCGGCGGAAATGTTGGCCGATGCGGGGGCGGAATATGTGATCCTCGGCCATTCCGAACGCCGCGAAACCTACCGCGAAACCGACGAGCTGGTGCGCCGCAAGACCCGCGCCGCCTGGGCCGCGGGTCTGCGCGCCATCGTCTGTATCGGCGAGACCGAGGACGAGCGCATCGCCGCCAATACGCTGGACATTATCGGCGGGCAACTGGCTTCCTCGCTTCCGGACGCCGCCACTGGCGAGAACCTGGTGGTCGCTTACGAGCCTGTCTGGGCCATCGGCAGCGGGCGGGTGCCGACGCTGGACGAGATCGGTGAAGTGCATGATTTCATCCGCAACCGGCTGGAACACCGGTTCGGCAATGGCGTCGGTCGCTCAGTGCGGCTGCTTTATGGCGGTTCGATGAACCCCGACAATGCCGCCGAGATCATCGCGGTGCCGAATGTCGATGGCGGGCTGGTCGGCGGTGCCTCGCTGAAGGCCGAGGATTTTTCGCGGATCATATCTGCCTTGAACGGGGCCTGAACGGGGACCAATCAGCCGTACAGCACCCTGGCGCGGGCCTCGAAGGCGCGCACGATCCGCTGCATCGCCTCGTTGAACACCACCCCGATCACCGCCTGCAACACGGCGGAGCGGAACTCGAAATCGACGAAAAAATCCACGATGCAGCCATCGCCATCCGGCGTGAACGTCCAGTGGTTGTTAAGGTATTTGAACGGGCCGTCCAGATATTCGACATCGATCCGCATTTCGGCGGGTCTGAGGGTGACGCGGCTGCCGAAGCGCTCGCGAAACAGTTTGAACGAGATCACCAGATCGACATCCAGCACCTCGCCTGCCGCATGCTCGCTGCGACCACGCACCCGCGCCGCCGCACACCACGGCAGGAAATCCGGGTACGACGCCACGTCGGCAACAAGATCATACATCTGCTGGGCCGTATGCGGCAGTCTGCGGTTCTCGGCGTGGGTCGGCATCGGTCGGCTTTTGTCACGGGCTTTGCCCCGGGGGGATAGCCGACTTGGGGCGGGAAAGACAAGCAGCCTTTCCGGCCCGCAAATGCCTTGCGCTCGTGCCATCGCGGCGTCTAACCTGAAACCGGCACAGACCATACCCCGGAGGCCCCCTTGCCGACCCGTCCTTACGTGATCGACGAAATGATCTCGGCCAAGACCATCGCCGCCCGGGTCGAGGAGCTGGCCCGCGAGATTACCGCGCATTTTCAGGATACCAACAAGCTGGTGGTGGTTGGCCTGTTGCGCGGTTCCTTCGTATTCATTGCCGATCTGGTGCGCGAACTCGATCTGCCGGTCGAAGTGGATTTCATGGAGGCATCATCCTACGGCGATGCCACCCATTCCTCGCGCGAGGTGCGCATCCTGAAGGATCTTCGCGGCGAGATTGCCGGGCGCGACGTGCTGGTGGTGGAAGATATCGTCGATACCGGCCATACGCTGAAACATGTCCTGACCCTGTTGAAGGCGCGCAAACCGGCGCGGATCGAGGTCTGCGCGCTGCTGGACAAGCCGACAAGGCGTGAAGTGGCGATCAAGGCAACATGGACGGGATTTGAAATCCCCGACCGCTTCGTTGTCGGCTACGGCATTGATTTCGCGCAGAGAAACCGCAACCTGCCACATATCGGCGCGGTCCGTTTCACCGATGGCGACGATCAGTAACGCCCGATCAGCGAACGGCGGCGCGCGCCCAGGGCCGCAACTAGGTAGTCACGCAGCGCCTTGATACGCGGCACCCCGGCCATGTCGCGATGTGCCGCCACCCAGATATCGACCACCAGCGCCGGCGCACCATCGTTCAGCCGCACGAGGCCCGGATCGTCGTCGCCAAGGCAGCACGGCAACAGCGCCAGCCCCATCCCGGCGCGCGCCATCAGCGCCAGCGTCACAAAGGAATCGGCCCGCCCCACCACCGTTTCAGGCGCGATATTGGCCGCCATCCACTGCCCCGGCGGCGAGCGTTCCAGCAATGTGCCCGAGGCCAGCCATTGCGCCGTTCCATGCGCCGCCTCGCGCTGGTCCGCCACGATGTCGCGGCGGCCGTAAATGCCGAAGCCAAGCTCTGCGGCGATGCTGCCGACCAGATCCTCCGGCAATTCCCGCGCCGGGCGCACCGTCAGGTCGGCATCCAGCCGCGACAGGCTCAGATGCGCGTTGGTGGTCTGCAATTCCACCCGGATCTCGGGGTGCTGGCGGTGAAACGCCGCCAGAATATCCGGCAGCATCGCATGGCTGAACGTGTCGGTGCTGGTCAGCCGCACCTGCCCGGCCAGCCGCGAATCCTGCCCCGAGGCCAGCCGCTCCAGCGATTGCATTGCCGCTTCCACCGCGCGCGCGGCCTCGAACAGACGGCCCGTACCGGTGCCCGGGCGATAACCGCGCGCATCGCGCTCGAACACGCGGATGGCATGGCGGTCCTCGAACGCGGCGATCCGGCGCAGCACCGTGGCATGGTTCACCTGCAAGGCCTGTGCCGCGGCATTGACCGACCCGGCATCGGCCACGGCCAGAACGAAGCGCAGATCGTCCCAGTTGTCGTTCTTTTGCATTTTCGCACATCATCCCTGCAATTTCAGCCAATAGACTAACCGTTTGCGAACAGGTATCACATAGAAAACATCATCAGGGAGGATCACATGACCATCATGACACGTTTCGCGGGACTGGCGCTGGCCGGTCTGATGATCGCCGGGCCGGTTGCCGCACAGGATGCGGTGGCCGATGCCATCAAGGCGCGGCAATCGCAGATGCGCCTTTATGCCTTCAACCTCGGCCAGCTTGGCGCGATGGCCAAGGGCGCGATCGAATACAACGCCGATCAGGCCAGCGCGGCAGCAGGCAATCTGGCGCTGCTCAGCACGCTGAATGCCGGTGCGATGTGGGTGCCGGGCAGCGATTCGATGTCGGTCTCCAACACCCGCGCCCTGCCGGAATTGTGGGACAACATGGCCGATGTCGGTGCCAAGGCGCAGGCGCTGGCGGCGGCGACGGCGGCAATGAACGACGCGGCAGGCAACGGGCTTGAGGCCCTGCAGGCGGCGATGGGTCCCCTTGGCGGGGCCTGCGGGGCGTGCCACAAGGCCTACCGCGCACCGGAATGACGCCACGACCGGAAAGATCGAAATGGCGGAGGCTCCTGATTCCATTCGGGGGCCTTTGCCTTGCCGGTTTCGCGGCGTTCTGGGGTCTTACCATGCCGCAGCGGCTGGATGCCGACGCGCTGGCGGGGATGGACGGCGATCCTGCGCGGGGCGAGCGGGTGTTTCACCTTGGCGGCTGTGCCGCCTGCCACGCCGCCCCCAGCGCCGAAGGGGATGCGCGGCTGGTTCTGGCCGGTGGCATGGCCTTCCCCTCGCCCTTCGGGACGTTCCGCGCGCCGAACATCTCGCCGGACCCGGACCACGGCATCGGCGGCTGGAGTGCTTACGATCTGGTCAACGCGATGCGCTACGGCACCGCGCCCGATGGCAGGCATTACTACCCGGCCTTCCCATACACATCCTATATCCGCGCCTCGACGGCTGATATCGTCGATCTGAAGGCGTTTCTGGATACGCTGCCTCCATCGGCCACCCCCAGCGCGCCGCATGAGGTTGGGTTTCCCTTCAATATCCGGCGCGGGCTTGGCCTGTGGAAGTTGCTGTTTTTGAACGAAGACCCGGCCTTTACCGGCGATCCGAGCGATCAGGCGCGGCGCGGTCAGGCACTTGCCGAGGGGCTGGGCCATTGCGGCGAATGCCACACGCCGCGCGGCGCGCTCGGCCAAACCCTTGAAGATGCCTGGTTGCAGGGCGCACCTCATCCCTCCGGCAAGGGCAAGATACCGGCCTTGGCCGGGCTGGACTGGTCCGCCGCGGATATCGCCGCTTACCTCAAAACCGGCTTCACCCCGGAATTTGACACGGCCGGCGCGGAAATGGCCGAGGTGATCCAGAACCTCGCGCAATTGCCTGATGAGGACCGCGCCGCCATTGCCGCCTATATCAAGGCCCTGCCCGCGCCCTGATCGCGGGCCCGCCCCAAGGCCCGGCGTTTTGACGCAGCGGCGAATTTGGTTTCATCGCCGCACTGATCCGCCCTAGACTGGCCCGGCATGCAACCGGAGCCATGTCATGGACCCACGCCACCTGCTGCGCCTGTCGCGGCTGGCCCGCAACCCGCCGAAAGGCCGGCGGCTGATCGTCATCCTGGTGGTGATCGCCCTGTCCCTTGGCCTGTACGGCTTCGAGCGGGTGTTTGGCTGGCCCGAGGGCCTGACCCCGGATCAGGGCCTGCGCCGGATCATCCGTTAACCCTTGATTGAAGCCAACCGTGCCGTGCGAAGCCGCGCGAAATCGTCACCGGCATGATAGGATGACCGCGTCAGCGGCGTGGCCGAGACCATCAGGAAACCCTTGCCATAGGCCGCAGTCTCGTAGCCCTTGAACTCGTCAGGGGTGACGAAGCGGTCGATCACGTGATGCTTCGGCGTCGGCTGCAGATATTGCCCGATGGTGATGAAATCGACATCCGCCGCACGCATGTCGTCCATCACCTGCAACACGGATTGCCGGTCTTCGCCCAAACCAACCATGATGCCGGATTTGGTGAAGATCGTCGGATCAATCTCTTTCACCCGCTGCAACAGGCGCAGCGAATGGAAATACCGCGCGCCGGGGCGCACGCCGGGATAAAGGCCGGGCACGGTTTCCAGATTGTGGTTGAACACGTCCGGCCTGGCCGCCACCACCACCTCCAGCGCCTCGGGCGCGCATTTCAGGAAATCCGGGGTCAGGATTTCAATCGTGGTTGCGGGCGAACGCTTGCGGATGGCGCGGATGGTCTGGGCGAAATGCTCGGCCCCGCCATCGTCCAGATCGTCGCGATCGACACTGGTGATCACCACATGTTTCAGCCCCAACTTGGCCACTGCATCCGCCACCCGCCCGGGTTCAAACAGATCGAGCGCCTGCGGCCGCCCCGTGGCGATGTTGCAGAAGGTGCAGCCACGGGTGCAGATATCGCCCATGATCATCATCGTCGCGTGGCTCTGCGACCAGCATTCCCCGACATTCGGGCAGCCGGCCTCTTCGCAGACGGTCACCAGCTTGTTGTCGCGCAGGATATCGCGGGTCTGTTTATAGGCCGCCGAGTTCGGGGCCTTTACCCGGATCCAGGCCGGTTTCTTCGGCTGGGCATTGTCCGGGCGATGCGCCTTTTCGGGGTGGCGCTGTTCGGGGATTTTCAGATCACGCATGTCGGTCCTTGCGACGAGCCATCGGTTTTCGCGCCATGTTATAGGCAGGGTGCGGCGGATTGTCTTGCCAATTCGCCCACCCCGCCCTGCATTCGCTGCAAGCCTGTGATTGGCCGCCTTGAAACCGGTTTGGAACAATTCTAAGTACGACCGGAGACGAATCCGAAAAACAGGCCGGGCCGGCTGGCCTGACCGGAACCAAAGCAGGAAAGGATATTCCGATGCATAAAGGCATCCGCGTCCCCGACGTGACCTTCAAGACCCGTGTCCGCGACGAAAGCATTGGCGGCACCAACCCCTATCGCTGGCAGGACATGACCACAGCCGACTATTTCAAGGGCAAGCGCGTGGTACTGTTCTCGCTGCCCGGCGCGTTCACCCCGACCTGTTCGACCTACCAGTTGCCGGGTTACGAGAATAACGCGAACAAGTTCGCCGCCGCCGGTGTTGACGAGATCTACTGCATGTCGGTCAACGACTCTTTCGTGATGAACAAATGGGCGCAGTCGCAGGAATTGAAGAACGTCAAGGTGATCCCCGATGGCTCGGGCGAGTTCACCCGGATGATCGGCATGCTGGTCGAGAAATCCAATCTCGGCTTCGGCTACCGCTCATGGCGCTATGCGGCCGTGATCAATGACGGCGTGATCGAAGCCTGGTTTGAAGAGCCGGGTCGCGAAGACAATCACGGCGCGGACCCTTACGGCGAATCCTCGCCGGAAACCGTGCTGGCCTGGCTTGAGGCCAACAAGGGCAAATAAGCCCCTCGCACCGGAATACCCGAAAGGCCCGCCCCGACCGGCGGGCCTTTTTCGTGGGCAATGCGGCCATCGAAGGGGCTTTTCCGCAATCGCCAGCATGGTATGAGGGGCCACCCGGTTGCGCCTGCATCCGGGCCAGACCCGGAGCCGCCCATGCCACTCGACCTCGTGCAGCATCGCAAGGAAGCCCATAATATCGGGCATTTGCAGGATTATCTGAAACAGATCGTCTATGGCGGCAATGACGGCATCATCACCACCTTCGCGGTGGTGGCGGGCTTTGCCGGTTTCGGCGTCGATGGCGCGGCACAGGTCGGCGGCGTGGCGGTTTTGCTGTTCGGCATTGCCAATATCCTGGCCGACGGCACCTCGATGGGGCTGGGCGAGTTTCTGTCCTCGCGCTCGGAACGCGATCTTTACATCGCGCATCGCAGCCAGGAACTGATCGAGATGGCCGAGCGCCCCGAGGTTGAACGCGCCGAGGTCATCACCATCCTGAAAAGCCACGGCGTTGCCCCGGACGATGCCGCCGCCATGACCACGATCCTGGAACGCAATCCCCATCTGATGGCGGATTTCATGATGGTTTACGAATTGGGCATGGCCGACACCACCGGCGAAAGCCCGGCGCTGAAGGGGCTGTTCATGTTCATGGCCTTCGTTCTGTTCGGCGCGGTGCCGCTGTCGCCCTATTTCTTTCTGGAGCCGTCCACGAACACCTTCACTATCTCGATCACAGCCACTTTCGGCGCGCTGGTCGGGCTTGGCCTGCTGCGATGGCATGTCACCGGCGTGGCGCTGATGCGCTGCGTCTTTGAAACCGTGCTGGTGGGTGGCACCTGCGCCGTGGTTGCCTTCGCGGTTGGCCGGTTGCTGGCGGTTTGACGCGCGCAAACGACAAGGGGCGAGCCTGCGCCCGCCCCTGCCTGATTGCCTTGGGCCGGTCTCAGCCGATGATCGCGTTCAGCGTCGCACTCGGGCGCATCACCGCGCCGGTGCGCACCGGATCGGTATGGTAATAGCCACCCAGATCAACCGGCTTGCCCTCGTTCGCCTTCAACTCGGCCAGGATCGCGGCCTCCTTGTCGGCCAGGGCCGCCGCGATTGGCGCGAAATGCGCCGCCAGGGCGGCATCGTCGGATTGCGCCGCCAATGCCTCGGCCCAGTAGCGGGCGAACCAGTAATGGCTCGAGCGGTTGTCATTGGTGCCGACCTTGCGTTCCGGCGAATTGCCGTTTTCCAGCACCTTCTGCGTCGCGGCTTCCACCGCCCGGCCCATGATCGCCGCACTGGCCTTGCCGCGTGCATCGGCCAGGAAATTGAACGATTCGCCAAGCGCACAGAACTCGCCCAGGCTGTCCCAGCGCAGGTGGTTCTGCTCGACCAGTTGCTGCACGTGCTTGGGTGCCGAGCCACCGGCCCCGGTTTCAAACAGCCCGCCGCCCTGCATCAGCTTGACGATCGACAGCATCTTGGCCGAGGTGCCCAGTTCCAGGATCGGGAACAGATCGGTCAGGTAATCGCGCAGCACGTTGCCGGTGATGGTCACGCAATCCTTGCCGCCGCGCATGGTTTCCAGCGTGAAGCGCGTCGCCTCGCGCGGGGCCATGATCGGAATGTCGATACCCGCCTTGGCCAGCGCCGGTTTCACATAGGCGATGATTTCCGCATCATGGGCGCGGTTTTCATCCAGCCAGAAGGCCGCCGCGCCGGTTGCCTTGGTGCGCTGGATGCCCAGGGCGATCCAGTCGATGATCGGTGCCTTGTTGACACTGGCCGAGCGCCAGATATCGCCCTTGGCCACCTGATGCTCGTGCAGCACATCGCCATTGGCCAGCACGATGCGCACCATGCCGTCGCCCGCCATCTCGAACGTGGTCGGATGCGAGCCGTATTCCTCGGCCTTCTGCGCCATCAGCCCGACATTCGACACCGATCCGCATGTCCGCGGGTCCAGCGCACCCGTCGCCTTGAAATAACTGATCGTCTCGTCATAGACCGGCGCATAGCAATTGTCCGGGATGCAGCATTTCACATCCGCCTCGCCCCCGTCCGGGCCCCAGCCCTTGCCGCCGGCCTTGATAACGGCGGGCATGGAGGCGTCGATGATCACGTCCGAGGGCACATGCAGGTTGCTGATCCCCTTGTCGGAATTCACCATGTAAAGCGGCGGTCTGGCCGCCAGCGCCGCCTTCAGATCGGCCTGCATTGCAGCATTGCCGGCAATCCGCGCCTCCAGATCGCCGATGCCGGAATTGGGGTTCCAGCCCAGATCGTCCAGCGCCCGGCCGTGTTTGGCGATGAAATCCTCAAGATAGACGCTGACGAAATGGCCGAACAGGATCGGGTCCGACACTTTCATCATCGTCGCCTTCAGATGCACCGAGAACAGCACGCCGGGCGCGGTCGCGGCGATCTCGTCGCGGATGAAGGCGCGCAGGGTCGCCGCCGACAGGAAGGTGGCATCGACAATCGTGCCTTCCTTGTAGGTCAGGCCGTCCTTCAGAACCACCTCGCGTCCATCGGTGCCGGTGAAGGTGATCTTCGCGGCACCGGCCTGTACGGGCGAAATCGTTGCCGATTTTTCATTGGCGTAGAAATCATTGCCCGGCATGGCGGAAACATGCGTCTTGCTGTCGACCGACCAGGCCCCCATGCGGTGCGGATTGGCCATCGCATAGGCCTTGACCGCCTTGGCGGCGCGGCGGTCGGAATTGCCCTCGCGCAGCACCGGGTTGACGGCGCTGCCCTTGATTGCGTCATAACGCGCGCGCACCGCCTTGTCGGCATCACTTGCCGGGTCCTCGGGGTAATCCGGCAAGGCAAAGCCCTGCGCCTGCAATTCCTTGATCGCCGCCACCAGTTGCGGCACCGAAGCCGAAATGTTCGGCAGCTTGATCACATTGGCCTCGGGCGTCTTCACCAGATCGCCCAGTGCCGCCAGATCGTCCGCCACCCGCTGGCCTTCCGGCAGAAGATCGGAAAACGCCGCCAGAATACGCCCGGCAACCGAGATGTTGCGGGTTTCCACCGAGATACCGGCAGCCCCGGCATAGGCCTGGATGATCGGCAGCAACGAGGCGCTGGCCAGTTCCGGGGCTTCGTCCACGATGGTATAGATGATGTCGGGGGTATCGGTCTTTGCAATGCTCATTGTCGTCTCCACGCTGGTTCGGCCCGGATGCAAATCTGGCATTGCTGATCGGGCGCGCGCGGCTGGCCGGGAAAGCCCCGTATCAGTCCGCGCCATTGCCGCCCCGCCTAAATCACCTGTGGGCGCAAGTCAATGTGTACCAATGTATACAAATGAAGAAACCTGAAAAAGACGGCTTCTTTTTGGCAGAAATACTCGCGCCGCAGGCAATAGCTGCCTCAGACGCCCTCGACGAATACATATTCGCGATCCGCCGCCGGAAGGCCATGCGACAGCGCCTCCTGGTATTCCGGCCCGTTATAAAAGCCGAGCGCGGTTTCCATGTCGGCAAAGCGGATGATCACGTTGCGCGACCAGTCCTTGCCCTCCATGATCCGGTAATCGCCGCCACGCGCCAGAAACTCGCCGCCATATTTCTTCACCGCCGGGCCGGCCAGCGCCGCAT
This sequence comes from Paracoccaceae bacterium, assembly GCA_019911965.1. GTDB lineage: Bacteria > Pseudomonadota > Alphaproteobacteria > Rhodobacterales > Rhodobacteraceae > UBA5972. Next base: position 24,589 of record JAIOJF010000041.1, on the reverse strand, counting down.
AGCGCCCATAGGCCTCCGCGTCTTTGACATTCACCCGCACAATCGCATAAACCGCCATCATTAACCCTCCAGCAAAGATTTCACCGCCGCGACCGCCGCCGCCGCCTTGTCGGGATCGGGCGCACCGCCCTGCGCGAAATCGGCGCGTCCGCCGCCACCCTTGCCGCCCATCGCTTCCGCCGCCCGGCGCACCATGTCGACCGCCGACAGTTTTTCGGCCAGATCATCGGTGACACCTGCCGCAATCGCCGCCTTGCCGCCGGTTTCTGCGATCAGCAGAACCGCACCGGACCCCAGCCGCGTCTTGTGCGCATCGATCAACCCCCTCAGATCCCGCCCCGACACGCCGCTCAGCACCTGCGCCAGCAGGTTCACGCCGTTCACCGCCTCGGCCTCGGGCGCCGCCGCGTCCGAGCCACCCGACAGCGCCACCTGGCGGCGCAGATCGGCCACCTCGCCCTGCAGGGCGCGGCGTTCATCCAGCAGGGCCTGCACCCGTTCCGCCAATTCCGCCGGCTTGGCTTTCAACAAGGCCGCCGCCGCCGCAAGCGCGGCCTCCTGGGCGGCCATATATGCCCGTGCCCCTTCGCCGGTCAGCGCCTCGATCCGCCGCACGCCCGAGGACGAGGCGTTCTCGCCCAGCAGCTTGAAGCCGCCGATATCGCCGGTGCGCGCAACATGCGTGCCACCGCATAATTCGATGGAATAGGTATTGCCACCGCTGCCGCGCCCCGATCCTGCCTCGATGCCCATCGAGACAACGCGAACCTCGTCGCCGTATTTCTCGCCGAACAGGGCCTGCGCGCCTAGATCGCGCGCCGCATCCGGCGTCATGATGCGGGTTTCCACGGGCGCGTTCTGGCGGATATAGGCGTTGACCTCGGCTTCAACCTGCGCCAGTTCCGCCGCACTCATCGCCTTTTGATGGCTGAAATCGAAGCGCAGGCGCTCGTCATCATTCAGCGATCCACGCTGCGCCACATGGTCGCCCAGCGTCTGGCGAAGTGCCTCGTGCAACAGATGCGTGGCCGAGTGATTGGCCCGGATCGCGGTGCGCCGCGCGTGATCGACCTTCAGTTCCGCCGCCATGCCGGGCCTGATCTCGCCGGATTCGACCTCGCCGACATGCACGAACACCCCGGCCCGCTTGCGCATATCGGTGATCTTCACCTTGCCGCCCTCGGCGACGATCCAGCCCTGATCGCCGACCTGCCCGCCGCTTTCGGCGTAAAACGGAGTCTGGTTCAGCGCGATCTGCACTTTCTCGCCCGCCCTGGCCACGTTGATCTTCGCACCGTCGCGGACCAGCGCCAGCACCTGGCCTTCGGCAATCTCGGTGTCATAGCCCAGAAACTCGCTGACGCCGTGTTCTTCGGCGATCTCGAACCAGATGGTTTCCTCGCCCGCCTCGCCCGAGCCGGACCAGGCCGCCCGCGCCTTGGCCTTTTGTTCCGCCATCGCGGCATCGAACCCGGCAACATCGACCGCCCGGCCCCGCTCGCGCAGCGCGTCCTGGGTCAGATCCAGCGGAAAACCATAGGTATCGTACAGGCGGAACGCGGTGTCGCCCGGAAGCGACGCGGCCTCGGGCAGATCGTCCAGCGCCTCGTCCAGCAGCTTCAGGCCGCGATCCAGCGTGGTCTTGAAGCGGGTCTCCTCCAGCAGCAGGGTCTCGGCGATCATCGTCTGGGCGCGGCCCAGTTCCGGGAATGCCTGGCCCATCTGCTTGACCAGCGCGGGCACAAGCCGGTGCATCACCGGGTCCTGTGCCCCTAGTTGATGTGCATGGCGCATGGCGCGGCGCATGATCCGCCTAAGCACATAGCCCCGCCCCTCGTTCGACGGCATCACCCCGTCGGCGATCAGGAACGAGGTCGAGCGCAGATGATCCGCGATCACCCGGTGGTGGATTTTCCCCGGCCCGTCCGGGTCGCTGGAGGTGGCATGCGCCGACGCCTCGATCAGATCGCGCATCAGGTCGGTGTCGTAATTGTCATGCTTGCCCTGCAACAGGGCGCCGATCCGCTCCAGCCCCATGCCGGTGTCGATGGATTGCGCCGCCAGGTCCTTTTTCGTGCCGTCCTCGAACTGCTCGAACTGCATGAACACAAGGTTCCAGATCTCGATGAAGCGGTCGCCATCCTCATCCGCGCTGCCCGGCGGGCCGCCCCAGATGTGATCGCCATGATCGTAGAAAATCTCGGTGCAGGGACCGCAGGGGCCGGTCGGGCCCATCATCCAGAAATTGTCATTTGTCGGGATGCGGATGATCCGGCTGTCGGGCAGGCCCGCCACCTTCTTCCAGATCGCCGCCGCCTCGTCGTCGGTATGGTATACCGTGACCAGCAGGCGGTCCTTGTTCAGGCCAAAATCCCTGGTCAGCAGGTCCCAGGCATAGGGGATCGCCTGCTCCTTGAAATAATCCCCGAACGAGAAATTGCCCAGCATCTCGAAGAAGGTATGATGCCGCGCGGTATAGCCGACATTGTCCAGATCGTTATGCTTGCCGCCCGCCCGCACGCATTTCTGCGAGGTGCTGGCGCGGGTGTAATCGCGGTGTTCGACGCCGGTAAAGACATTCTTGAACTGCACCATGCCGGAATTGGTGAACATCAAGGTCGGGTCGTTGCGCGGTACCAGAGGCGACGAGTCGACGATCTCGTGATCGTTGCGGCGGAAATAATCCAGGAACGTGGCGCGGATATCGTTCAGGCTGACCATGTGCGAAGGGGTCCTCGGGGCCGATCAAAGGGTTCCCGGGGTTATTATCCCTGCATGTCTGGCCTGTCTACCGGTCAAAAGCGGCGCGGATGATCGCGCTCAGACCTTGCGGATCGGATCGCCCAGCCGGATGCGCCCGTCCTGCACCACCTCGCACAGCACGCCGCGCAGGCGAAGCGGGATATTTTCCGGCAGCACGATCCAGTCCTTTGCGTCCTTGCCATAGCGCGTTTTCCATTTGACGCAGGCATCGTTGAACACATCCGACACCCGCAGCACCGCGCTGCCGATGGCCAGCAACTGGCCGGTGGGCATGTTGGCCTCGGATGTGTCGATATCGGCGATGATCGGATCGCCGGGATGCGGTGTATTCTCGCGGTCACGCCAGACCGCATCCATCACCCGCCGGCCCAGAATCGATACCTGAATGCGCGGGTCCGGGCTGCCATCGGCCAGCCGCATCCAGGGCGCGGTGTTCCAGCGCTCGCCCGGCATGCCGTTTGCCCGGGTGACGGTGATTTCCTCGACGAAATCGCGCTGGCCGTAATTCGGGCGCAGGCACAGGGTTTCAACCGGTGCCGCATCTTTCGGCGCGGCCATGATGTCCGCCAGCTTGGCCGCCAGTTCCGCCAGTGTCACCGGCGCGCCGCCCGCTTGTCGGCCGGCGCGCGTGGTATCCCTCTCAGGCTTCGACGACATCAGCATCCTCGTCGCCGCCTTCGGGCATGTGGAAATCCAGCCCGTGTGCGGCCCTGATCTTGTCTTCGATTTCAAGCGCCGTGCGGGTATTTTCCTTCAGGTAGATCTTGGCGTTTTCGCGGCCCTGGCCGATCCGCTCGTCGCCGTAGGAATACCATGAGCCGGATTTTTCCACCACGCCGGCCTTCACGCCGAGGTCCAGCAATTCGCCGGTCTTGGAAATGCCTTCGCCATACATGATGTCAAATTCCACCTGCTTGAAGGGCGGCGCCACCTTGTTCTTGACGATCTTGACGCGGGTTGAGTTGCCGACCACCTCGTCGCGGTCCTTGATCGCGCCGATGCGGCGGATATCCATGCGCACCGAGGCGTAGAATTTCAGCGCATTGCCGCCCGAAGTGGTTTCCGGGCTGCCGAACATCACGCCGATCTTCATGCGGATCTGGTTGATGAAGACCACGGTGCATTTGGATTTCGAGATCGAGCCGGTCAGCTTGCGCATCGCCTGGCTCATCAGCCTGGCCTGGGCGCCGACCTGGTGATCGCCCATATCGCCTTCCAGTTCCGATTTCGGCGTCAGCGCCGCCACCGAATCGACCACCACCATCGATACTGCGCCCGAACGCACCAGCGTGTCGGTAATCTCCAGCGCCTGTTCGCCGGTATCGGGCTGGCTGATCAGCAATTCGTCCAGATTGACCCCGAGCTTGCGGGCATAGAGCGGGTCCAGCGCGTGCTCGGCATCGACAAAGGCGCAGATGCCGCCCTTTTTCTGTTCTTCCGCGATCGAATGCAGCGCCAGCGTGGTCTTGCCCGAGGATTCCGGGCCGTAAATCTCGATGATCCGCCCCTTTGGCAGGCCGCCGATCCCCAGCGCGATGTCGAGCCCGATCGAGCCGGTCGAGGTGGCTTCGATCTCGGCCACCGGGCCGTCCCGCCCGAGCCGCATGATCGAGCCCTTGCCGAAATTCCGTTCGATCTGGCTGAGGGCCGAGTCAAGCGCCTTTTGTTTGTCCATGTCGCGTCTTTCGCTGAAGTCCAGAAGTGCTGTTGCCATCTTGGGGCCTCTTATTTCATATCCGGGTTGTCGCGGCAATCACTGCTCATGTTCGCCTCTTGTTCTCGACGTTATGAGATCAAACAGAGAACATTTCAACATAAATCGTCGCAACCACAGCATTTCGCGGCAAGGTTAAGAAGTGGTTTACAGCGGAGGTTACTTCGGATGTCAGTTGAAGTTTTTCCGGCAGTCTGATGTTTTTACACATGAATGCCTGAACGAGATGTCACCGAAATAGGTTCTGACAGGGCGATAAGCGCCAAAGGAATGGCCTGGCTCCGCGGATTCGTGATCACGCCGCGATCTGGGCGCGCACCTTGTCGACCAGTTCCTGCAGCGAGAACGGCTTGGGCAGGAATACCGAATGCGCGATGCGCGACTGGTGATCGGCAAAGGATTCCTCGGCATAGCCGGAAACGAACACCACCCGCACATCGGGGCGCGCCACCAGTGCCTCGCGCACCCAGGTCGGGCCGTCCTTGCCCGGCATAATGACATCGGTGACGAACACATCGACCTTCAGGGCGGGATTGTCGAGCGTTGCCAATGCCTCTTCCGCGCTGGCGGCCTCAAGCACTTCGTAGCCGCGCATCCGAAGGGCGCGGGCGGCAAAGCTGCGCACCGGGGCCTCGTCTTCCACCAGCAACACGACGCCGCCGGATTTCGCCGGATGCACCGCCTCAGGCGCGGGCGGTGCTGGTGCCTCGACAGGCTGGCTTTCATCTGCCGGCAGCAGAATCTGGAATGTGGTGCCCTGCCCCGGCGCGCTGTCCACGAAGATGAAACCGCCGGTCTGCTTGATGATGCCATAGACCATCGACAGGCCGAGGCCAGTGCCTTCGCCGGTTTTCTTGGTGGTGTAGAAGGGCTCGAATATCTTGCCCAAACGTTCCGGTGCGATGCCGCAGCCGGTATCCGTGACCCGGATCGAAACGTATTTCCCGGCCCCCACCACCGCCCGGTCGCGGTGCAGTTCCTCTGTCAGTTCAAGCGGTTCCGCGTCGATCCTCACATCGCCACCGGCGGGCATGGCATCGCGCGCATTGACCACCAGGTTCATCAGCACCTGTTCAAGCTGCCGCTTGTCCGCCCGCACCATCGTCAGTTTTTCGGCACATCCCACGCTCAAGGTCACCTTCTCGCCGATCAGGCGGTTCAGCAGATGCGACAGGTCCGACAGCAGGTCCCGCAGATCCAGCCGTTCAGGCATCAGGTTCTGCTTGCGCGAAAATGCCAGTAACTGATTGACCAGACTGGCGGCGCGGTTGGCGTTCTGGTTGATCTGCACCAGATCGCCGTAATCGGGATCGCCCTCGTCATGGCGCAGCAGCAACAGGTCGCAATAGCCGGAAATCGCAGTCAGAAGATTATTGAAATCATGCGCCACGCCGCCGGCCAATTGCCCGATCGCCTGCATCTTCTGGCTCTGGATGAATTGCGCTTCCAGGGTCTTCAGCTCGGTCGCATCGTTCAGCACCGCGATCAGCGACGGCGTGTCACCACCCGGCACCCGGCTGAGGGTGATCTGCAGGTAGACATCATGGTCGCGCCGCGCCGCCTGAACCAGTTCCGGGCGGTTCAGCGTGCGCCCTTCGGCGGCATCGTGCAGCCAGTCGCCAATCGGGCGGCCAAGACCGCGAAGGAGGTCGGCCAGAGGTGGGCTTTCGCCGGGATTGAGGCCCAGGAACCTGCGCGCCGCGCGGTTGGCATCCGCCACATTGCCATCCGCCGACAGCCGGATCATCGCCACCGGCAGGCCCTCGAAGGCGCGGCCAACACCGCCTGCGGCTTCTTCCGCGCGATCCACCGGCAACAGGTAAACCTCGCGCCGCCCGGATTCGCGCCTGATCTCATGGACACGCACCGTCTTGGCCCCTTCGGCAGTGTCGATCCGGTGCAGGCCGTTGGGGCGAAGCGGCAGATCGCTGAACAACCGGTCCAGATGCCCGACACGGCGGCCCGCCAGCGTTGTCATGGCGTGGTTCATGAACAGGATACGACCATTTTCCGCCACCAGCGCCTGCGGCAAGCCGCCCGACGACCCCGAATCGCCCCCCGGTGGCGGGTAATCAGCCAGATCCTCCAGCCGCCAGATATAGCCATCCGGCCCGATATGATGCACCGACAGGCGCATATGGCCGTTTTCGGTTACGACATCTTCGCGCGCCGCCCGCAAGGTGCGGGCCTTTTGTTGCAGGCGGAACACCACGTTCACCGGATTGGCGGCATGTGCCGACAACAGCATCACCAGCGAGCGCCCCTCGGCCGCGCCAAATCGGGTTTGGGCGGCGCGGTTGAGGTAGCTGATGATGCCGTCCTCGCCGGCGAACAGGGTGGGCGAGGAATCGTTGTGCACGAACACATCCAGCGATTCGTGGAAATGCCGGGTCGAGGCCAGGTAGCGGCGATTGAGGCCGGTAATGGCGAAGGCCAGCACGAACAGCGTGGTGGCGCTGACGGAAAAGGCCAGCGCGATGGTGGTATCGGGCACCAGCAGCCCCGGCACCAGCAATAACAGCCCGATCCAGGCCAGCACCCAGAGTTTCGGGGCCAGCCGGTGCGCCGCCATCGTGGCGCGGTCCTGAAACATTGTGGCGTCGCTCACCTGTTGCCTTTCGTACTGTTCCTTACCCCTTCATCCCACCGGCAGTGTTACGATCAGGTTAACAACATCTTCAGGTTGCAAGCAAGCGTTAATCCACCCTTCCAAGCTGCGCCACGAACAGGCCGTCCCCGCCATCCAGCGGCAGGAAGCGGTGCTGCAGGATCAGGTGGAACCGCTTGTCGCGTGCGGCAAAGGCGGTGATCTGGGCTGTATTCTCGGCATCCAGCAGCGAACAGGTGATGTAGCCAAGGCTGCCGCCGATGGCCACCAGATCGGCGGCGCGATCCAGAATATTCGCCTGAATGCGCAACAGCCCGTGCAGGTCCGCTTCGCTCAACCGCCATTTCGCGCCCGGGTCGCGCCGCCAGGCGCCGCTGCCTGAACAGGGTACATCGCACAGGACCAGATCGAATGGCGGCATTGCGGCCAGATCGCGCGTCTCGGCCATGCGGATGCTTGCCCCGGCCCGGGCCGCACGCGGCGCGATATCGCGCATCCGCGCCGGATTGGCATCATGGGCGGTGATCTTCGCATCGCTGCAGGCCGCCATCGCCAGCGCCTTGCCGCCGCCACCGGCGCAATAATCCAGGATCCGCCCCGTGCCGGGCAAATCCAGCGCCGCGATGACGGCCTGCGAGGCCGCATCCTGCAATTCCACCATGCCATCCCGATAGGCGCTCGCATTGGCAATCCGGCGGGGATTGGCGGTGACCTCCAGCGCGAAGGGGGCGAGATTGCAGGGCTGCGCGGTGATCCCGTCTGCTGCCAAAGCCTTGATCGCCTGATCGCCTGTCGCCTTGCGCGGATTGACCCTGAGGAAGACCGGCGCGCGGGTCTGCATCCGCTCCAGCACCGGGCCAATATCCGCCCCGAGCGAGGCCTTCAGCGGGGCCTCCAGCCAGTCGGGAATATCGAGGCGGACCGCCTCGGGCCAGTCTCCGGGGCTTAAGGGTGTCTGGCGCTCCGCCTCGCTCAGCGGTGGCGGGGCGTAGCCAAGGCCCGTGAACACCTGATCGGGGTCCTCGCCGGCCAGCCGCAACAGCCCCAGCACAATTGCACGACCATCCGCGCCACCGCCCGCCGCCCCGGCCGAGCGCATCCGGCGCAAGCCGTCATAGACGATATCGCGGATCGCGGCGCGATCGCCCGACCCGGCAAAGCGGCTGGACCTGGCCCAGTTGGTCAGGGCCTTTTCCGCCGCCGCCCCGGCGATGATCGCATCCAGGATCACAATCGCCGCGCCACAACGTGCCGCCGGTGTCATGCCTGCGCCTTTCGCCAAATGTGATCACAGATTACCGACATTCACCAAGGCCCGTAACTCGCTGGTATCAAACGGTATAAGAAATCGTCACCAGCCCATAGCCGAGGAATATCCAGGCCAAAGCCAGCATCCCCAGCCCGGCCAGGAACACCACGAAGCGCGTCCTGACATTATTCCGCCGGACATGCACGAAGCGGTGGAAATAGCGGCTGACAACGAATCCCGCGCAGGAAATCGCGAACGGCATCGACGAGACATCGAACACCACCGCCAGCATCACCGCGACATAAAGCAGGATCGGGAATTCAAACTGGTTGGCCAGATTGTTGGCGTGCTTGCGGGCATCCTCCGGGTAATTGGTGCTGTCGATGGCGATCTCGTGCAGGCTGATCTCGTAATCGCGGATCGAGCGCAGCCGCACCAGCCCCATGCGCAAGACCGCGTAAAAGGTCAGGGCCACTTGCGCGAATACGCTGACAAGGGCGATTTCCAGATGCAGGGGCATGTATTCCATGAATGTCCTCAGGCGTCAGTGACTTGGCGACGGCAGCGCGTGGCGCCTAGCCGACCCGGTAATTCGGGCTTTCGCGGGTGATCTGCACGTCATGCACATGGCTTTCCTTCAGGCCCGCGCCCGAGATTTTCACGAATGTGCAGTTGCGGCGCATCTCGTCCACCGTGGCATTGCCGGTATAGCCCATCGCCGCGCGCAATCCGCCGACCAGTTGGTGCAGCACCGCGCCGGTCGCCCCCTTGTAGGGCACCTGCCCTTCGATGCCTTCCGGCACCAGCTTGTCGGTGGCGGCATCGGCCTGGAAATACCGGTCGGCCGAGCCGCGCGCCATCGCCCCGACCGAGCCCATGCCGCGAAACGCCTTGAACGAACGACCCTGATAGAGGATCACCTCGCCTGGGCTTTCGTCCGTACCCGCCAGCATCGAACCCAGCATGGCGCAGCTTGCACCTGCCGCAATCGCCTTGGCGAAATCACCGGAATACTTGATGCCGCCATCGGCGATCACCGGCGTGTCGGATTTCGCCCCTTCCTCGGCGCAATCCATGATCGCGGTCAGTTGCGGCACCCCGACACCGGCAACGATGCGGGTGGTGCAGATCGAACCGGGGCCGATCCCCACCTTCACCGCATCCGCGCCCGCGCCGATCAGCGCCCTGGTGGCCTCGCCGGTGGCGACATTGCCGGCCACCACCTGCACCGCGTTCGACAGTTTCTTCACCCGTTCGACCGCGCGGGCCACGCCTTCGGAATGGCCATGCGCGGTGTCGATCACGATCAGATCGCACCCGGCGTCGATCAGCGCTTCGGAGCGTTCAAACCCGGCATCGCCCACCGTGGTTGCCGCCGCCACGCGCAGGCGCCCCAATTCATCCTTGGTGGCATTGGGGTTCAGCACCGCCTGTTCGATATCCTTGATCGTCAGCAACCCGGTCAGCCGGCGATCCTTGTCCACCACCAGCAGCTTTTCGATCCGCCGCGCCTCCATCAGGCTTTTCGCGGCGGCGAGATCGGCGGGCTCGTGCAGCATGGCGAGGTTGTCCGAGGTCATCATCACCGAAACCGGCGTGCGGTCGTCGGTGGCAAAGCGCATGTCGCGGTTGGTAACGATGCCGACCACGCGACCCTTGTCATCGACCACGGGAAAACCTGTAATGTTGTAGCGCGCCTGCATCTCCTTGGCATCGGCCAGCGTCTGATCGGGGCGAAGCGTGATCGGCGTATGCACCACGCCGCTTTCAAACCGCTTCACCCGGGCCACCTGCTTGGCCTGTTCCTCGATCGACAGGTTGCGATGCAGCACGCCCAGCCCACCGGCCTGCGCCATCGCGATCGCCATGTCCTGTTCGGTAACCGTATCCATCGCCGAGGACAAAAGCGGAATGTTCAGGCGGATCGTCCGCGTCACCCGGGTGCGGGTATCGGCGGTTGACGGCAGCACGCTGGAGGCGCCGGGAACCAGAAGGACGTCATCGAAGGTGAGTGCCTCACGAATTTCCATGGGAATGCTCCGCTTTGGGGATCGCTGTTGGCACGTCCCTATCTCATGGAGCGGTCCGAATGAAAAGGCCTAACCGCGCTTCATGCGGTCGCGGCACCTGACATTTTCGACAATTCGCCACGGCTCCAGGCGCGGGCGGCGCGGATGACGACGAACAGGATCAAGGGTGTGCCGATGGTCAGCCCGAGCCAGATACCCGCCAGCGCGACCACGCCGTAGCCCATCGTGAAGGCGACGATCTGCAGGTTGGTGAAGGCGGCAATGGGAAAGGTCAGCGCCCCCCAGACCGGCGTCCAGCCCGCCGACAGCAGCCATCTGGCCGAGATCAGCAGCAACAGCGCCAGTATCCAGCTCAGGAGGTAGAACGCCTGAAACCAGATTTCCGCCTGATATTGCGCGAACATCAGACCGAACAGGCTGACAGGTGCCAATGTGATCACAAGCGACGGGCGCAGCGGTGGCGGCGGCAGAACCCGCGTCAACTTGCGTCCGTAACCGATTGTAATGATGACAAACCCCACCATCGCCGCCATCGACAGCCAGAAACTGGCCGCTTGCTGGCCCAGCGGCACACCGGCAATCGGGGCGACGATCAGGCCGACGAAGGTGAGGTATTGAAACGGTGTGAAGCCGCGGGTCTCGGGTGCGCCGGCAAACATCACCCGCAACACCAAAAGCGCGATGACGACATGCAGCGCAACCCCGGTCCACCACAGCCAGGCCCAGACCAGCCCGAATTGCAGCAATACTGCCGGCAGAAGGATCATCGCCATCGCCATCGCCGAAATGCCCGAGCGTGACGGCGGCGTCTTCAGATCCTCAAGCAACACACCTGGCCGCGCCGCCAGCTTCATTACGAACAGCGCCAGGAAAAACAGGTAAAAGACCGTCGCCGCCCCCAGCAGGAAATCCCCGATTTCCGTCGGCAGGCCAAGTGCGGCGCCGGCATTGCGCCAGGCCAGTCCCAGCCCGAGAAAACCAAGGCTCACCGGAAAGATCGCCGGGGGCGTGCGCCGCCACAAGGGGGTTTGGGCCTGCATCTGGTTCTCCGTCTTTTACGATTGGCATCCAGGGCGATTTCGGCAAGGCTGACCGGGCCGCAGCCGCTACATGCGCAATCGCTACTGCGATTCCAAGGGGAAATAACCATGCCGAAGGTCACATATCTGAAAACCGGGCGGATTGGTCGCATCACGCTGAACCGCCCCGAGGTGATGAACGCGATTGACGACGAGGTGCCGGAATTGCTCGCCGCCGCCGTGGCCGAAGCGGATGCCGACCCCGACGTGCATCTGATGGTCCTGTCCGGTGCCGGCCGGGCCTTTTGCGCCGGCTATGACCTGACCTATTACGCCGAGGGCAATGGCGCGGGCAATGTCACGCAGGACATGCCCTGGGATCCGATCAGGGATTACCAGTTCATGTGGAAAAACACCAATCATTTCATGTCGCTTTGGCGGGCTCTTAAACCTGTCATCTGCAAGGTGCATGGCTTTGCGGTGGCCGGAGGCAGCGATATCGCGCTGTGCTCGGACCTTGTGATCATGGCCGAGGATGCCGAGATCGGCTATATGCCGGCGCGGGTCTGGGGCAGCCCGACCACCGCGATGTGGGTCTACCGGCTGGGGGCGGAACGCGCCAAGCGGATGCTGTTCACGGGCGATCGCATCTCGGGCGTTGAGGCCGAACGCCTGGGCCTGGTCCTGAAAGCGGTGCCCGCGGCGCGGCTGGATGACGAGGTCGAGGCGCTGGCGCATCGCATGGCCTCGGTGCCGGTCAATCAGCTGGCGATGCAGAAGATGGTGATCAATCAGGCCATCGAATCAACCGGGCTGATGAACACGCAAAGGCTGGCAACGATCTTTGACGGTATCACCCGCCATTCCCCCGAAGGCATCCATTTCAAGCAACGCGCCGAGGCGGTCGGCTGGAAACAGGCGGTCCGCGAACGCGACAACGGCACCTTCGACTGGACGCAGAACCGTCCGATCAACGCACCGAAATGAGGATGACATGAGCCACGGATATGAAAGCGGGCGGCTGAACCTGCCCTTTGTCGGCATCGCCACCTTCGCCAAGAAGCCCTATATCGCCGATTGGGATGCGATTGAAGCCGATATCGCCATCCTTGGTGCGCCCTTCGATGCCGGCACGCAGTTTCGCGCCGGGGCAAGGTTCGGCCCGCGCGGCGTGCGCGAGGCCTCCACCCTGTTCAGCTTCGGCCATGCCGGGGCTTACGATCACGAGGATGACGCCACCTATCTGGGCGAGGACGTGACGATTGTCGATATGGGCGATGCCGATATCGTGCATACCGACAGTGTGACATCCCATGCCAATATCGAATTTGGCGTGCGCAAGGCGCTGGCCGCCGGGGCGCTGCCGGTGGTGATCGGCGGCGATCATTCGGTCAATATCCCATGCGTGAACGCGTTCGACGATCAGGGCGATATCCATATCCTGCAGATCGACGCGCATCTGGATTTCGTCGATATCCGCCACGGGGTTACGCATGGCCACGGCAATCCGATGCGCCGCGCCGCCGAGAAACCTTATGTCACGGGCCTGACCCAGCTTGGCATCCGCAACGTGTCGTCAACAGCCAGGGAGGGCTACGACGCGGCGCGGGCGATGGGGTCGGACATATTGTCGGTGCGGCAGGTGCGCGAACTGGGCGCGGCGGCGGTGGTGGGGCGCATCCCGAAAGGCGCGCGCCTTTACGTCACCATCGACATTGACGGCTTCTGCCCCTCCATCGCACCCGGCACCGGCACGCCCAGCCACGGCGGGTTCCTGTACTATGAGGTGCTGGAAATCCTGCAAGGCGTGGCGAAAGCACACGAGATCGTCGGCATTGACCTGGTCGAAGTGGCACCGGACTACGACCATAGCGGCACCACCTCAATCCTTGCGGCACAGGTGCTGCTGAACTTCCTGGGTTTCATCTTTCACGAAAGGACGGCGCGATGAGCGATCTTGCCAAGGGGGCGGCCTGGATCAACGGGCGGGTCGTGCCGATAGCCGATGCAACGATCAGCGTCACCGACTGGGGCTTCACCCGTTCGGACGCGACCTATGATGTGGTCGGGGTCTGGGATGGCGCGTTTTTCCGGCTGGACGATCATCTGGACCGGTTCATGGCCTCGCTGGCCAAGCTGCACCTGAACCCTGATGTCACCCGCGACGGCATTGCCGATATCCTGCACCGGATCACGGCTGCATCGGGCCTCAGGCACGCCTATTGCGCCTTTGTCGCCACGCGGGGGATGCAGCGGGTGCCGGGCTCGCGCGATCCGCGCACCTGCGAGAACCGGTTCTTTGCCTGGATCGTGCCCTGGGTCAACGTGCTGGCCGATGACGTGGTGGCACGGGGCGCGCGCATGAAGATCGCCGAAGGGCCGGAGCGGATCAGCCCCAACGCGGTCGATCCCAGGGCCAAGAATTACCATTGGGGCGATCTGACCGCCGGCCTGTTTGAAGCACTTGAGGATGGCTTTGACACGGTGGCGCTGAAGGATGGCGACGGCAACATCACCGAGGGGCCGGGATTCAACCTGTTCGCGGTTATCGACGGCGTGGTGGTGACCCCTGCCAGCGGCGTGCTGGAAGGCATCACCCGGCGCACCGCGCTGGAAGTGGCGCATTCTCTGGGCATTCCAACCGAGATCAGGGATATCCCGGTGGCGGAGTTTCTGGAGGCCGACGAGGTGTTCCTGTCCTCCACCGGTGGCGGGGTGGTGCCGATCGTTCAGGTCAATTCCCGCATCCTTGGCAATGGCGCGCCGGGGCCGGTCAGCCTTCGCCTGCGCGAGACCTATAGCGACTGGCGGGCGAACGGGCCGCTCAGGACGCCGGTTAGGGGGTATCGGGAAAACTGAGACGAAAAAATATCCTTTCTTTCGTTTGTGTTACATACTTATCCTGGTTATTCACATTAAATACACATGATAAGTACATGATATTTAAGGGTGTTACGATTTCAGCCCCCGTCGCCCCGGTGTCACTTGCCTGGCGTTTCGGACGGCGGATTTTCGGCATTTTTCGACGGGCGCAAGGGACGACCGGTTCCATGTGTTTTGAACGCACGGACGGTCGGGAACCGGCGTTGCAGCCAAGCCGGATTCACTGGTCGGGCGTCATGTCACCATCGGCCAAGATCGCCCGATTTCGCTGTGGAAAGGGGGGTTGCGCGGGTCTTTCCGACAATCGTGATCCGCACCGGATTTCGCGGAGACTAAGTCAGAAATAGTTATCAATATCGAACATCATTGCCAATGAAACAAATGATTTTCAGAAATTCGCTTGCCGTATCGCAACTATTCCGCATTTTCCGCATCCGCGCTGGAAATGCCGCGAAACCCGGTTGCCACCACGAATTTCTCGCTGGAATCCGACCGGCTGGCGGGTGGTTTCACATTGGCGACTTTGGTGAAATTCTGCTTCAGCAATTTCTGCAATTCACCCTCGGCCCCGCCAGCCAGCACCTTGGCGACAAAGGTGCCGCCCGGCTCCAGAACCTCGAAGGCGAAATGCGCCGCCGCCTCGCAAAGCGAGATGATCCGCAGGTGATCGGTCTGTTTATGCCCCGACGAGGCCGCCGCCATGTCCGACATCACCACATCGGCCCGCCCGCCAAGCCATTCCTTGACCTTGTCGTCCGCGCCGTCATCCAGAAAATCCAGCACATGTATCTCGGCCCCGGCGACCGGCTCGATCTCCTGAATGTCGATGCCCAGCACGAAGCCGACCCGCTTGCCCTGCTTTTCGCCCTGCGCATTGGTCCGCGCCACCGCCACCTGCAACCAGCCCCCGGGGGCGGAGCCGAGATCGACCACCCGCGCGCCCGGCACCAGAAACCGATACTTGTCGTCCAGTTCCAGGATCTTGTAGGCCGCCCTGCCCCGGTAGCCTTCCTTGCGGGCGCGCTGCACGTAAGGATCGTTCAACTGGCGTTCCAGCCAGCGCGTCGAGGCCAGCCGCCTTCCCTTCGCCGTCTTGACCTTGACCTTCAGGTCGCGTTGCCCGCGCCCCGAGGTGTTGCCCGTTTTCGCCATGTCAGAATGCTCCGTCCGCCAATACGCCGTCAGCGCACATCTGGGCATATAGCAGGCCTTCGCGCAGACCGCGATCCGCAACGCTCAGCCGTTCGGTCGGCCAGATCCGCATCAGGGTCTGCAGGATGGCCACGCCCGACAGGATAAGCGCCTGACGGTCGCGCCCGATGCGCGGATCGCGCCGCCGTCCTTCGGGGCCAAGGGTCAGATAATTGCGGATCACCGCATCGATCTCGGCGCTGGTCAGCGACAGGCCGTCCACCTTGTTGCGGTCATACCGCCGGAGGCCCAGATGCGAGGCCGCCACCGTTGTTACCGTTCCCGATGTGCCGATGATCTGGAAATCCGGCTCCGGCGGGCAATCCCCCGGCCCGGCATTGCGATAGGGCAGGAAATTGTCGAGGCATTCCTCGAAAAAACACGACATCAGGGCAAACCGCGCGCTGTCCTCGCCGACATCGTCGAACTGGTCCTTCAGCGTCGCCACCCCGACCGGCACCGAAATCCAGTCCACCACCGCCGCCACCGGCTGCTGCGCGGAAGCGCAGGACTGGCGGAACCCGGCCCGCAGCCGCATGATCGCCTGCGCCCGCTCGCCGGGTTCGATCTTCGACAGATCCAGCCAGATCAGTTCGGTCGAGCCGCCACCGATATCGACCACCAGCAATTGCCGGGTTTCCGGGGCAACCAATGGCGCGCAACTGACCACGGCAAGGCAGGCTTCTTCCTCGGGCTGGATGATTTCCAGGGTCAGGCCGGTTTCGCCCGCCACCCGTTTCAGGAATTCAGCCCCGTTCGATGCCCTCCGGCAGGCCTCGGTTGCGACCATGCGCATACGGCTGACGCCGTGGATTTCCAGCTTGTTGCGGCAGGTTCTGAGCGCGGCAATGGTGCGCCCGATCGAGGCGTTCGACAGCGAACCGTGGCGTTCCAGCCCGCGCCCCAACTGCACCGTCTTGGAAAACGAATCGACCACGCGGAACTGGTTGCCCGATGGCTGGGCAATCAGCATCCGGCACGAATTTGTGCCAAGGTCGAGCGCGGCATATAGCGCGACCTTACCGGCAGGCTGAGGTTGCGGCGGCTCGACCGTATCCGGGAGCCGCCGAACGGGTATGTCTGTGCTGGCCGTCATCAGAAACGGGCCTTTTCGTCTTGTTGCCAAAAGCGTACCCTGCCACAAGGCGTACTGCAAGTTGCCTGACGGCGTGGGCGGGCCTGATCGGCGGCAGATCGGCACAGGTCGCTAAATCCGCGTCCCAAGTCGAAAACTGCACATGCCGTGCGCATAATGCGCCATAGAAAGGCGCCGGAACTGGGATCAGGGAATCGCCTCATGGCAGACGTCACCATCGTTTACTGGCGGGATATTCCGGCACAGGTCATCGTCGGCAAGGGTCGGCGCGGCCACAAGGTGCAATTGGCCGAACGTTTCGAGCAGGCGATAGACCGCTGTGCGATGAAGGTCGGCGCGAAGGATTCCGATGCCTATCTGGCCGATTGGCGCAAGGCCGAACCCTATTCGGTGGACGGCAGCGACGCCGAGGTTGCCCGCGCCGAGGCGGCGCGACTGGAACGCGAATACGATACCACAAGGATCAAGGCATTGATTGCCAATGACGGCCTGAACGGCTGACAGAAAGGAACGCAACGATGGCATTGCTTGGCAGAAAGAAGATTGAGGCCGTGCGCGAGCCGGATGCCGCGCTGGAAGCCTTCATGATGAACTATTCGATCGAGGTGATGCCGCGCACCGCCGAAAAGATCGAGGATTTCCGCGATTTGCTGCCGCAATCCACCCGCGTCTACATCGCGCATCTGGAAGGCACCCCGATCGAGGACATGGTGGCGACGGCAAAGCGCCTGAAAGGCGAAGGCTTCGAGACGATGCCGCATTTCCCCGCCCGGATCATCAAGGACAAGGCGACGCTGGCGGACTGGATCGCGCGCTATCAGGGCGAGGCCGGGGTGAGCCAGGCGCTTTTGCTGGCCGGGGGCGTCAGCACGCCTGTCGGCGATTATCATTCCTCGATGCAATTGCTGGAATCCGGGCTGTTCGACAAGGCCGGCTTCACCCATCTGCATGTCGCCGGTCATCCTGAAGGCAACCGCGATATAGACCCCAGGGGCGGCAGCAGGCTGGTCGATGAAGCGCTGGCCTGGAAACAGGGATTTTCCGAACAGACCGATGCGAAAATGGCCATCGCCACGCAATTCTGCTTTGAATACAAGCCGGTGATCGAATGGGCCAACAGCCTGACGGCGATGGGCATCACCCTGCCGATCCATATCGGCGTGGCCGGTCCGGCCAAGTTGCAGACCATGATCAAGTTCGCGGTGTCCTGCGGTGTCGGGGCCTCGCTGCGGGTGTTGCAGCGCCGCGCCAAGGATGTGACCAAGCTGTTGATGCCGTTCGAGCCGTCCGAGTTTCTGCTGGGTCTGTCGGCGCACAAGGCGGCCAACCCGGATTTCAACATCACCAATGTGCATTTCTTCCCGCTGGGCGGGATCAAGACCAACGCGACATGGGCCATCGAAAACGGCGGCGCTGCCGCGGTTCCGGCCGCAAAAGCCTGAAGGATTACCGAACATGACCCGTACCATTGTCGAATCGAAAACCCGCACCGCGATCATCGGCTTCGATCAGCCGTTCTGCGTGATCGGCGAGCGCATCAACCCGACCGGGCGCAAGATCCTGGCCGCCGAGCTTGAGCGGGGCGATTTCAGCCGGGTCGAGGCCGACGCCATCGCCCAGGTTGCCGCCGGGGCCACGGTGCTGGACGTGAATTCCGGGGCCGTCTTCACCAACAAGATGGCCGAAGACCCGCGTTATGCCGACAACAACTTTGTCGAGCCGATGCTGATGAAGGACCTGGTGGAAAAGGTGCAGGCGGTCGTCGATGTGCCGCTCTGCATCGATTCCTCGGTGCCGGGTGCGCTGGAAAACGGCCTGGCGGCAGCCGAAGGCCGGCCATTGCTGAATTCCGTCACCGGCGAGGAGGAGCGCCTGGAACTGGTGCTGCCGCTGGTGAAGAAATACAACGTGCCGGTGGTGGCCATCTCGAACGACGATACCGGCATTTCCGAAGACCCCGACGTGCGCTTCGCGGTGGCGAAAAAGATCGTCGAGCGCGCCGCCGATTTCGGCATTCCGGCGCATGACATCGTGGTCGATCCGCTGGTAATGCCGATTGGCGCGATGGCAACCGCCGGTTTGCAGGTGTTCGCGCTGGTGCGGCGTTTGCGCGAGGAACTGGGCGTGAACACCACCTGCGGTGCCTCCAACATCTCGTTCGGCCTGCCGAACCGGCATGGCATCAACAACGCCTTTCTGCCGATGGCAATGGCCGCCGGTATGACCAGCGCCATCATGAACCCGGTCGCCCTGCCGGTGACGCAAAAGGCGATTGCCGAGAAAAAGGCCGAAGTGCTGGCCTCGGGTATCATCCTGCCCGAGGATATTGATGACGAGACCTTTGTGACCCTGTTCGGCATGGGCTCAATGAAATCCCGCGCCGGCAAGGAGATGGAGGCGATCCGCGCCGCCAATTTCCTGACCAACAACGATCCGCATGGCGGCGAGTGGATCAGGTTCAACAAGCCGGCGCTTGCCGCGGGCGGGGTCGAGGCCGGTGCGCGCGGGCGGCGCGAGGGGCGGCGTCGGCGGGCGTGATGATCCGGCGGCGCAACCTTTCGTTAACCTGAATGCGCCAGTCTCGATCCATGACCCGGCGCATCCAGACCTTTGATCCTGAAAAGTGGCTGCAACAGATTTTTACCGCCCGCGTGGCCGAAAAAGGCGGCGTGGTCCGCCGCGCCGTCCGCGATGTCGAAGCGCGGATCGGCCGCACCCGGCTTGAGCTTGAGGTGCGCCGCCGCGGCTATCACTTGGCTGAATGCGGCGGCCAGTTCATCATCGTCTGCGATCCGCGCCCGATTCAACTTGTCTGCTGAAAATCCTTTTCCAAGGATTTTCCCCGCCACGCGAAAACCCTTCAGGAAGGGTTTTCAGTCCGGCAATCGATTTGAAAATCGTTCCCGAACGATTTTTCGCCCTTCCCCGCCACGCCATGCCGCAGACAGGCCAGCAAAGGCCGCCTTTTCAGCTTGCCCCGACCGGCAATCGCGTTATTCATAAGAAAAACACTCGGGTTTCGCATGGCACATCAAGACCCCCTCGTGATCTTCACCCCCTCGGGCAAGCGTGGCCGCTTTCCGGTGGGCACGCCGATCCTGCAGGCGGCACGGCAATTGGGCGTCGATCTGGATTCCGTCTGCGGCGGGCGCGGCATCTGTTCGAAATGCCAGATCACCCCGGCTTACGGCGAATTTCCCAAGCATGGCGTGACCGTGGCGGAGGGTGCCCTGAGCGACTGGAACACGGTCGAGGAACGCTACAAATCCAAGCGCGGCATGATCGAGGGCCGGCGTCTGGGCTGCCAGGCGCAGGTGCAGCGCGACGTGGTGATCGACGTGCCGCCGGAAAGCCAGGTTCACAAGCAGGTGGTGCGCAAACGCGCCGAAGCCCGCCAGATCACCATGAACCCGTCGGTCAAGCTGTTCTATGTCGAGGTGGTGGAACCCGACATGCACGATCCTTCCGGCGACATGGAGCGCCTCGCCGATGCGTTGAAAGTCCAGTGGAATATCAACAATGTGCAGGCCGATCTTCACATTCTTCAAGGGTTGCAGAAAGCGCTTCGCAAGGGTGAATGGAAGGTCACCTGCGCGGTGCATTTAAGTGATCACAACAATCCGCCCCGGATCATGCATATCTGGCCGGGCTATTATGACGGCACGATTTACGGGCTGGCGGTCGATCTTGGCTCCACCACAATCGCAGCACATCTGTGCGATCTGCAATCGGGCGAGGTGGTCGCCTCGTCCGGCATCATGAACCCGCAGATCCGCTTCGGCGAAGACCTGATGAGCCGGGTCAGCTATTCGATGATGAACCCCGGCGGCGCGCTTGAGATGACCCGCGTCGTGCGCGATGGCATGAATGCGCTGTTCGCCCAGTTGACCGGCGATGTCGGCGTCGATCGCAGCCTGATCGTCGATGCGGTCATTGTCTGCAATCCGGTGATGCACCATCTGTTTGTCGGCATTGACCCGTATGAGCTGGGCCAGGCCCCCTTCGCGCTGGCCACCTCGAACGCGCTCGATCTGCGGGCGGCGGATCTCGATCTCGAAATCCACCCTGCCGCACATGTCTACATCCTGCCCTGCATCGCCGGCCATGTCGGGGCCGATGCCGCCGCCGTGGCTTTGTCGGAAGCGCCGAACCGGTCTGCCGATCTGATGCTGGTGGTCGATGTCGGCACCAATGCGGAAATCCTGCTGGGCAATACCGAACGCGTGCTGGCCTGTTCCTCGCCCACCGGGCCGGCCTTTGAGGGCGCGCAGATTTCCAGTGGCCAGCGTGCCGCGCCCGGCGCGATCGAGCGCGTGGTGATCGATCCTGCCAGCAAGGAGCCGCGGTTCCGGGTGATCGGAAGCGATCTCTGGTCCGACGATCCCGGCTTTGCCGAGGCCATCGCCACCACCGGTGTAACCGGCATCTGTGGCTCCGGCATCATCGAGGTGGTGGCGGAAATGCGCATGGCGGGCCTGCTGGATGCCAGCGGGCTGATCGGCAGCGCCGAGCAGACCGGCACCGGGCGGTGTTTTCCGGACGGGCGGACCAATTCCTACCTGTTATGGGACCAGAGCGCCGAAGGTGGCCCGAAAATCACCGTTACCAACGGCGATATCCGCGCCATCCAGATGGCCAAGGCCGCGCTTTATTCCGGTGCACGGCTGCTGATGGACAAGTTCGGAGTCGACGCGGTGGACCGGATCGTGCTGGCGGGGGCGTTTGGTGCGCATATCAGCCCGTTGCATGCGATGGTGCTGGGGATGATCCCCGATTGCCCGCTGGACAAGGTGACGAGTGCCGGCAATGCTGCCGGAACCGGGGCGCGGATCGCCCTGCTGAACCTCGATGCCCGCACCGAGATCGAGGAGACCGTGCGCCGGATCCACAAGGTCGAAACCGCCATCGAGCCGCGCTTTCAGGAGCATTTCATCAATGCCAGCGCCATTCCGAACGCGGTTGAACCGTTTCCTGAACTTGCCCTTGTCACGACCCTGCCCGAGCCGTCGTTCAATACCGGCGGCGAAGGCGGTGACGGCACCCGCCGCCGCCGTCGCCGGGACTGATGCGCCGCGTCCTTGCAATCGCGCCAAGTCGCCTCATACTGGCGGGATCAGACCCGGACCGGAATTCGCCAATTGCCCGATGACGATGACATCGCCAACCTGATTGCCCGCACGGCGCTGGCGGACCGGACGGCGTTTCGCGCGCTTTATTCTGCGTCGTCGGAGAAACTTTTCGGTACCTTGCTGCGTATCCTGAAAAACCGCAGCGATGCCGAGGATGCCTTGCAGGACGTATATGTGAAAATCTGGCGACGCGCCGGTTCTTACCGGGCGGACCGGGCCGCGGGCATGACCTGGCTGATTTCGATTGCCCGCAATCATGCCATTGACCGCCTGCGCACGGCCCGCCCTGAACGCACCGGGCTGGATTTCGCCGACGAGATCGCCGATACCGCCGCCACGCCCGAACAGGCCACGCTGGCAGGTGATCAGCGACGGGTGATCGACCTTTGCCTTGGCGAATTGGCACCGGAACATGCCTCGGCGGTGCGCGCCGCCTATATCGAAGGCTTTTCCTATGCCGAACTGGCCGGGCATTTCGATATCAATCTGAACACGATGCGCACCTGGCTGCGCCGCTCGCTCCTGAAGCTGAGGGAATGTCTGGAACGATGAGTGACCGGCCCGAACCTGACGATCCAATCGGCGGCGATGACCTGCTGGCGGCGGAATATGTGCTGGGCGTGCAGGATGCCGAAACGCGGGAATCCTTGGATGCGCGGATGCGGCGCGATGCGGACTTTGCCGCAGCGGTGGCGGGCTGGAGCAAACGGCTGGCGCCGCTGGATGCTGCCTTTACCGCTGTGAAACCGCCCTCCGATGCCCTTGCCGGTATCGAGGCACGGCTGTTTGCGGATCACGCGCGCGACGGAATTATACGCCGGTTGTGGGCCTCCGCAGGCCTCTGGCGCGGCGCGGCATTGGCGGCATCCCTTGCGCTGGCCGTAGTGCTGGGGGCCGATCTGACGCAGGCCCCTGCGCCGACATTGATCGGGGCAATCACCGCGCCGGATGGCTCGCGCAGTTTCGTGGCCCGGTTCGATCCCGATACCGGGAATTTGACCATCCGGCAGAGCGGCGGCCCGCCCGCGCCGGATGACCGCAGCTTTGAAGCCTGGGTGATCCCGGCGGATGGCACGCCGAGATCGCTGGGCCTCGTGCCCGCCATCGCCCCCGCCAGTGCTGCGGCGAACCACAGCCTGATCGCACCCGGCGTGACCCTGGCCATCAGTGTCGAGCCGCTCGGCGGTTCGCCCAGCGGTGCGCCGACCGGGCCGGTGGTGGCTGTCGGCACGGCTATCGCGCTTTAGAAAAAAATCTCGCAAGGTCTGAAACTTTTCTGAACCCGGCTGCGTATCTCTGAATACCAGCCCGGTTAACGGGTGCAAACCGAGAAAAGGAAGTTCAAAATGACCAGAACCACAACCCTCGTCGCCGCCGCATTCCTTGCAATGGCCGCACCGGCAGCGCTTGCCAATCCCGATGTCGGCGGGGCGGCGATGTTTGAAACCAAAAACATCGTCGAAAACGCCGTCAACTCCGCCGATCACACCACGCTGGTTGCCGCCGTCAAGGCCGCCGGTCTGGTTGAAACCCTGATGGGCCCCGGCCCCTTCACCGTCTTCGCGCCGGTCAATGCCGCCTTTGATGCCCTGCCCGACGGCACCGTTGCCAGCCTGCTGATGCCGGAGAACAAGGCCATGCTGACCAAGGTGCTGACCGCACATGTGGTGGCCGGCAAGTGGAGTGCCGCCGATATCGCCGCCAAGGCACGGGCCAGCGCCGATGGGTTCTACCATTTCAACGCGGTGTCCGGCGATGCCCTCAGCGCCCAGGTGCGTGGCAACACGCTCTATATCTATGACGAGGCCGGCCGGGCATCGCGGATCACCATTTCGGACGTGAACCAGTCCAACGGCGTGATCCATGTGGTCGACTCGGTGCTGCTGCCGATGTAATCCCCCCTCCCTCGCGGGAATGTGCAGCAGAGGCGGGCCGCCCTTCCCCGGCGGCCCGCCATCATTGTCGGGCCTTGACCTTTCATCGCCGCTCGCCTACCTGTCGGGCACCTTTCGCGGGTATGGTGAAAAGGTATCACGAAAGCTTCCCAAGCTTCAGTTACGGGTTCGATTCCCGTTACCCGCTCCAACCGATCCGGTAGTTCGGCGAGCTAGCGCGTTTTGCCTTTGATCTGGGGCATCCGACGTCGCCTAGCGCGTTGAAATCGCAGACTTCAGGCAGCGTTTGGCGATTAAGGTTTAACGCGAAATGCTTTATCGTCGGGCTGAACAGCGTTTCGCCCCGCCTTCCTGCAAAAGCAGGGTCCCGATTGCCACGCTTTTTCATACACTTCATGCGGTTGTTTGGCCGCGGTTTGCCCGACGACAGGCACATCGAGCCTCGTCGGCCTTCTGTGTCGTTCGCGTGGCGGAACTATCAATCGAAGGAAACTCACTCAGACGCGCTCGGACATGCCGGGTTCGGTCAGCCGGGATTTCGTTTGAAAAGCAGCAGCACCTGACATCGGCGAGATCGTTTGTCGGATGGCGAGACTACCTGGTCAATTCAGCCCGAAGGCATCCTTGCCATCTGCCAATGCGCGTTTTCAGGTATCCAACGTCGCATTGATGCTGCGCTGCCAGGGATTCTCACGATTTGCGGCCACCGGTTCATCCCTGCGTGGGCGGGGAACAGACGCGACGGTAGAGGTGCCGCCGCCCATTGGGCGGTTCATCCCTGCGTGGGCGGGGAACAGCATGACACATCGAGGTCTTGCAGGTCGAGGTTCGGTTCATCCCTGCGTGGGCGGGGAACAGGAGCAGCGACCCAGTTGGGGCAAGGGTTGTGGCGGTTCATCCCTGCGTGGGCGGGGAACAGCCCTTCCTGGCTTCCCTTGGGTTTGGCCGCGCCGGTTCATCCCTGCGTGGGCGGGGAACAGGCCAGAGGTTATGCACTGGTTCGATTGGTGGT
>JAIOJF010000040.1 GCA_019911965.1 Paracoccaceae bacterium | reverse complement strand
TCGAGCAAGAGGGGCATTGGGACCAGACCATGCGCTACCCCTGCCGAACCGGGCTGGACGTGCCACGGTTGCGCTACCCCTGCCGCCCCCCCCTTTAGGGGGGCAGGGGGTGGCGCAGTGGCGCAGCCCGGTTTTGTGCGTCGGTGCGCTACCTTGCGCTACCCCTTCAATCGGGGTGGTGGCGCAGATCATACGATTGCCCATTCGCCCACCTCCAAAGTCACCACGGGCTTGCGCTGAGGTCCGGGCTTATTGCCCTTCACCAGCGCCCCGGACTTCAGCCATGCCTCGATCATTTTACGGATGCGCGGGCGGTCGGTCTGGGCGTCAAGCCCCAGCGTCTCCGCCATCACGTCACCAGCCCAGCCATCCTTGACCTGATCCGAGTATCTCAGCCCCTTGCCATCAATGGCGCGTTGCACCGCCAAGAGGTCGGCAACCGAAAACCCGTCGAACGTGTCAGGCCATTCCCACACCTCAGCCACGCCCACGCTATCCCCATTGGCCAGGTGGACAGAGGCGATGCGCCGCCACTCACGCTTGCCCACGGGTGCAAGGTTGGCCTTGTCGCGGGTGATCGCAAAGTAAGTGGCGGGGTCATCCTGCACCCCTGCCTCTGCCTTGAGGTCGTCGCTCATCTTATTGAGGACACGCCCGGAACGCGCCGCCGCCAACAGTGCCGACGCACCACGCCCGCTTTCCGTTGTCGCTTCCTCGCCATTGGTCTTGCGGGTGTGGTGGACCAATTCGATTGCGCAGTTGCACCGATCCGCCAGACCCGCCCATTCCTTCGCCACCAGGTCGATTGCGCCGTTGTCGTTCTCGGATGCTTGATGCGATGACACGAAAGGGTCGATCACCAGCGCGTCAATTTCCCGCGCCTCAATCTCGCCCGCCAGCGCGTCGAGTTCCGGCTTGATAATCTGGACGCCCTCGCGGGTCTGAATTGCCGTGCTAAGGGCGCGTTCGCGGCCTGTGTCCACATAGAGCCGCCCCGCGATTTCCTCAGGGCTAACATGGTGGTGCTGCATCGCCGCGATTATGCGCCGGTCCATTTCGTCGCGCGGGTCTTCCAGGTTATAGAGCCAGACCTTGAGGCCCTTGGCAGTCCAATCCCCCAGCAATTCCCGCCCGGATGCCATCGCCAGCGCCTCGCAGATCGTCAGAGACGACTTGCCGACGCCACCGGGGGCAACCGTCACCGATACCTGTTTGCGGATCAGGTGACGCCCATAGACCCACGGACGCGGGGGAATGGTGGACGGGTCGCGCCAGACAAATTCAGTGGGCAACCGATCCGCCCTTTCGCGCGGAAATTCGGCCCGGTGCATGTCAATCTGCATCGCCATATCAGAGAAATCACGCGCCATCACGCCGCTTGCCTCCCTTGCACAAAATCAAGGAAAGCCGCCTGCCTACCGCGCGGCATGGCGTTGAAACTGGCAAGGCAATAGGCTTCCAGTTCCTCAGGTTCAGCCATATCGGCCCAGAAAGCCGCCTCATCCATATGATTGAACAAGGGGGTAATGGGCTGGCCCGCGCCCCCCGAAAGCGCCATTTCCGCCGTCAGCACCGCATCTTCACGGTCCAGCGACCTGAGCGCCATGAAAGCCAAGGCCGCGCGTTGACGTGCATCCAGCCGCGCCCGCAAGATTACAGGCAGGCTAAACCAATCGGCAGAGGTATTCAGCCAAAGTGCGTAGCCGACCGAGCGAGAAACACGCTTGATATTGTCGGGGATATGCTTTGCGATACTCATGCGACAAGCCCCCAATGCAGTGCAATAATGGGGTGACGCGCGGCCCAGCTTGCGCTATTATCCGCGTGAGATTTTTTGACGGTCTCGTGAAGAATTGCGCCGTTGACCTTTGCCGAGGTCGCGGCGTTTTCGTCTTTCTGGCCTGTGCCAGATGTTTTACAAGTTCCAATACCGTTCCCGGCCTGTTCACCATTTGTCAGGTGATGGCTGGAAAACGCATCGCATTGAAAAGATGCGTTGAAGTCCGAAACAGGCAAAAGCCTGCACTTTCCCTTCCCCGCTCAATCGCCGGTGTGCAATCGGCCACATTCCGCACAGACCTGGCCGTTGCCGGTTGACCCCTACCTGCGGTTGTCCGACATCCTGTTGACCAGTGCATTCAAGATTCGGACAGGCCTGAACAATGGCAACCAGCACCACATTTCAGGTCAACACGACCACCACCAACCGCCAGACCATGCCGACGCTGGCGACCCTTGGTGACGGGCGTTTCGTTGTGGCATGGCAATCCGAAGGACAGGATGCGGGCACGTTCGGTGTCTACGCGCAGCTTTACGCCGCCGATGGCACCGCGCTCGGGGGTGAATTCAGGGTCAACACCACCTCCGCCTCGGACCAGTTCGCGCCCAGTGTCGCGGCCCTGGGCGATGGCGGCTTCACCATAAGCTGGTCGTCAAACAATCAGGACGGCGATTCCTACGGCATTTACGCGCAACGTTATGCCAGCGATGCCACGCCTGCGGGCGGTGAAATTCTGGTAAATGCCACCATCGCCGGTATCCAGCTTTATTCCGACCATGCCGGGTTGAGCGGCGGCGGCGCGGTGGTGGTCTGGCAATCCAGCGGGCAGGACGGCTCGGACTATGGCCTGTTCGCCCAGCGCTATCTGGCCGATGGCAGCGCGACCGGACCAGAATTTCAGATCAACACCACAATTGCTGACAACCAGCAGCACGCAGCCATAACTGCCCTTGCCGATGGCGGCTTCGTCGTGTCCTGGACATCCGCCGGTCAGGATGGGTCGGACGACGCGGTTGTCGCACGCATCTTCAACGCCGACGGCACCGCGCGCAGCGCCGAGTTTCTGGCCAACACCCATACGCCATCCTTCCAGCAATTGCCCGATGTCGCGGCCCTTGCAGGCGGTGGTTTTGTCGTCACCTGGCAATCCTGGGGGCAGGACGGCGATATCGCGTCCGATACCGGGATTTACGGCCAGATATTCGCGGCAGACGGCAGCCTGGTCGGATCGGAATTCCAGATCGAAACCGTATCGAACGGCGATCAGGTCACCCCGTCGGCAAGCGGCCTCAATAACGGGCAATTCGTCGTGGTCTGGGCCACCTCGGCCAGCGCCGGGATCGCCGGGCAGGTCTTCGATGCCGACGGCACCAGATCGGGCGACGAGTTCCGCATACCAACCTCGAACGCCGCCACCGGCAATCCGGTCGTCTCGGCCCACGGTGCTGCCGGTTTCGTGGTGGCCTGGCAATCGGGCGCAAGCTCCGAAGACATTTCGGCGCGGATATTCTTTGACGGCGCACCGGCGCTGGCCGATCTTGAGATCGCCAATGCAAGTCTCGGCGCGGCCTCGGTTGCCGCCGGGGGCAATCTGCAGGTCTCGTTCGACGTACTGAACAACGGCGAAAGCCGCGCTGCAAGCAGCGAGGTCGGCTTCAAGATCTGGGACATTGCGGCGGGCGCCTATCTTCAGGATGGCGGCGCTGACCGCATCTTCGCCACCAATCCCACGAAAGTGATCCAGCCCGGCGAGCGTGACGGCGGCGAGGCCAGCCTGATCGTCATTCCCAACGATCTTGCGCCCGGGCAGTACCGGCTGGACCTGATCGCGGATCACCTGGGCGAGGTTGACGAGGCCGATGAAAACAACAACCTGGCCAGCCTGGCTTTTACGGTAACCCCGGAAGTCGGCAACAATAATCGAACTTCGACCGATCCCGCCACCTCGGCGCTGATCGTCGCCAACCCGTTCCTGGCCGCGCTTGGCTGGCTTGATCGTGGCCCGGGGGATCCGGATTTCAACATGTGGGACGGCACCGCGCTGACCTACGATTTCCGCCAGGGCGAGGCCAATCCCGACGGCACCGATATCGGCCAGTGGGACGCGGAACTGACCGCCGCCTATATAATGGTTTTCGCCGATCTGGCCACCATCAGCGGGCTGACCTTCACCGAAGTTGACGGCGGCGCGGATATCGACCTCTGGGTCTATTCCGATGCGTTTGACAACACCCTCGGCTATTCCTACGGCGTCGGCGGCGATGGCGTGTTCATCAATCAGGCCTATCTCAGCGGCACCACCGGGCAACCCGACAATGGCCTGTCCTATGGTGGCTACGACTACACAACGATCATTCACGAATTCCTGCACAATCTGGGGCTGGATCATCCTTTTGAAGGCTTCGCCAATATCCCCGGTGTGGCCGATACCTACGACATGGGCAATTTCGCGCTGAACCAGAACATCTATTCGGTCATGAGCTATAACGACATCAACATGGCCGATGCCGATGGCCGCGAAACCTCGGGCTGGCCCTTTGCCGCGGGCAGTATCGACCAGAGCTTCAGCACGATGGGCGCGTTCGATATGGCCTATATCCAGACGCTCTATGGCCGCAACATGACCACAGCCACCGGCAACGATACCTACGATCTGTTCGCTGCCGATGGCGACGGCGTTCACTACAAGACGATCTGGGATGCCGGCGGCGACGATCTGATCCGCTATGACGGCGCGAATGACGTGGTGATCGACCTGCGCGCAGCGACGCTGGAGGCCAGTGACGGCATGCTGGCCGGCGGCATGCTGAGCGCGGTTAATGGCGTGCATGGCGGTTTCCTGATCGCCAATGGCGTGGTGATCGAGAACGCCACCGGCGACGACGGCGACGATCGCCTGACCGGCAACGAGGCCGACAATATACTGACCGGGCGCAACGGCCATGACATGCTGATCGGCGATGCGGGCGATGACTTGCTGAAAGGCGGGCGCGGGCGCGATGTCCTGCGCGGCGGACGCCACAATGACGAGTTGAAAGGCGGCGATGGCCGCGACCGATTGTACGGCGACGAACGCCGCGACGTGATCGACGGCGGGGCCGGACGCGACTATATCGCCGGTGGCAAGGGGATTGACGTGCTGACCGGCGGCGCAGGTGTCGATACCTTCTTTTTCAACGCCAATTCCGCCAGCGACACGATCACCGATTTCACCCACGGCACGGATCGCATCCGCATCAAGGGCGCAGCCTCGGAGTTCGACGATCTTGTCTTCACCCCTGATGGCGGTGCCACCATCATCACCTTCGGCGGCGTGACGATCATCGCGGAAAGCACCGCCTTTGGCGACTGGGATGCCGGCGATTTCCTGTTCTGACGTCTGAATTGGTATAGGCCGGCCAGAAACCCGCCCGCCATGGGGGCCCGTCGCCAGGATTGATCGCCCGCGGCACTTTCCTTCGGCGAAAAACCTCGTATGGTGGGGCCAGAACCAGCCGGGGCCCGACCATGAGCGAGACGATCAATTACGGACGCCTGATGCACAAGGCGATGCGTGGCTTGCTGGCCGAGGTATTGTCGGATGTGGCGCAAGGCGGCCTGCCGGGCGAGCATCATTTCTTCATCACCTTCGAGACCAATGCCGACAATGTGGTGATCCCGGACTGGCTGCGCGAACGCTATCCCGACGAGATGACCATCGTTTTGCAGGAATGGTTCCGCGACCTTGAGGTCAGCCGCGACGGCTTCTCCGTCACCCTCAATTTCGGCGATTCCGAGGTGCCGCTGGCGATCCCGTTCGACGCCATCCGCACATTCGTCGATCCGAGCGTCGAGTTCGGCCTGAAATTCGAGGCCACCGAAGGCGACGACGACGAGGAAAGCCCGATGGTGGAAATGGTCGAGGATGACGAGGGCGACGCCGAAAAGGGCGATGCCGAGGTGGTCAGCCTGGATGCCTTCCGCAAGCACTGACCAGGTGGATTGAGTTCCCCGTTTTCCTTGTCTATAGGGTATGCGACTGTATTCCAGAGGACGCATTCCATGACCAAGACCCGTACCGAAACCGACTCGTTCGGCCCGCTTGAGGTTCCGGCGGACAAGTATTGGGGGGCCCAGACCCAGCGCTCGATCATCAATTTCCCGATCGGCTGGGAACGCCAGCCGGTGGCGATCATCCGCGCCCTTGGCGTGATCAAGAAGGCCTGTGCGCTGGTCAATATCGACCAGGGCGATATCGCGCCGGAGATCGGCAATGCCATCGCCGCGGCGGCTACCGAGGTGATCGACGGCAAGTTCGATGACAATTTCCCGCTGGTGGTCTGGCAGACCGGTTCAGGCACGCAATCCAACATGAACGCCAACGAGGTGGTGTCGAACCGCGCCATCGAGATGCTGGGCGGCGTGATGGGCTCGAAAACCCCGGTGCATCCCAACGATCACTGCAATATGGGCCAGTCCTCGAACGATACCTTCCCCACCGCGATGCATGTCGCCATCGCCATGATGGCGCGCGACACCTTGCTGCCGGGGCTGCACAAGCTGCACGCGGCCTTGGAGGCGAAATCGAATGAATTCAAGGACATCATCAAGATCGGGCGCACCCATACCCAGGATGCGACACCGCTGACGCTGGGCCAGGAATTCGGCGGCTACGCACATCAGGTGGCCAAGGGCATTGCCCGCGTCGAGATGTGCCTGCCCGATATCTACGAACTGGCGCAAGGCGGCACCGCTGTCGGCACAGGGTTGAACACCAAGAAAGGCTGGGACAGCCGCGTTGCCGCGAAAATCGCCGACATTACCGGCCTGCCCTTCGTCACCGCGCCCAACAAGTTCGAGGCACTCGCAGCCCATGACGCGATGGTGATGTTTTCCGGCGCGCTGAAAACCGTCGCCGCGTCGCTGTTCAAGATCGCCAATGACATGCGGCTGCTGGGCTCCGGCCCGCGCTCGGGGCTGGGCGAGTTGATCCTGCCGGAGAACGAGCCCGGATCATCCATTATGCCCGGCAAGGTCAACCCGACGCAGGCCGAGGCGCTGACGATGGTCTGCGCACAGGTTATGGGCAACGATGCCGCCATCGGTTTTGCCGGCAGCCAGGGGCATTTCGAACTCAATGTCTACAACCCGATGATGTCCTATAACGTGTTGCAATCCATGCAGCTTCTGGGCGATGCGGCAGGCAGTTTCACCGACAACATGGTGGTCGGCACCCAGGCCAACATCGCGCGGATCGACAAGCTGATGCGCGAAAGCCTGATGCTGGTGACAGCACTCGCCCCCACTATCGGCTATGACAACGCCACCAAGGTGGCAAAGACGGCGCACAAGAACGGCACCACGCTGAAGGAAGAGGCCATCGCGCTTGGCTTTGTCGATGCCGAGACCTTCGATCGCGTGGTCCGCCCCGACCAGATGATCGGCCCGACCGGATGACAGGCGCGGCATGACCAGCCCCCTGCGGATCATCGGTTTTGACGCCGACGACACGCTTTGGCAGAACGAGGTGTTCTACCGGCTGACCGAAGGCCAGTTCACCGAATTGCTGGCCGATTTCGCCGAGCCGGACCATCTGTCGGACCGTCTGCTGGCGGCGGAACGGCGCAACCTGAAACAATACGGTTTCGGCATCAAGGGCTTCACCCTGTCGATGATCGAAACCGCCATCGAGGTCACCGATGGCCGCGTGCCCGCCGGGGTGATCGGGCGTATTCTGGCCGCCGGGCGCGACCTGCATTCGCATCCGATAGAGATCCTGCCGGAGGCCCGCACCGCGCTGGAACATGTCGCCGGGCGGTTTCGCGTGGTGCTGATCACCAAGGGCGATCTGTTCGATCAGGAACGCAAACTGGCGCAATCGGGGCTGGGGGATTTCTTCGATGCGGTCGAGATTGTCAGCGACAAGACTACCGACACCTATCGCCGCATCTTCTCCGATCCCGGCCCGGAGGCGGCGATGATGATCGGCAATTCGGTCAAATCCGATGTGGTTCCCGCGATTGAAGCCGGAAGCTGGGGCATCCATGTGCCGCATGAGATCGAATGGGCAATCGAGGCCGCCGAATTGCCCGTCACCTCGCCGCGCTTCCGTCAGGTGCCCGATCTCGGCCACCTGCCCGCGCTGATCGACGGCCTGACATGAGTGGCAAGGTGATCAGCCTGAAGGCCGCGCGAAAGGCCCGCACCCGCGCCGCGAAATCGGCACAGGCCACGGAAAACGCTGCGAAATTCGGCCGAACCAAGGCCGAGAAACGTGCCGATGCGGATATGACCGAGCGCCTGAAACAGCATCTCGACAATCATCAGCGCGACCGCGATGACCAATGACCGCCCGCAAAAGCACTCGCTGACGCTGAAGGGCCACCGCACTTCGGTCTCGCTGGAAGCGGAGTTCTGGGCCGCCTTCCGCGCCATCGCGCACGAGCGCAACCAGCCGCTGAACGCACTGGCCGCCGAGATCGACGCCGCACGCGGGCTGGAAACCGGCCTTGCCAGCGCCATCCGCCTGTTCGTGCTGCGCCATTACCGCGACAAGGGGTGATGGCCGGGAGGCATTCCCCCCGGCATCAATCAGGTCAGCCGACCAGTTCGAGGCCCGAGAAGAAATAGGCGATCTCCTCCGCTGCGGTTTCCGGCGCGTCGGAACCGTGGGTCGAGTTTTCGCCCTTGGACAGCGCGAATTCCTTGCGGATCGTGCCCTCGGCGGATTCTGCGGGGTCGGTCGCGCCCATCACTTCGCGGTAGCGCGCAATCGCGTTCTCGCCTTCCAGCACCTGTGCCACGATCGGGGCCGACGACATGAAATCGCACAATTCGCCGTAGAACGGGCGTTCCTTGTGGACACCGTAGAACACCCCGGCCTGTGCCTTGGTCAGGTGAATGCGCTTTTGCGCCACGATGCGCAGGCCCGCCGCCTCGATCTTGGCGTTGATCGCACCGGTCAGGTTGCGGTTGGTTGCGTCGGGTTTGATGATGGAGAATGTGCGCTGGATCGCCATGGGATAGCCTTTCGGATTTGTGCAGTGTCAGCCCCGCGAACCGGGGAAACCGGCGGCTGACTAACACGGCCCCTTCACCTTGAAAAGCCGCTATTCGATGGCGCGTTGACAGTCCCGGGCCGATATGGGCAAAAGCCGCGCATGCTCAGGATCGACGACATATCATTCTCCATCGAAGGCCGCCCGTTATTCGAGGGTGCCTCGGCCATCATCCCGACCGGCCACAAGGTCGGCTTCGTCGGACGCAACGGCACCGGCAAGACCACGCTGTTCCGCCTGATCACCGGCGAACTGGTGCTGGAAGGCGGCCAGATCGGCGTGCCGCGCGGCGCGCGTATCGGCGGCGTCGCCCAGGAGGCCCCGGCCAGTGCGCAATCGCTGCTGGATACCGTGCTGGCCGCCGACACCGAACGCGCGGCGCTGCTTGCCGAGGCGGAAACCTCGACCGATGCCGCCCGCATCGCCGATATCCACGCGCGGCTGGCCGATATCGGCGCGCATTCCGCCGAGGCGCGCGCCGCGATGATCCTGGCCGGGCTTGGCTTTGACACCGCCGCACAGGCGCGGCCCTGTTCGGATTTCTCGGGCGGGTGGCGGATGCGGGTGGCGCTGGCGGGGGTGCTGTTTGCCGAGCCCGATATCCTGCTGCTGGACGAACCCACCAACTATCTGGACCTTGAAGGCACGATCTGGCTGGAAAGCTATCTGGCGAAATATCCCCATACCGTGCTGGTGATCAGCCATGACCGCGAATTGCTGAACCGTTCGGTCGGGGCGATCCTGCATCTGGAAAACCGCAAGCTGACGCTCTGGACCGGCGGTTATGACCAGTTCGAGCGCCTGCGCCGCGAGAAGCTGGATCAGGCGCAATCGGCCAGGAAGAAACAGGATGCGCGGCGCGCCCATATGCAGGCCTATGTCGATCGCTTCCGCTACAAGGCATCCAAGGCGAAACAGGCGCAATCGCGGCTGAAGATGATCGAACGCATGACCCCGATCGAGCTTGAGGAAGGCGGCTCGACCATCGCCTTCAACTTCCCCAGCCCCGAGGAATTGTCGCCCCCGATCCTCAAGGTCGATGACGTCAATGTCGGCTACGGCGGCCAGCCGGTTTTGCGCAAACTCGACCTCAGGATCGATCAGGACGACCGGATCGCATTGCTGGGGGCCAACGGGCAGGGCAAATCCACGCTGGCCAAATTGCTGGCGGGGCGGCTGGCGCCGATGTCGGGGGCGCTGGTGACCTCGTCCAAGCTCCGCGTCGGCTATTTCGCCCAGCATCAGGTGGACGAATTGCATCTGGACGAAACCCCGATCCAGCATCTGCGCCGTCTGCGCCCGGGCGAGACGCCCGCGAAAATCCGCGCCCGGCTGGCCGCTGGCGGCCTTGGGGCCGATCAGGCGGATACCGAGGTTGGCCGCCTGTCGGGCGGGCAGAAATCCCGCCTGTCGCTTCTGATCGCGACGCTGGATGCGCCGCATCTGCTGATCCTGGACGAACCCACCAACCATCTGGATATCCAGAGCCGCGAGGCGCTGGTGGCCGCCCTGACCGAGTATTCCGGCGCGATCATCCTGGTCAGCCACGACCCGCATCTGGTGTCGATGACGGCGGACCGCCTGTGGCTGGTGCGCGACGGCAAGGTCCGCGATTTCGACGACGACATGGACGCCTATCGCCGGTTGCTTTTGTCTGAACGCGGCACCGGCGGGGCGGTGGCCACGGCGCAGCGCCCGCCGCAACAACCCCGCCGCTCGGCGGCACAAAAGCGCCGCGATACCGCACCTTTGCAGGCCGAGGTCTCGAAATGCGAAGCAAGGATCACCAAGTTACAGGCGATGCGGGCGAAGCTGGACGAAAAACTGGCCGATCCGGCAACCTATGAATCCTGGAATGCGGCGATGCTGGCGAATTTGCAGCGCAAGAACGCGGAGTTGAACGAAGGCATGGAACGCGCGGAAAACCTCTGGCTTGAGGCGGTGGCGAGGCTGGAAGCCTCGGCCGACAGCTAGGTCATGGACGGCTGGCAGTTCGGCAATCTGGTCTATCTGATCCTGCTGATGCTGATGGTCGCGGGCTGGTTCTTTGCACAAAACCGCCAGAGCCTGAACCGCACCCTGCAACAGGCGATCCTGTGGGCGTTCCTGTTCGCCGGGGTGGTTCTGCTGTACGGAATGAAAGACCAGTTGCGCCTGCAGGTGATGCCGCAGGCCTCGGTACAAAGCGAGGCGGACAATGTGATCACATTGCGCCGCGCGGCGGACCGGCATTTCTATGCCAGCCTGAACATCAACGGCCAGAACGTTGTTTTCGTTGTCGATACCGGGGCCACGCATATGGTCTTGAGCCGCCAGGACGCGGTGCTGGCGGGGATTGACCCCGATGATCTGGTCTATCTAGGCACCGCCGAAACCGCCAATGGCACGGTACGCACCGCACCGGTTCGGCTGGACGAGGTGCGCTTTGGCGGCCAGACGGACCGCAATGTCCAGGCCTGGGTCAATGACAGCGAGATGTCAGGTTCGCTGTTGGGCATGTCCTATCTTTCGCGGTTCGCGCGGATCGAGATTGCCGGGGATGCGATGCGGCTGTCACGCTGAGGCGGCCGGTTCGGTGTTCTTGCTGGCCTTGACCTGCCAGGACCCGCTTTCCTGCGACCAGTATTTCGACGGCAACCCGGCCCCGGCCAGCGCGCTCCACTGGCCACGGGCGAATTCGACGGCCGAATTATCGTTACCGTCAAACAGGATGCAGACGCGCTGAAAACCCTGCGCCTCGGCCACAGAAACCTCGGCGCGGTCGATGGCGAACAGGATATCGGCACGGTTCGGCGCATCCGCCCCGGTGGTCAGCAATACCGGCTGATCCGCATCATGCGGCCCGCCCGCCAGGCCATGCGGCAGGAACCCGGTATCGTCGGCCCATAACTTGCCATCCAGCCAGTCCAGCCGCTTTTGATCCCCCCCGCGCACCAATGCCTTCCAGCCCCGCGCCAGCGTCTTTTCCAGCAATTCCGGCAGGGTCGCCTCGATCGGTGAACGTGTCAGGTGGTAGAACAGAATCTCGGGCATCGCCTTGCCATCAGCTTTCGTAATTGTCGCGGATCATCCGGTCCAGCGCCATCACGCCCCAGCCGGTCGCGCCCTTGGGGGCCAGATCGGTGGCGTCGGTGCGCAGGGCCACCCCGGCGATATCGAGGTGAATCCACGGCACGTCATCACGCACGAAGCGTTTCAGAAACTGCGCCGCGGTGATCGACCCAGCCGGTCTGCCGCCGACATTCTTCATATCGGCAATCCGGCTTTTCAGCAGCTTGTCATAGGCCGGTGCCATCGGCATGCGCCAGGCCCCCTCGCCCTCGGCTCCGGCGGCCTTCAGGAAGGACGCGGCGATCTTGTCGTCATTGGCGAATACACCGGCATTTTCATGACCCAGCGCAATGATCATCGCGCCGGTCAAGGTGGCCAGGTTGACCATGCCGACAGGGGCGAATTTTTCCTGCGCGTACCACAGGATATCGGCCAGAACCAAGCGCCCCTCGGCATCGGTATTGATCACCTCGATCGTGTCGCCCTTCATCGAGCGCACCACGTCGCCCGGCCGTTGCGCACGGCCATCCGGCATGTTCTCGACCAGCCCGACAATGCCGACCACATTGGCCTTTGCCCGCCGCAGCGCCAGCGTGCGCATGACGCCCGACACCACCCCGGCACCGCCCATATCCATCGTCATGTCTTCCATTCCGGCCGCCGGCTTCAGCGAAATGCCGCCAGTGTCGAACACCACGCCCTTGCCGATCAGCGCGAAGGGCTTTTCATCGCCGCCGCCCTTCCATTCCATCACCACCACCTTGGACGGGCTGTCCGATCCCTGACCGACCGCAAGCAAGGTGCGCATTCCAAGCTTTTCCAGTTCCGGTTCGTCCAGGATCGTCACCTCCAGCCCCAGATCCTGCATCGCCGCCAGTCTTGCCGCGAAATCATCCGTGGTCAGCACATTGGCCGGTTCATTGACCAGATCGCGGGTGAAGAACACGCCTTCCGCCAGCGCCGCCATCGGCCTTGCATTTGCCGCCACGTCCTCGGGTCTTGAGACCCGAAAGCGCACCGCACCCGGACCTTCGCGGTCCTTCGCCGTCGTCTTGTGATCAATGAACCTGTAGCCCTTCAGCACCAGCCCGAAGGCGATATCGGCGCTGCGTGCGTGATTGCCCGCCAGCACCGTCAAATCCGCCTTGCCCTGAAACTCGGCCATCGCGGCACCGGCCTTGCGGGCGGTGGCGATATCGGGGCGTTTGGCCAGCTTGACCACCTGCACCGCCTCGGCGGCCAGACCGGCGGGGAAGAACAGGGCCTGCCCGGTGCCTTCCTCCAGCTTCTCAAACGTCTCGCTGTCGGCCAGCCGCTTCAGCGCCCCCTTGCTGAGCGCATTCACCCGCCGCGCCATCCGGTCCATCGCCCCGTCCGGCGCGATCAGCAGCGAAATCCGCCCGCCCAGCGTGCCCAGATCGCCGGTTTCAGCCTCTTCAAACCTGATTTCTGTTGGATTGGTCATCGCCTTTGCCCCGTTCAGCCCGATTTTCTGTGAAAATACCTAGCGATACACGCCCGAAATATCCAGATAACACTATTGCTGATTCGAATTTTCCGCTAGTTTGGGAAAAAACGACCCCATTGAGGCAAACGCGGGAACAATAATTGGCCAAGCTTGACAGATATATCCTGTCTCAGCTGATGGGGCCGTTTGCGTTATTCGCGTTGACCCTGATCGGGGTTTACTGGGTGGCGCGGGCGATCGGGCTGTTCGATCAGCTGATCGGCGACGGCCAGTCTGTCCGGGTGTTTCTGGAAATCATGATCCTGTTCTTGCCACAGGTGGTGGCCATCGTGCTGCCGGTGGTGACATTCGCCGCCGCCGTCTATGTGTCGAACCGGCTGCATTCGGAAAGCGAGATCGTGGTGATGCAATCGGCGGGCATATCTCCGGCGGGGCTGCTGAAGCCGTTCTTGATGTTCGGGCTGCTGGTGGCATTGCTGGCGGGGGCGCTCAGCCATTATCTGGTGCCGGTCAGCCTGATCCGGCTGGAAGAGCGCCAGGCGGAATTGTCCCAGGACATGGCGGCGCGGCTGATCGTCGGCGGGCGGTTCATCCATCCGTCCGACAACGTCACCTTCTTCGTGCGCGAGATCGACGCGGATGGCTCATTGGTCGATATTTTCCTGCACGATCAGCGCCCGGCAGGCCGTGATGTCACCTATACCGCACATAAGGCGGTATTGTTCCGGCTGGAAGACGACGCGCGGCTTGTGATGTTCGACGGATTGATCCAGACCTTCGACAAGAACAACCTTCTGCTGACGAAAATCCAGTTCGATGAATTTGTCTTCGACATCGGCACCCTTACCGGCACCCGCGAGGCCCGGCCACGGCGCATCGGCGAATATTCCACGCTTGCCGCCCTGTTCCCGACGCCCGCCATGCTGGCGGCAACCGGCAGTTCGGTCGACGAATTCCGGCTGGAAGCCCACAAGCGGCTGGAACAGCCCCTGCAATCGCTGGTCTATCCGTTGATCGGCTTTTCCGTCCTGTTGCTTGGCAGTTTCTCGCGCTTCGGGGTATTCCGGCAGGTACTTGGGGCGGTGGCGATGGTGGTTCTGATCAGCACCATCTCGGTGCCGTTGCGCGATCTTATGCGCCGCGACATGGATCTTTGGCCCCTGATCTATCTGCCTGACATACTGGGCCTGATGGCCGTCTACCTGATGCTGCGGAATGCCGGGCGCAAGCGGTTTGGCCGCCGGCGCATGCGCGGGCCCGAGGTCGCGGCATGACCCTTTATTTCTATATCGCGCGCCGCTTCCTTGGCCGGTTTCTGGCGATTTTCGGCAGTTTCTTCGCACTGGCCTTCCTGATGGAAACCACGGCCCTGTTCGGGCGGTTCGATTCCGCCGGTCTGGGCGTGCTGGATACGCTCCGGCTGGCGCTGCTGAAATCGCCGACCGGGGTTTACCAGATGCTGTCGATGGTGGTGATCCTGGCCGCGCTCTTGCTGTTTCGCGGCCTGAGCCGCACCAGCGAACTGGTGGCAACACGCGCCGCCGGTCTGTCGGGCTTGCGCATGGTGGCCGCCCCGATGCTGGCCGCGCTTCTGATCGGGCTGATCGGCATTTCCGCCTATAACCCGATGGCCGCCGCCGCCCTGCGCCAGTTTGAAACCGAAACCGGGCGCTACAATTCCGGTACGGTATCGGCGTTCTCGCTCAGCCGCGAGGGCTTGTGGCTCAGGCAGGGCAGCGATCGTGGCCAGACGGTGATTTTCGCCGAACGCGCCAATTTCGATGCGACCCGGCTGTCGGGTGTCACCTTCTTCGAGTTTGACGCCAGCGGCGTGGCCCAGCGGCGGATCGAAACCGGCTATGCACGGCTGGCCGATGGGGCGTGGAGCCTCGGGCCGGGCAAGTTCTGGCTGGTCAACGCAAAAGGCAAGGTGCCCGACCAGGCCGCCGAGACCTTCGCCAGCCTGTCCCTGCCCTCCGATCTGTCGAGCGACCAGATACTTGATTCCTTCGGCGATCCGACCACCATTTCGATCTGGGACATGCGCAGTTTCATCGACAGGCTGGACCGTTCGGGATTTTCCACCGCGCGCCATCAGGTCTATCTGCAAAGCGAGCTGGCAACGCCCCTGCTGCTGGCGGCGATGGTGCTGATCGGGGCCGGTTTTTCGATGCGCCATCACCGCTCGGGGCGCACCGGGCAGATGGTGCTGATGGCGGTGATCACCGGTCTGGCGGTGTTCATATTGCAGGATTTCGTGCAGATCCTCGGGGCCAATGGCGCGATTCC
The DNA here is from genome assembly GCA_019911965.1 of Paracoccaceae bacterium. Classification (GTDB taxonomy): domain Bacteria; phylum Pseudomonadota; class Alphaproteobacteria; order Rhodobacterales; family Rhodobacteraceae; genus UBA5972. The sequence continues at coordinate 52,594 of JAIOJF010000040.1, read as the reverse complement.
GGTGCTTGCCGCGGCCTGGGGGCCGCCGGTTTCCGCGATGTTGCTCGGGGTCGGCCTGCTGTTGCATATGGAGGATGGCTGACATGATCCGCCACCTCGCCCTTTTGTGCCTGATGCTGGTCGCGCTGGTGCGGCCCGCGCTGGCGGTCGAACTTGGCGATGCCTCGCTGAAGGCGGATCGCATCGCGTTCACCAGCGGCACCGAAACGCTGGTAGCCAGCGGCAATGTCGAGATCATCTTCGGCACCAGTCGGCTGGAAGCCACCGCGATCATCTATGACGGCCTCCATGACGTGATCCGCGCCGATGGCCCGCTGCGCCTGACCGAAGGCGATCGCGTGGTCATCCTGGCGGATTTCGCGGAATTGTCAGGCGACATGCGCGACGGCATCCTGAAGGGTGCGCGCATGGTGCTGGATCGCCAGATGCAACTGGCCACGGTCGAGATCAGCCGCACCGACGGGCGGTATACCCAGATGACGCAGGCGGCCGTCTCTACCTGTACTGTGTCCGAGGCCCGCCCGACACCGCTGTGGCAAATCCGGGCGCGCCGGGTGATCCACGATCAGGAACGGAAATACCTCTATTTTGAAGGGGCGCAATTGCGCATCGGGCGGGTGCCGATTGCCTGGGTGCCGCGGATGCGGGTGCCCGATCCCAGCGTGCGGCGGGCCAGCGGTTTCCTGGTGCCCGGCATCACCTCGTCCGACCGGCTGGGTGTGGGCGTCAGTGCGCCTTATTTCCTGACCTTTGGCGATTACGCCGATATCACGCTGACGCCGCATCTCTATTCGCTGGGCAGCGCGACGCTGGGCTTTGCCTATCGCCAGCGCTTCGCGCGTGGCTGGCTGGATGTCACCGGTGCACTCAGCCATGACGGCCAGAGCGTCTATGACCGCCGTGCCTATCTGTTCGCGGATGGTGAGTTCCGGCTGACCCGGGGCTTGCGGGGGGTGCTGCATCTGGAAACCGCGAGCGATCCGTTATACCTGTCGCGGCACGGATTTTCCGACGTGACCCGCCTGAACAGCCGCATCGGGCTTGAGCATGTCTCGCGCCAGACCCGGTTTGAAACCGGCGTGACCGGCTATCGGTCCTTGTCCTCGCCAGCGGCAAACGACATCATTCCGTTCCTGATCGGTGATCTGAACCTGCGACACCGCCTTGGCTCGCCGGTACTGGGCGGCGAGGTCGGCTTTGATCTGCAGGGCCTCAGCTTCACCCGGCGCTCGACTGTGGACGTGGTGGGGCGCGACGGCTACCGCCTGTCTGCCGGGGCGGACTGGTCGCGGCAATGGATGTCGCGTAGCGGATTGCTGATCGAAACCATAGCGGCGGTAAGCGCCGATCACTACCGCATCAGCGGCGACAGCGGCTTCACCATGCCCGTTACCCGCATAACGCCGGTGATCGCCGCCGATTTCCGCCTGCCCCTGATCCGTCAAAGCGCCCGTGCCACCACCGTGATCGAGCCAAGGGCGCAACTGGTCTGGTCCAATCCCAGCGGCGGCGTGGTGACGGACGAGGACAGCCAGTTGGTCGAATTCGACAGCGTCAGCCTGTTCTCGCTCAACCGGTTTTCGGGCCAGGACAGGCAGGAAACCGGATTGAGGGCCAATATCGGCTTTGGATATTCACGCCGGGCCGCCAGCGGCTGGGCGGTTGATGCCGAGATCGGCCGCGTGTTCCGCGCCACCGATACCGGCCAGTTCACTGCCGCGTCAGGGCTGGCGGGGATCACGTCGAGCTATGTGCTGGCAGCGCAGATCAGCCTGCCGGACCGGTTCCGCCTGGTGCAGCGCGCGGTGTTCGACGACCGGCTGGTGCTGTCGCGCAATGAAACCCGTCTGGCCTGGTGGAATGACCGCTTCGACATCACCACCGGTTATTCCTGGTTCATCAAGGACGCCGCCGGAAACACGGTTTCCGACCGCGCCGACTGGCTGGCCGAAGCGGGCTGGAATCTGGCCTCGAACTGGCGCACCGGGGCAAGCTGGCGCTACGATCTTGTCACCAATGTCGCCAGTGACGCAGGGCTGGCGTTAACTTACAGCAACGATTGCATAAAAGTTGATCTTTCCCTCTCGCGTCGCTACGTCTCGTCATCTAATGTGTCGCCATCGACAAATCTGGCGCTTCAGGTCGCGCTGACCGGGTTCGGAAACCGCGGCTCGGGCAGTACCGCCAAGACCAGATGCGCCGCATACTAGGCCGCATATCACGCCGAATACTGGGGACGACCCGCGCTATGGAACCTGTGCTGATGACGCTGAAAACCTTCCTGTTCTCGATGCTGCTGCTGGTCCTGCCGGGCTATGCCGCCGCGCAAAGCCCGTTTTCTGCCGCGGTCACGATCAACGGCATCGGCGTGACCTATTACGAGATAGAACAGCGCGCCCTGATGCTGGAAGCCCTCGGCATGATCGGCGACCCTCGCAAGCAGGCCCTGAATGATTTGATCGACGACCGGCTGCGCCTTCAGGCCGGCCGTTCGATGGGCCTGCTGGCCAATGAAGAGGAACTGAACCTTGGCTTCGCCGAATACGCCCAGCGGGCCGGCCTGACGCCCGAGCAGTTTCTGGAAAACCTCGCGGCTGAAGGCATTGAAAAGGAAACCTTCGCCGATTTCATCCATGCCGGCATCACCTGGCGCAAGGTGGTGATCGGGAAGTTCCAGTCCAAGGCCTTCATTACCGAGGCAGAACTGGACACCGCGATGGCCCTTGGCACGATTGCTGTCGGTGCTTCGGTGCTGCTGGCGGAAATCGTATTGCCGCTTGAGGTCGGCTCCGAGGACGAGATATTCGAACTGGCGATGGAATTGTCCACTTCGATTTCCAGCTTCGCGGAATTCGAGGAGGCGGCGCTGACCTTCTCGGCCTCGCCGACGCGCGACAATGGCGGCATGATGCCCGACTGGCTCCCGGCGGGCAACCTGCCGGGCAATCTGGGCGAGGAATTGCTGAAGATGCGGATCGGTCAGGTAACGCCGCCGATCAAGATTCAAGGGGGCATCGCGCTGTTCCAGTTACGCGGCGTGCGCGACAACCGCACCATCGTCACCCGCACCATCGGGCTGGATTATGCAACCCTGCTGCTGCCCGGCGGGCGTAGCGCGGAAACGCTGGCGCGCGCCGCGGCACTGGCCGGTTCGGTCGATACCTGCAACGATCTGCTGGCCAAATCCACCGCCTATCCCGAGGATTATTACAGCCATCAGGTGGTGCCTGTCGCCAAGGTTCCCAGCCATATCGCGCTGGAACTGGCCAAGCTGGACGCCAACGAAGTCTCCACAGCCCTGACCCAGGGCGATAATGGCGAGTTTCTGGTTTTCCTGATGCTTTGCGGACGTACCAACCAGATTTCCGAGGGCAACCGCGAAGAGGTGCGCCTTGCCCTGTTCAACCAGCGGCTGGAGGCGTTCGGCAAGGGCTATCTGCAGGAATTGAAGGGCGACGCCATCATCATCGAGAAATGATCGCCCCGATTGCCCTGACCTGTGGCGAACCGGCGGGTATCGGCCCTGAACTGGCGCTTAAGGCATGGCAAGTGCTGCGCGGCAAGGTGCCGTTCTTCCTGATCGCCGATCCCGGGCATATGGCCGCCCTGCCCGGCAATGTACCGCTCGCCACCATTACCGACCCCGCCGAGGCGATCGAGGCAGGCCGGCGCGCGCTGCCGCTTCTGGCGCATGCCTTTCCTGCCGCCAACCGGCCCGGCCAGCCTGACCCCGAAAACGCCGCCTCGGTCATCGCGGTGATCGACCGGGCAGTTTCGCTGGTACAAAGCGGTGCCGCCTCGGCCATATGCACCGGGCCGATCCACAAGAAGGCGTTGCAGGACGGGGCCGGTTTTGCCTTTCCCGGCCATACCGAATATCTGGCACATCTGGGCGGGGTTGCACGCTCGGTAATGATGCTGGCGGCCCCCGGCCTGCGGGTGGTGCCGGTGACCATCCATATCCCCCTGTCCGAGGTGCCGATACGGCTGACCGAGGCCCTGCTGGAAGACACGATCCGCATTACCGCCCGCGCCCTTGCCAGCGATTTCGGCCTTGCCGCGCCGCGCCTTGCCATTGCCGGGCTGAACCCCCATGCCGGTGAAGGCGGCGCGATGGGGCTTGAGGAAATCAGCCTGATTGCGCCCCTGATCGAACGGCTAAAAGGCGAAGGCTTGCATCTAAGCGGCCCGCATTCCGCCGATACCATGTTCCACGCCGAGGCCCGAAGCCAATACGACGCCGCCATCTGCATGTATCACGATCAGGCCCTGATCCCGCTGAAAACGCTCGATTTCCACGGCGGCACCAATATCACGCTGGGCCTGCCCTTCATCCGCACCTCGCCCGATCATGGTACTGCGCTCGATATCGCCGGCAAGGGCCGCGCCAATCCGTCCAGCCTGATCGCGGCACTGAAACAGGCGGCCACAATGGCCGAACGGCGCGCGCCTTGAGCAATATCGACGGCCTGCCGCCCCTGCGCGAGGTGATCGCCGCGCATGGCCTGTCGGCGCGGAAATCCCTTGGGCAGAACTTCCTGATGGATCTGAACCTGACGGCCCGGATCGCCCGGCAGGCCGGTGATCTGGCCGGTTCGGATATTCTGGAAATCGGCCCCGGTCCGGGCGGGCTGACGCGGGCCTTGCTGCATGAAGGGGCGCGAAAGGTGCTGGCGGTGGAAAAGGACGCGCGCTGCCTGCCGATCCTGGCCGATATCGCGGCGCACTACCCGCACCGGTTGCAGGTGATCGAGGGTGATGCGCTGGATATCGACATATCCGGCCATCTGCAGGCGCCGGTGCGTGTGGTGGCCAACCTGCCCTATAATGTCGGCACCGAATTGCTGATCCGCTGGCTGACGCCCCGGACCTGGCCGCCATTCTGGGACAGCCTGACGCTGATGTTCCAGAAGGAAGTAGCCGAACGCATCGTCGCGGCACCGGGATCGAAGGCCTATGGGCGGCTGTCGATCCTGACCCAGTGGCGCGCGGAGGCGCGGATCGTGATGGAGATTTCGCCGCAGGCCTTTACCCCGCCGCCGAAAGTCACCTCGGCGGTGGTGCACATCACCCGGCGCACCGAGATGCTGCATCCGGCCAACGAGGCCACGCTGACCCGCGTTGTCGCCACCGCCTTCAACCAGCGCCGCAAGATGCTGCGATCCAGCCTGAAGGGCCTGTCGGCCGATATCGAGGCGATCCTTGAACAATCGGGCATCGCCCCGACCGAGCGGGCGGAAAACGTGTCGATCGAAGGGTTTTGTGCGCTGGCGCGGGAACTGGATCGCCGCGCGTAACGCTCAGGGCGGAAAGCCGCCTTACTTGGCTGCGCTGTCCTGATGAACCGGCTGCGGCGCTGCCTCGTTGTCAGGGTTTTCAGATTTCACCGGCGAGGGGCGGCTGCGCGGCTTGCGCTTGCGCGGCTGGTTGCTGCTTTCCGGGGTTTCGACCAGATTGCTGTCGGCCTCGTCACCGGCAGCCAGGGGCGAAGGAGCGACATCCGGCTGATCCGATCCCTGGGAATCGGCATTCGCCCTCGCCTCGGCCTCGCGGCGCTGCTGGGCCTGTTGCTGCTGCAATTGTTGCGCTTCCTGCTGTTCGCGGCGGGCATTCTGTTCCTGCATCGCCTCGTTCAGCAGGCGCACGTAATGTTCGGAATGCTGCAGGAAATTTTCCGCCGCCACCCGGTCACCCGACAATTGCGCATCGCGTGCCAGCGCCTGATACTTGTCGATGATCTGCTGCGGAGTGCCGCGAACCTTGCCTTCGGGACCTGAGGAATCAAATACCCGGTTGACCACATTGGCCGTTGGCCGGCGATTCTGGTTCTGATTCTTGTTGCGCGAGCGCGATTTGTTCGACGATCTCATGTTTCCTGTTTCCGCCCGTTCGGGCAATTCGGGATTTAGGTCTGATATGGCGGCAGGGTAGCCCTGCAATGTCCCGTGTTTACTGTTCGAGAACTCTTGAGCGGGCGAGATGCCATCCGGGATCAATCAACCGCTGCGCCACACCCTATACAGGCGGTTTCGATCAAGACAAGCCCAAAACCCACTTGCTTTGGCGCTTTTCCGGTCATTTTGGCAGAAATACCAGTAATTGGTGCAGGAAATCAGGCCCTTCGCCGCAATTCGACGACCCGGTCGCGGCCATCCATATCCTTGTGCAGCGCCACCGGGTCCAGCCTTTCGCCTGCGAACATCTCTGCAACCGCATCCGCCTGCGTCGGCCCGGTTTCCAGCAATACGCGCCCGCCGGGCATGAGGTACGGCAAAATCCCTGCAGCAATCGCACGATAGGCTTCCAGCCCGCCGGGACCCGGCGTCAGCGCCATCATCGGCTCCCAACGCAGCACTTCGGGTGCAAGACCGGCCATCTCCGGCAGCGCGATATAGGGCGGATTGGATACGATCAGATCGAACCGGCCCGCGAGGCTGGTGAACCAGTCCGATTGCACCAGCACGGCGCGGTCGTCCAGCCCCAGCGCGGCGCGGTTTTCCACCGCCACCGCCAGCGCGTCACTGCTGATATCGGCACCTGTGCCGGTGGCCCCGGCACGCTCGGCCAGCAATGTCAGCAGGATGCAGCCGCTGCCGGTGCCAAGATCGAGCACCCGTGAAAACGGCCCCGCAAGCGCCGCCGCGATCAGGGTTTCGGTTTCCGGGCGCGGGTCCAGCACCGCCGGGCTCACCTTGAAATCCCGGCCCCAGAATTGCCGGTAGCCAAGGATATGCGATACCGGCTTGCGCTCCAGCCGGTCCTTCATGGCGCGATCCAGCCGCGCCAGCATATCGGGCGTCACCGGCTCCGGCAGCGCCAGCGTCAGGCGATCCGGCGCGATCCCCAGCGCATGTGCCATCAGCCGGCGGGCATCTCCCGGCGCATTGTCGATGCCACCGGCGCGCAATTCCGCCACCGCCGAGGCCAGCGCCGCCGCGATCGTGCTCACAGCGCCATCTCGGCCAGGCGGCTTGCCTGATCGTCAGCGATCAGCGCGTCGATCACCTCGTCCAGATCGCCCTGCATCACCTGATCGAGCTTGTAGAGCGTCAGGTTGATGCGATGATCGGTCAGCCGGCCTTGCGGGAAATTATAGGTGCGGATGCGTTCGGACCGGTCGCCCGAGCCGACCTGCCCCTTGCGGGTGGCGGCGCGTTCGTCATCCGCTTTCTGGCGTTCCAGATCGTATAGCCGCGTGCGCAGCACCTGCATGGCAATCTCGCGGTTGCGATGCTGCGATTTTTCCGACGACACCACCATGATGCCGGTCGGAATATGGGTGATGCGGACCGCCGAATCGGTGGTGTTCACATGCTGGCCACCGGCCCCCGAGGCACGCATCGTATCAATGCGGATATCGCTGGCGGGAATGTCGATATCCACGTCCTCGGCTTCCGGCAACACCGCTACCGTGGCCGCCGACGTATGCACCCGCCCGCCGCTTTCGGTGGTCGGCACCCGTTGCACCCGGTGCACGCCGCTTTCAAATTTCAGCCGCGCGAACACGTTGTCGCCGGTGACATTGGCGATCACTTCCTTGTAGCCGCCGAGTTCCGTTGCGGTTTCCGAGATGATCTCCATGCCCCAGCCCGAGCGTTCCGCCAGTCGCTGATACATGCGCAGCAGATCGGCAGCGAACAGGGCCGCCTCGTCACCGCCGGTGCCGGCGCGGATTTCGATGATGGCGGGGCGCTTGTCGGCGGCATCCTTTGGCAACAACGTCAGTTGCAGCGCATGTTCCGCCTCGGGCAGGGCGTCATTCAGCACAGCCAGTTCCTCGGCTGCAAGGCCGCGCATTTCGGGATCGGCCAGCATGGCATCGGCGGCCTTGATATCGCGGATCAGGCCTTTGTAGGCCGCGATCTGGTCCACCACCGGCTTAAGTTCGGCATATTCGCGCGACAGCGCGGCAAAATCCGCATCGCCGCCGCCTTCGGCCAGTCTGGCCTCCAGATAGCCGAAGCGTTCCGTAATCTGTTGCAGTTTTTCGATCGGGATCATGGGGCGGGATGTGCCTGTAACCGGGGCCCAAGGTCAAGCGAAAGCGTCAGCCACGGCTGCGCCCGCGCCGCCGCCCGGTGGGGCTGGCCTTTTGCAGGCCGTCGCGGATGATCGCGCTCATCGGATGGTCGGGGGCCTTGTCGGCATAGACCGCCTGCAATTCGCGTAAAGCCGCCTGCAGGTCGTCGCCCATCGGCACGCCAAGCGCCCAGTCGAGGAAGATCGAGCGGCATTCCTCGGCCCGGATGCCGTCAATTCGGTAGGATTCGTAGATCAGCCCGCGCGGATCAATCGCCAGCCCGCCCTTGTCCAATCCCATGTCAGCCACTCCGTTTCAGGCCCCTGCCCCCATGAAAGGCGAAAATTCCTGCACCGCGCATCGCCGCGCGACATTCCTATTGCGGTTTGCGCCCCAGAATGGCGTCGATCATCCCGGCCACCTGCACCTGCGCCCCGGCCAGTTCGGTTTCCAGTTCCGCCAGCGAGGCCGCGCCGGTTTCCGCCAGCAGCAATTTGCAGCCGCCGCGCCCGATTTCCGCCGGGTCCAGACGACCTTCAACCATCAGCCGACCGATCTGCTGCATCCGCGACAGCCTGGCATAGGCATCGCGCAGCATCGCCGCCCCGGCCTCGTCATACCAGCCGAGCCGGATGCCGCCGTCAAGCTGCGCCGCGACCGCGCGTTCCGGGCTGCCGGTCAGAAGCGCGGCGGCCTGCGCCAGCAATTCGATATCCAGCATCCGGCCCGGGCCCAGCTTGGCTTCCCAGATATCGCCGACACGGCTGCGATCCGCGGCGTCGGACAGGCGGTCGCGCATCTCGGCGGTATCGGTCAGGATTTTCGCCGCCTCGCGCGGGGCCGCGATCAACTCGCGCCGGAAGGTTTCAATCGCGTCGCACAAGGCGCGTGGCCCGGCAATGGCGCGCGCGCGGGTCAGCGCCAGATGCTCCCAGGTCCAGGCCTCGGATCGCTGATAGTTCATGAAGCCGCTCAGGGGCGTTGCTACCGGCCCCTTGCGCCCCGACGGGCGCAGCCGCATGTCCACCTCGTAAAGCCGCCCCTCGGCCATCTGCGAGGTCAGCGCCGTCACCAGCGCCTGTGTCAGGCGGGCATAATAGGTTGTGACCGGCAGCGGGCGCTTGCCGTCGGACTTCTCCGCGCCATCGGCATCATAGATCACGATCACATCCAGATCCGAGGTCGCCGTCAGGCTTTCCGCCCCGAGCGAGCCCATGCCCAGCACCATCGCCCCCCTGCCCGGCGGCGCACCGTGGCGGCGCGAAAACTCTGCCGCCACCGGGCGCAGCAGGGCGCGCAGCACCGCACCGGCCAGATCGGCATAATGGCGACCGGCCTGTTCGCTGCCGATCATGCCTTTCAGATGCAGAACGCCGATGCGGAAATGCAGTTCCTTCATCCAGCGCCGGAGCGTGTTCAACTGGGTCTCGTAATCGTCAATCCCGTCCAGCCGTGCCGCGAGGTCCTGCGCCATGTCGCCCGCCGATGGCAAAGGCTGGAAGAACGTGCCGCCGATGACGCCATCGAACACTTGCGCATTGCGCGACAGGTAGCGGGCCAACGAGGGGGCCGAGCCGCAGATATCCACCAGCAATTCAACAAGTTGCGGATTGGCCTCGAACAACGAGAACAATTGCACGCCCGCTGGCAATCCCCCCAGAAAGCCGTCGAACTGGTTCAGGGTTTCCTCAGGGTTGGCGGTTTTCAGTACCTGCTTCAGGATCACCGGCAACAGGCGGCGGAAAATCTCGTTGGCGCGCGCGGTCCTGAGGGCCGGCAGGCTGCGCCATTTGTCGATCGTGCTGCGCATCGCGGGCGTGATGTCGGGCATGTCCTCGGACGCGGCCCCGGCTTCGGGGGCGAAGAAGCTTTCGGTCAGCTCGTGCACCTTTTCCAGACGCGGGATCAGATCGCCCTGAAACGCTGCCAGCGTGGGGAAGCCGCAGAAATGCGCCAGCCTCAGCATCGGATCACCGGCACCGGGCAGATCATGGGTCTGGGCATCGGCGAGCATCTGGATGCGGTGTTCAGTGGTGCGATGCGCGATATAGGCCGCCGCCAGCGTCTCGGCCACCAAGGGCGAAATCCAGCCCTTGGCCGCCAGCATGTCCAGCCCGGCCAGAGTCTCGCGGCTCCTCAGGTCAGGATCGCGGCCCCCGGCGATGATCTGCCGGGTCTGGGTGAAAAACTCGATCTCGCGGATACCGCCCCGGCCCAGCTTCATGTTGTGGCCGGGCAGCGTGATCCTGCCGCCAAGCCCCTTGTGCTCGCGGATGCGCAGGCGCATGTCGTGGGCGTCCTGAATGGCGGCATAATCCAGATGCTTGCGCCAGACGAACGGGCGCAGGGTGTCCAGAAACGCCCAGCCCGCCGCCAGATCACCGGCACAGGGCCGCGCCTTGATATAGGCCGCGCGTTCCCAGGTGCGCCCGACGCTTTCGTAATAGCGCTCCGCCGCGCCCATCGACAAACAGACCGGCGTGACCGACGGATCGGGGCGCAGCCTGAGATCGGTGCGGAAGACATAGCCATCCCCGGTGACATCCGACAGGATTTTCGCCATCCGCCGGGTGACCCGGATGAAGCGTTCGCGGATATCGTCAAAATCGCGCTCGGCATGGCGGGCCTCGTCGAACAGCACGATCAGGTCGATATCGGAGGAATAATTCAGCTCGCCCGCCCCCATCTTGCCCATCGCCAGCACCACCATACCGCAGGCAGTGGCAAGATCGGCCTCGGTGCAGCCGGGCAGCTTGCCGCGCGCCAGTTCCGCCGCCAGCAGCGCATCGAGCGTCGCCTGCACCGCGAAATCGGCGAGGTCAGTCAGGGCATTGGTCACCTTGCCCAAGGGCCAGACACCGCCGCAATCGGCCAGCGCAGTATATAGCGCAAGTCGGCGCTTGGCCTGCCTCAGGTCACGGCCCAGAATGTCGATCGAATCGCGGCGCACGGCGGCAAGGATATCCGCCAGCACCTGATCGGGATCGGTATCCAGCACGTTCGCCAGCCATTCCGCCTCGCGCCCGATCAGGCCGCGCAAGTAAGGCGAACATCCGGCCACACCGGCGATCAGGGCGGAAACGTTTTCAGGCGCACGCCCGAACAGCGCCGCCGCCTCGGCACCGCGTTCGGGTTCATGGGGAATCGGAGCCTTGCAGGCGAGCGTATTGAGCGACATGGCCGGAACCATGCTAGGCCAGCCGGTTGGCGTCAACAGGGCTTGCACATATGCCCCGACGCCGCAATAAAAGCGCCATGAGCAAAAGCCTTGCCCGCGTCAGACGCGCCATCGAAGACCTCGGCCTCAACGTACATGTGCTGCATGTGACGGTGCCCACCAACACCGCCTGGCAGGCCGCCGATGTGGTCGGCTGCGCGGTCGATCAGATCGCCAAATCGGTGATTTTCCGGGGCGAGGCGAGCGGCGAGGCGATCCTGTTTCTGACCGCAGGCGGCAACCGGGTGGATATCGCCAAGGCCTCCGCGCTGGCAGGCGAGGCGCTTGGCAAGGCCGATGCCGCGCTGATCCGCGAACAGACCGGCTTTGCCATCGGCGGGGTGTCGCCATTTGGTCATCTGAACCCGATCCGCGCTTTCATGGACCCGCGATTGCTGGAGTTCGATCTGATCTGGGCCGCCGCCGGCACGCCGCATCACCTGTTCGATATCGCGCCAAAGGTGCTGGTGGACAAGACCGGCGCGCGCGTGGCGGATTTCACCGGCTGATCCCGGCCCTTACAGCGCCGCCAGCACCGAACGCGCCGCGCGCATCCCCGGCGCCTCGTCACCGCGCCCCAGCATGTCCAGCACCCTGTTTTCCACCGCGATCTGTTCCTGCCGCTTGTCCTTGTCAGCCAGAAGGTCCAGCACGTAAGGCGCGATCAGGTCGGCGCGGCAACGCTCGAACAGGAATTCCGGGATATCCAGGCTGTCAGTCAGGATATTGAGCAATGTCGCCGATTTCAGCTTGACCTTTTTCTTGATGATCCGCGTCGTCAACCAGTTGAACCGGTGCGCGATCACCATCGGCGTGCCCATCGCCGCCAGTTCCAGCGATACCGTGCCGGACGCCGCCAGCGCCAGATCGCCAGCCGCAAAGGCCAGCCGCTTGCGATCCTCGGACGCGCCCGCCCCGCCCTTGCGCGGGTCCAGCAGCAAGGGTCTGCCCGGCCAGCGCGCCACCAACCCGGCCAGCTTTTCCACAACATTGGCCGCCGCAGGGATCACCAGCTGCAGATCGGGGCGCGCGGCAAACAGGCGCGCCGCGACATCGGCAAAGACCGGCTCCATGCGGGCAACCTCGCTCTGGCGCGAGCCCGGCAGCACCACGAGGATCTGGCGATCCGGCGCAATCCCCAGATCGCCCCGGAAGGCAGCAATCGCGGCCGCATCGGGCAGAGGATCGGCAACCACCGGATGGCCGACGAAATCGCAGGTCATGCCTTCGGCCTGCATATAGGGCGGCTCGAACGGGAACAGCGCCAGCACGTGATCGACATGCCGCGCCATCTTCGCGGCACGTTCGGGCCGCCAAGCCCAGACGGTGGGCGCAACATAATGGATGGTTTTCAGATCGGGCATCGCGGCCCGGGCCCGCGCCGCCACCCGCAATGTGAAATCCGGCGCATCAATGGTGATCAGCGCATCGGGGCGCAGCGCCACCACCGCATCGGCGGTTTCGCGTACCATGCGCATCAGTTTCGGCAGGCGCGGCAGCACCTCGGCAATGCCCATCACCGACAATTCCGACATCTCGAAGCGCGAGGTCAGGCCCTGCTCCACCATCAACGGCCCGCCAATGCCGGAGAACCGCACCCCCGGGGCCTGTTGCTTCAGCCCGGCCATCATCGCAGCGCCCAGCTTGTCGCCCGATGGCTCGCCCGCGATCACGAAAAGATGCGGGGCGGCGCTCATTGCTCCGCGCCGTAAAGGAACAGGCCCAGCCTGTCGGCAAGCGCGATGGCGCGGGCGCGGTCCAGCACCAGCACGCCGCCCTTGGCCACCGCGATACCGGCCAGCCCGGCCCGCGCCGCGCCCTCAACCGTGACCGGGCCGATGGCGGGGGTGTCCATGCGGCTATCTTGGCCCGGCTTGGGGCCTTTCCACAGGACCCCGCGCGCGCCGTTGGCATCGGGCCTCAGGCCATCCGAGCGTGTCGCAACGAAATCCAGCATCGCATCGGTGCCTTGAATCGATTCAACGCCCAGACAGATGCCCTGCGCCACCACCGCGCCCTGCGCGACATCGACCCGGCCAAGCGCATCGGCGATTTCCGCGGCACGGGCGATATCGGCCAGATCGGCCTTGGATGGCTGAACCGCACCCAACGCGCCCGCCCCGGCCAGAAGGTCAGCCAGCACATCCTGCGCCGCGATGACATGAAAGCCTTCGCTTTCAAACAGATCGGCCACCGCCCTCAGGGTCGCATCATCGCCCTGCGCGAGAATCTGTATCAGCCTTGGCGCAATCGCGCGGGTATGGTCATCAAACAGCCTGGGATCAGGATTGGGCCGCGACATCGCGCCCGCGAAAACCACCTCGTCGCAACCGGCCTCGCGCATGGCGGCGAACAGGGCACCGAAACGCTCGAACTCGGCCTCGAATCCCGGATGATCGGCGAACCAGTCCATTTCCATGCGGCGAAACCGGATCGGCAGATAGGATCGACCGGTATCGCGGCAATGCTCCGCCAGTAGGCGCGGCAATTCGCCCTGACCGGCGACAATGGCAAGCCCGCCCATGCCGTTATTCCGGCGTGCAGAAAGACCGGTCGGAATTCGCCAGAACGAAGTCCAGCACGTCCTGCACCAGCGGATTGTCCGGCGCGGCATCGGCCAATGCGCGGGCCCGCTCCAGCAAGGCCCCCTCGCCGGAGAACAGCGCCTTGTAGGCGTGGCGCAGCTCGTTCAGGCGGTCCTTGTCCATGCCCCGGCGTTTCAGCCCGATCAGGTTCAGACCACCCAGCGTGCCGCGCGGCGAGACCACCGAGCCATAGGGGATCACGTCGTTCACCACGATCGAGCCGCCGCCGATCATCGCGCCCTGGCCGATCCGCACGAACTGGTGAATGCCCGAAGAGCCGCCCAGCACCGCGTTGTCGCCGATGGTCACATGGCCCGCCACCTGCACCGCATTGGCCAGCACCACGTGGTTACCGACGATGCAGTCATGCGCCAGATGCGTGTGCATCATCAACAGGTTGTTGTCGCCCACCCGGGTGACCCCGCCGCCGCCATCGGTGCCGGGATTGACGGTGGCATATTCGCGGATACGGTTGTTGCGCCCGATCTCGACGCGGGTTTTCTCGCCGGCGAATTTCAGGTCCTGGGGTTCCGTGCCGACCGAGGCAAACGGCCAGATCCGCGTGCCTTCGCCAATCGTGGTTTGCCCTGCAACGACGACATGGCTGTCCAGCACCACGCCGCTGCCGAGGATGACGTCGGGTCCGATCACGCAATAGGGTCCGATACGGACCCCGGCACCGATCACGGCACCGTCGGCCACGATGGCAGATGCATGGATACTGGCACTTGGGTCGATCACGCTGGCAATCCGATCACGTTTCCGATTTCGACAGATCAATCATCGCCGAAAACTCGCCTTCGCTGGCGATCCTTCCATCGACGATCCCCTCGCCCCATAATTTCCAGATACGGCCACGCCCGCGCAGCACCTTCACATGCAGTTCAAGCCGGTCGCCCGGCACCACCATATGGCGGAAGCGGAACTTGTCCATCGTCATGAAATAGACCAGAGGGTCGCGGTCGATCAGATCCAGCGTATGCGAGATCAGCACCGCCGCCGTCTGCGCCATCGCCTCGACGATCATCACCCCCGGCATCACCGGCTTTTTCGGGAAATGCCCCTGAAAATGCGGCTCGTTGATGGTAACGTTCTTGATGCCGACAGCACTTGTGCCGGAACGGATATCCTCCACCTTGTCGATGAACAGAAACGGATAACGATGCGGGATCATCCGCTGGATCATGTCCAGGTCTGCCGAAGTGGGAATGTCTTTGCTCTGGTCCATCATGCCGCGCCTTTGAAATGTTCGCATCTTGCCTGGGTGAAATCTGGTATCTCAGTAACAATCCGATTGTCGGCTGGCAAGGCGCAGGCGGTCATTCTTGTGCCGGTCGGGTACCGTCGCCGATCTCGGCATTGATCCGGGCAATCGCGCGGTCGGTCAGATCGACCTGATCCGAGGCAATGATCGCCGAGCGCTGATCGAAAATCGCCAGCGCGCCCAGTTCCTCGGCCATCGTCACGAGGATCGGGAAAGCGGCTTCAAAAAAGCGTTTCTGTTCGGCTTCGGTCCAGGCATTCAGATCAAAGGATTTCTGCGCCTGCGCCTGACGCAGCGCTTCGACGCGGGCGTCGAAGGCATCGGCCAGACTGCGGAATTCTGCGGCCGGCAGACTGGCGCGCTGATCGGTCAGCGCCTGTTCCTCGTCACGCAACTCGGCCTCGATCTGGCGGCTTTCCTGGGCGATGGCGGCCGAGCGTTGCTCGATTTCATGCAACACCCGCATGCCGAAAGCGGAACTGCCGAACAGCCGGTCCTGATCCAGCGTGTATATCTGCTGCGCCGGAATGGATTGCGCCGTAGCCTGATCGGCAACACCCGCTGCCAGCGCCAGTATCAACCCGAACGCCAGCCACAGGGGGCGTGCGGCACGCATCTAGAAGCTGGTGCCGATGGCCAGGCTGAAGTTCTCCGTCTGGTCATAGCTCGGGCCGCGCAGGTTGCTCATGAAATTGAACCGCAAGGGGCCGACCGGGGTTTCCCAGAAGATCGAGAAACCGGCGACAACGCGCATCTGCATGGTCGTACTGGCCAGACCGACGGTTTCGCTGATCGGTACTACACTGGCGCGGTCCAGCCCCCAGAGCGAGCCGATATCCACGAACAGGCCACCCTTGATGCCATATTCTTCCGGCAGGCCGATCGGGAAATTCGCTTCCAGCCGGGCCACGGCATAAGTGGTGCCACCCAGCGCATCCTGGTTCGCAACGCTCAGGTCACGCGGGCCGATGCCCCGGTGCTGGTAGCCCCGCATGATGGCGCTGCCAAGGAAGAAGCGGTCCGAGATATGGCTGCCGGTGCCGCTGAAATCCTTCATGAAACCGCCTTCCAGCTCGGCACTCAGGGCCACGGCATCCCCGAAGATGGTGGTACGCGCGCCGACCATCGCAGAGGTCTTGGAGAATTGTGCATCACCGCCCAAACCGGCGATTTCCTGGCTGATCCTGAGGATCGTTCCAGCCCGCGGGTTCAGCCCGCCCGAGCGGTTGTCGAACGTGTACTCTACCCCCAGCGCCGAGGTCGAGCGCGTGCCGACATCCGCCGTCACCAGCGTGGATGCCGCACCGGTGACGTTGTTCAGCGTATCGGAATTGGCACGATAGGTCAGTTTCGCGCGCCCGAATTCACTGACAGGGAAGGACAGTGACGGTGTGAAACCGGAAGTAATCGTGTCGTAGAACACGTTCTGCTGCGACGTGGTATCGCGGTACAGGCTGATCTCGAAGCGCAGGTTGCGGTCCAGGAATTGCGGTTCGGCAAAGGTCAGCGTGGTATTGGAATTGTTCGTGCCGCCGCCCAGTTCCGCACGGACATATTGCCCGCGCCCGAGGAAGTTGGATTCCGACAGGCTGAGCGTGCCGCCGACATTGGCCGAGGACGAATAGGTCAGACCGAAGCTCAGGCTGCCGGTGTTCTGTTCCTCGACATTGACATCGACGATGACCTGATCGGCGCTGGTGCCCTCGCGGGTCTGGATATCGGCGCGCGAGAAAAATCCCAGCGCGTTGATGCGGTTCGAGGCTTCGCGGATCTTGCGCGGATTGAAAGGATCGCCCTCCACCGTGTCGAATTGCCGCCGCACCACGCGGTCCAGCGTGGTCTCGTTGCCTTCGATGTCGATGCGCTCGACGAACAGGCGGTCACCCTTTTCGATCACGAATTCGATGTCCAGCGTGCGCGCGCGGTCGTTGCGGTTGACCCGCGGCGTGACGCGGATGAAGTTCAGCCCCTTGCGGGTGGCCAGGGTTTCCATCCGCTCGATCGTGGTTTCCAGCAGGTTCGGCGCATAGGTGACGCCCGGCTTGATGCGGATCACGGCGGCGAATTCGTCAACGTCGATCTCGTCCAGATCGCTGGTGGTGGTGATCTCGCCAAAATTGTACTGCTGGCCCTCGCGCAGCTTGAAGGTCAGGAAGAAACCGTTGCGCTCGCGCACCGATTCTGCCGCGACCGACAGGATTTCGAAATCAATGAAGCCGCGCGACAGGTAGAAATCCCGCAGCACCTGCTTGTCGAATTCCACCCGGTCGGCGATGAAGGTATCGCTTTTCACCAGCGCACGCAGCAGACCGGCCTGCTTGGTTTCCAGCACGGCGCGCAGGCGACGATCCGAGAATTGCCGGTTGCCGACAAATGATATCCGCTCGACCTCGACCACCTTGCCCTCGAAAATCTCGAACACCAGATCGACCCGGTTGTCCGAGCGGCGGATGATCTTCGGAATCACCTCGGCGGTCTGTCTGCCGGCCTGGCGATAGGCCTCGACGATGATGGCGGCATCGGCCTCGGCCTGGGCCGGGCTGTAGGCGTGACGCGGGCGCGACCCGATCAGTTCGGCCAGCTTGTCGTCCTTCAGCTTCTTGTTGCGCTCGAAATTGATCCGGCTGATGGTCGGATATTCGCGTACCGTGATGATCAGGCTGCCGCCGCGCGGCGCCACTTCGACCTCTTCAAACAGGCCGGTATTGATCAGCCGCTGATAGGCGGAATTGACCTGACCGGCCGAAACATCCTTGCCGGTCGGGATATTGGCAAAGTTGCGCACCGTTGCTGCTTCGATCCGCTGGTTGCCGACCACCTGGATGCTTGAAAAGCGCATCGCGGTCTGGGCCTCGGCGGGCGTGCTCGTGAAAGTCGGGGCGATCCCCGTCAGGCCGGCACCAAGTGCCGCCAGCAGAACGACTTTTGCAATTCCGCGTGCCAGATACTGCATGTTCATCAACCCAATCCCGACTGCTCGACAACGGTCCGCTGCCACGGGGCGCGAACTCTTTCAGCCTGAATAGTTTGAATCCGCCGCCTTGTCAAAACGACATGACCGAAAAAGCCGCTGTTTTTCAACAGCGGCTTCCTTGCCACACTTTCGCGTCGGGAGTTGGCCGGGGCCGCCGCAAGGGCGGCTCAGGCCGGAGTCGTCACAACATCGCGCCGGTTACCGTGACACCGCGCTCGACGATGGGCGATTGCACGTATTCCACGCCCACCCAGGCCACCGCGGCCAGTGCCGCCAGGATGATCAGGATCGACAACAGCCGGTCGCTGTTGACATCCACCAGAAGCCCGAAACTTTTGTAGCCAGTTGCCATATGTTGCATGATGAAACCTTTGCCTTCTGCCTTTGTTCTTAGGCTCCATCATAGCTTTGAATATGGCTACACTATGACCCTCAGCAGAAAAAATCGTTACCAAGTGCGAACACCATCAAGGCAATGATCAGGAACAACCCCGCGCTCATCATGATCTGCATGACGCGTTCGTTGGGGGGCTTGCCTGTCAATGCCTCGTAGCCGAAAAACACCAGGTGGCCGCCGTCCAGAACCGGGATCGGGAACAGGTTCAGCATGCCGATGGCGGTGGACAGAACGGCGATGAACCAGATGAAGCTGGCCAGCCCCTGCGACGCCGCATCGCCCGAGGTCTTGGCGATTCCGACAAATCCCTGCATGTTGCAGGAACTGATCGCGCCCGACACCATGTGCCACAGCCCGTTCAGCGAGCCGGTGATGATCCGCCCGGTCTGGCTGACGCCGATGCTCAGCGCCTCGATCGGGCCGGGGGTGACGGTTTCGGCCTCGAAGAACAAGCCGCCGGTGATACCGATCAGCGTGCGCTTGGCAAAGCCGCCATCGCCGTCGGGCATATCGACCACTTTCGCGGCCAGCGTGAAATCCATCACCTCGCCGCCCCGCCAGACTGCCAGCGCCATTTCGCGCCCGTCCGAGGCACTGACCTTGGCCTGCAATTCGCTGAAGGCGGTGATCGGGGCGCCATCGACGCTCAGAATGAGATCGCCCACCTCAAGCCCGGCAGCGATGGCCGATGACCGCGGCTGCACGCTTTCGATCAAAGGCAGAAGCGGGAACGGGCCGGGAACCTCGATGGTACGATCGCCTCGCGAAACCTTGTAGAGCTGCGGCACGGACGCCACAGAATCGTCGCGGGCGTAAGCATAGAGCGCGGAATAATCCGGTGTTGCCACGCCATTGACGCCAAGGATCACATCACCCGCCTGCAGCCCGTGCGAGGCTTCGGGCAAGGGTTTCAGCGCACCGATGGTCGGCTTGTCCGTCGCCAGGCCAAGACTGATGGCAATACCGGCGAAAATAGCCGAGGACAGGATGAAATTCGCCATCGGCCCCGCCGCCACCGTCAGCGCCTTCTTGTAAAGCTTCGCGCCGGGAAAGGATTTCGAGCGGGTCTCGCCATCCATCGCCGCCACGGCCTCGTGATCGGTGCGGCTGGAGGGGTCGGCATCGCCCAGGAACTTGACATAGCCGCCAAACGGAATCGCCGCCACCTGCCAGCGGGTGCCGCGCTTGTCGTGCCAGGATTTCAGCACCGGCCCGAAGCCCATCGAGAATACCTCGGCATGAATGCCGCACCAGCGCCCGACGATGTAATGGCCGTATTCGTGAACGAAAATGATCACGCTCAGCGTCGCCACGAACGCGATCAGCGTGGACAGGAATCCGCCAAACAGCGGGATTGATCCGATCAGTTCCATGCTACCTCAAGATGCCTGTCTGAGGCCGATGGCCTCGCGGGTTGCGATACGTGCGGCGCGGTCTGCCCCGATGACGTTATCGAGATCAAATGTGGTGGCATTATGGTCGCCACGGCTTTCCGCCGAATCAAGCGCGCGCTCGACATAGACCGCCATGTCGGCAAATCCGATCTGGCGCGCCATGAACGCGTCGTAAGCCACTTCCTTGGCGGCGTTGAACACCGCACCGGCCAGTCCGCCCATCGCCATCACCCGGCGCGCCAGCCTGAGGGCGGGAAACCGATCCTCGTCCGGGGCCTCGAAATCCAGCCGCCCCATCGCCGCCAGGTCCAGCGGTGCCACCGGCAGATTGCCGCGTTCCGGCCAGTTCAGCGCGTAGCCGATGGCGAAACGCATGTCCGGCGTGCCCATATGCGCCATGATCGAACCGTCGATGAAGGCCACCATCGAATGGATGATGGATTGCGGATGCACGATCACCTCGATCCGCTCGGCACCGACGCCGTAAAATTCCTTCGCCTCGATCATCTCCAGCGCCTTGTTGAACATGCTGGCGGAATCGACCGAGATCATCTGCCCCATCTGCCAGTTGGGATGCGCCATCGCCTGTTCCGGCGTGGCGCGGGCGATGCGCTCGGCGCTCCAGTCGCGGAACGGCCCGCCCGAGGCGGTGAGGATCAGGCGTTGCACGCGATTGATATCTTCGCCCACCAAAGCCTGGAAGATCGCCGAATGTTCGCTGTCGACCGGCAGGATGGTGGCCTTGTGGCGGGCGGCCTCGGCCAGCATCAAGGGGCCGGCGGCGACCAGGCTTTCCTTGTTGGCCAGCGCCAGCACGCCGCCATGTTCCAGCAGCGCCAGCCCGGGGCGCAGCCCGGCATAGCCGCCGATGGCCGACATCGCCCAGTCGGTGGGGCGCGCGGCGGCCTCGGCAATCGCCTCGTCTCCGGCGGCGGCGATGATGCCTGTGCCTTTGAGGGCGTTGCGCAGATCGTCCAGATGTTCAGGATATGCGGTGACGGCGATTTCGGCGTTCAGATCCCGCGCCTGTTCGGCCAGCAGCGCGATATTATGCCCGCCGCTCAGCGCCACCACGTCGAACGCGCCCGCCCCGCCCTGACGGCGCAGCAGATCGACCGTGTTGCACCCGATCGAGCCGGTCGCGCCAAATACCGAGACCCGCCGCATCGTCACAGCCCCCCGAGCGGCGGCAGACCCTTCAGCACCCCCAGCAGCATAAGGAACAGCGAGGCGGCAATCAGCGCATCGAAGCGGTCCAGAAACCCGCCATGCCCGGGGATCAGGTTCGACGCATCCTTGACGCCGCTATGGCGCTTGATGGCGCTCTCCGCCACATCGCCGGCTTGCGAGGCAATGGCGGTGACGATGCCGATGGCGATCACGATCACCGGCGCACCGTATGTGATCACAAATCCCAGCGACACCAGAGCCGCCAGCAGCCAGCCGCCAACCGTGCCCGACCAGGTTTTCTTCGGGCTGATCACCGGCAGGATTTTCGGCCCGCCCAGAATGCGCCCGAAGAAATAGCCGCCGATATCCGTGGCGATCACCGTCGCGACCAGCCAGATCGTCCAGTCGAGGCCCGCGCCGGTGCGTATCCAGAACAACCCGGCCACCGCGAACAACAGGATCAGCCCGTAAACCGCGAATATCCCGCGATCTTTTCGCAACAACACCATCCCCAGAACCGGCGCCAAAAGGATCGAGGCCAGCGCCAGCGGGCTGACATCATAACCGGTCCGGAACACTGCCGCAGCGCCCACCACCGCCAGCAGGATCGCCTTGGCCGGGGCCAGATCGCGATCCAGCATGTTCACCAGTTCCCACAGCATCAGCCCGGCCACCAGCGATACCAGCACCAGGAACACCCAGCCCCCGGCCCAGATCGCCGCCACACCGACGATCACCAGCACGACGGCCGAGATCACCCGCATCCGCAGATCGGCGAATTTGCCGCCCGTATTCATGCGCTGGCCGCGCCGAAGCGGCGGTCACGCCCGGAATACCCGGCGACAACTTCGGCAAATTCTCCGGCGGTGAAATCCGGCCACAGGGTGGGCACGAATTCATATTCCGAATAGGCCGCCTGCCACAGCAGGAAGTTCGATACCCGCCGCTCGCCCGAGGTGCGGATGATCAGATCAGGGTCCGGCAGATACCGCGTGTCGAGGAAATAACCGATACTGTCTTCGGTGATGTCGGCAGGGGCGATCCGCCCTTCGGCGGCATCCTCGGCCAACAGGCGCACGGCGCGGGTCAATTCATCCCGTCCGCCGTAATTCAGCGCGATGGTCAGGTTCAGGTGGTCATTGCCGGCGGTCTTTTCCTCAAGGCTTGCCATCAGGTCGATCAGCTTGCGGTCCAGCCGGGTGCGATCGCCGATGAAGCGTACCCGCACGCCGTTGGCATCGAGCTTCTTGGCCTCTTTCAGGATGTAGCGGCGAAACAGCGACATCAGGCCGGCCACCTCGGCCTCGGCGCGTTTCCAGTTCTCGGTCGAGAACGCATAGAGCGTCAGGTACTTCACCCCGATATCCGGGCAAAGATCGACGATCTCGCGTACCCGTTCGGCCCCGCGCCGGTGCCCGACCAGCCGCGGCAGGCCGCGCCGTGTGGCCCAGCGGCCGTTTCCGTCCATGATGATGGCGACATGTTCGACGTTTCGCGTCGTTTCGGATTCACCGCTCAAGCTGTGCCCCTTTGCTGCCTGCTGCCTGCTTTCGCCGCTCAGACCTGCATGATTTCTTCCTGCTTGGCCTCAAGCGCCTTGTCGATCTGCGCCACATGCTTGTCGGTCAGGTCCTGGATTTCGTCATGCCAGATTTTCTGATCGTCCTCGCCCATGCCCGCAGCCTTGCTTTTCTTCAGATGCTCCATGCCGTCGCGGCGCACGTTGCGGACCGCCACGCGGGCGCTTTCGGCATATTGCGAAGCCACCCGCGTCAGGTCTCTGCGACGTTCCTCGTTAAGTTCCGGTATCGGCAGGCGCAGGATCGTGCCTTCCATCACCGGATTGAGGCCGAGGCCGGAATTGCGGATCGCCTTGTCGACCGCATTGACGATCGAGCGGTCCCAGACATTGACCACGATCATCCGCGGCTCGGGAACGTTGACCGTGGCGCACTGGTTCAGCGGCATCGACGAGCCATAGGCATCGACCATCACCGGGTCCAGCATCGAGGCCGAGGCCCGCCCCGTGCGCAGCGATGCAAATTCGGATTTCAACGCATTCAGGGCGCCATCCATCCGGCGTTCCAGATCGTCGAGATCAACTTCCAGTTCTTCGTCAGACATCGTTTTCGCTGCCCCCTGTTTTCCTCGAATTAAACATTAACCGCCGACTTTTGTATAGGTGCCTTCACCGCGAATGATACCGGCAAAGCCTCCGGGCTCATCCAGTGAAAAGACATAGATCGGCAGGTGATTGTCGCGCGCCAGGGCGATGGCGCTGGCATCCATTACCTTCAGGTTCTTCTGCAACACCGCGTCATAACTGATCGTATCGAAGCGCTGGGCATCGGCGTGTTTCTTGGGATCCTTGTCATAGACGCCGTCGACCTGGGTGCCCTTGAAGATCGCCTCGCAGCTCATCTCGCTGGCCCGCAGCGTGGCGGCTGTGTCGGTGGTGAAATATGGGTTGCCGGTGCCGGCGGCAAAGATACAGACCCGGCCCTTTTCCAGATGCCTGACGGCGCGGCGGCGGATGTAGGGCTCGCAGACCTGATCCATCGGGATGGCCGAGATCACGCGCGTGAAAATGCCCAGCGATTCCAGAGCGCCCTGCATCGCCAGCGCATTCATCACCGTGGCCAGCATGCCCATGTAATCGGCGGTCGTGCGTTCCACGCCCTGGGCGCTGCCTTGCAGGCCGCGGAAGATGTTGCCGCCGCCGATCACCATGCAGATCTCGACGCCCATGTCGTGAACCGCCTTGACCTCGCGCGCGATCCGTTGGACCGTCGGCGGATGCAACCCGAACCCCTGATCGCCCATCAGCGCCTCACCCGAGATTTTCAGCAAGACCCGCTGATAGCGGGCGCCGGTTGCGGGCATGGTGGCATCTGTCATCGGGAGGCTCCTTGGGGCATGGCGGAAATGCCCCGGCAAAGTGTCTCAAAACCCCGGCGGATACAACGGCAAAGCGGCCTTCGGCGCGAAGCCGCCGTCACGGAAAGTGCGGTGCGCGGCATCGGGTTTTGTGATCACATCTGCATTCGGATGTAAGCGGTTGTTTGCAGTTCCAGAAATAGATCCCGCCAGGCCGGTACTGATCGCCGGGCCGACCGGATCGGGCAAATCCGCCCTGGCGCTGGCGCTGGCGGAGCGCCACCGGGGCGTGATCCTGAACGCCGATGCCCTGCAGGTATACGGCTGCTGGAGGGTGTTGACGGCCCGGCCCGATGCCGCCGACGAGGCCCGCGCACCGCACCGCCTGTTCGGCCATATCGCGCATGACGCGGAATATTCGGTCGGCAAATGGCTGCGCGAGATTGCCGAAGAGCTTGTTCACACGCGCGGCGGACCAGCCATTATCGTTGGTGGTACAGGATTGTATTTTTCATGTGTTACCAATGGGCTGGCAGATATTCCTGATGTATCGAATGAAGTTCGCAGCGATGCGATCCGGCGGTTGCGCAGCGGCGGGCTGGTGGCCTTGCTGGACGAATTGCAGCGCGACGACCCCGCCACCGCCGCGCGTATCGACCGCGCCAACCCGATGCGGGTGCAGCGCGCCTGGGAGGTGTTGCGCAGCACCGGGCGCGGCCTGGCTGACTGGCAGGATGCAACTCCGCCGCCCCTGTTGCCTCTGACAGAATGCAATGCCTTCGTGCTGGATGCGCCGAAAGACTGGCTGTCACCAAGGCTGGAGGCGCGGCTGCACCAGATGGTTGCCAACGGCGCGCTGGACGAATGCCGCGCCAATCTGGAGTGGTGGGACCCTACCCTGCCATCGGCGCGCGCCATCGGTGCGCCCGAGTTCATCGCGTATCTGACGGGCGAATGCGATCTGGAGACCGCAATCGCAAATGCCTTCATCGCCACCAGACGCTACGCAAAGCGGCAGCGAAGCTGGTTTCGCGCACGAATGCAGGGCTGGACCTGGCTGAGCCGGGCCTGAATCCACCCACAGAACCACGATTTCCACGCACAATGCCTGTTGAAAACCCTGTTGACGAAATTTCCCCGCCTTATCCACATAGCGACCTGGGGCCTGTGGACAAGTTGTTGATAAATCTGGAATTTGGCTGCCTTTTTGCTGATTTTGCCGGAAATCCGGCTTGAATCTGCTCGTTCTTTCTCATAACATCTTGCCTGAATCGAACATTATCATCACATTTCCACAGGATATCCCATGAAAGAATTTGAAAATTCGGACGTTTTGCCGGAATCAGCCGGGATTTCCATCAGCACATTGCCGACTTTGGCGGCAAAAGGATTGTGGCGGGGTCAAACTGCCTGTGCAGTCACCGCGCATCGGTTCTACTGGGTCACCCGCGGTCAGAGCCGCGCCAGCATCCTGGCCGCCACACGGGGTTATGCCGCGCAGATGCTGATTTACGTACCCGCAGGCGTGGTGGCCGCATTGCCGGTGGCGCCGCAGATGCAAGGTTACGCGTTGACGGTGCCAGACAATCTGCCGGTGCCAGTACCTGCCTTTCCGGCAATGATCCGGGCGATGCGGGTGGCCGATCAGGCGCAGATCACCGCCTTTTTCGACCAGATTGTACAGGAGGTGCGACTGCCGCAATCGGGCAGCGATCATGTCATCGAAAGCCAGGTCACGCTGCTCAGCGTCTGGATCGAACGCCGGCAGAGCCGCAATGAATTTTACGGCATGGACGACCGCGCCGGCCGTCTGGCCGAGGCGTTTCTGCAACGCCTTGAGCAGGAGTTTCGGCGTGATCACAAAGTCGCCGCCTATGCCGCTGCATTGGAAATCACCCCGACCCATCTCAGCCGCATCTGCCGCGATATCCTGGGCAGGCCGGCGTCAGAGCTGATCGCCGACCGGCTGATGCTTGAAGCCCGCCGCCAGCTTGCCGATGGCAGCGCCGCAATCGGCAGGCTTGCAACCGCGCTCGGGTTTGCCAACGTGGCGCATTTCAGTCGCTTCTTTTCGCTTCATGCCGATCAGTCGCCGCGCGCTTTTCGCAAAGCCGCTCAATCGGGCATTCAGCCGGGCCTGCTGGCGGGCACCCGGTCGCGGACCGCGCCTGCCCGCCAGGCCGTCCCCCGCAAAGACGCCGGCTCGGGCCGCCGCTGACGCCTGCCCCCGGGAAATTTACCGCCTGTCGCTTGACTCCTTGATCCGAGGGTGGGCACGATGAAATCATGGATGACGGAACCATGAAAGTTCGCAGCAACTTTGCAGGCTGCACGTCAGGTCGGCTGAATCGGTTGCAGACAGCATCTTTCCTTGGCGGTTCCGCATCCGGTTCAGGAATGAAGCATATGTCGCTCACGGTACTTTTCGGGACGTTTTCGTCCGGTGCTGCCAGACAGTCCGAATTACCGTGGCGATCCTAATACTAACAGACTGACAGGGAGAACCGAAACATGACCAACCAGACCATCAATGGCAAGCCGCTTCACCGGGCGGTGAAGATGTATGCCGAGGAATGCAAAAAGGGCTTGATGAGCCGTCGTGAGTTTCTGACCCGCGCCTCGGCGCTGGGGGCCACGACAGCCGCAGCCTATACCATGATCGGTGCCGCGATGCCGAGCGCGGCGCAGGCAGAGGTCAAGATGGGCGGCCTGGGCCGCGTGCAGATGGAAGTCCGCGGGATCAAGGACCCGCGCACCTTCGACTGGTCGCAGATCGCCAATTATACCCGCGGCTGGCTGGAATACCTGGTCGAGTACAATGCCGACGGCTCGATCCGCGGCATGCTGCTGGAAAGCTGGGACGTGAACGACGATGCCACCGTCTACACGCTGAATGTCCGCAAGGGCATCAAGTGGTCGAACGGTGACGATTTCACCGCCGAAGACGTGGCCGCGAACCTTGCGGGTTGGGCCGACAAGGGCGTCGAGGGCAACTCGATGGCCGGGCGTATGGCGACGCTGATCGACGCCACGACCGAAAAGGCAGGCGACGGCGTGATCGAGGTGGTCGACAGCCATACCGTGCGCATCAACCTGCCCGCACCCGATATCACCATCATCGTCGGTGCTGCCGATTATCCCGCAGCGATCGTGCATCGCAGCCAGATCGGGGCCAACCCGCTGGACAACCCGATCGGCACCGGCCCCTACAAGCCGGCCGGCGGTTACGAGGTGGGCGTCAAGGGCACCCTGGTGCGTGCCGACAATCCCTGGTGGGGCGATGCGGTATACGGCCCGGCCAAGCTGGATACGATCGAATATATCGACTACGGCACCGATCCGGCAGCCTGGGTCGCCGCGGCGGATGCCGACGAGATCGACATGCTCTATGATATCGCCGGCGAATATGTCGATATCTTCGACGGCCTTGGCTGGACCAAGAGCGAATCGGTCACCGCTTCGACCGTGGTCATCCGCACCCATTCGGGGGCGGAAGTCGACGGCAAGAAGCCCTATGCCGACAAGCGCGTGCGTCAGGCGATCCTGATGGCGGTGGACAACAATATCTGTCTGGAGCTTGGCTATTCCAACCAGGGTGTCGCGGCGGAAAACCACCATGTCTGCCCGATCCACCCGGAATATGCCAAATTGCCGCCGATGGAAGTGAACGGTGCCAAGGCCAAGGCCCTGATGGAAGAGGCCGGCATGGGCGATTACGAGCACGAGCTGATCTCGATCGACGACGACTGGCGCCGCAACACCACCGATGCGGTTGCCGCGCAATTGCGCGACGCCGGTATCAAGGTGAAGCGGACGATCCTGCCCGGCTCGACCTTCTGGAACGACTGGGCGAAATACCCGTTCTCGTCGACCAACTGGAACATGCGCCCGCTTGGCGTGCAGGTTCTGGCCCTTGCCTATCGCTCGGGCGAGGCCTGGAACGAATGCGGCATGGCCAATGCCGAGTTCGACGCCACCCTGACCGAGGCCCTGTCGATCGCCGATGCCGACAAGCGCCGGGTTCTGGCCGAAAAGCTGGAAATGATCATGCAGGACGAGGGCCATATCATTCAGCCCTACTGGCGGTCGCTGTATCACCATACCGCGCCGGGTTTCGTGGCGGTCAAGCATCCGACCTTCGAGATCCATCCCTACAAGATCGGTTGGGCTGCCTGATCCAATAACTGCGCCGGAGGCCGCTCAGGCCTCCGGCACCCCGGGGGGGTTACCCGGTTTGACAAGCACGACGAAGAACGTGCGCACCAGAACCGACAGGGACCGACATGCTATACTTTCTGCTCAAGCGCCTTGGCGTGATGCTGCTGACGGCATTGTGCCTGACTTTCGTGGTCTTCTTTCTGACCAACCTCTATCCCAATCTGGAAAAGGTCGCCAAGCTGGAAGGTACCCAGCGGATGACCGATGCGCAGGTGGCCTCGTTCCTGGCCAAGAACGGCTATACCCAGCCGGTCTTCACGCGCTACGGCGAATGGCTGGGGGTGCTGCCCGGCTTCACCTATACCCATGAAGACGGCAAGGTGACCGGGCGCTGCATCCGCAAGGGTATGCCCGCCGCCGAGGCCCCAAGCCGCTGCGGCGTGTTGCAGGGCGATTTCGGCTGGTCGGTGGTGTTCAAGGACGAGGTCGGCCCGATCGTGTGGAAACGCCTCGGCCTGACCGGCAAGCTGATGCTGTGGGTGCTGATCGTGATGATCCCCTCGGCCCTGATCATCGGCATTCTGGCGGGGATGCGGGAAGGCTCGCGCACCGACCGGACGTTATCGACCTTCTCCATCGCCACCACGGCAACGCCGGAATATGTGTCGGGGGTGATCCTGATCGTGGTGTTCTCGTCCTCGGTTGTCGGGCTGAAATGGTTCAAGGGCACCGCGACCAGCGCCATGGACGGGGCCAATTTCGAGAATTTCTTCCTGCCGGTAATGACCATCGCACTTTACGGCATGGGCTATATCGCGCGGATGACCCGGGCCTCGATGGCCGAGGTGATGACGGCGCAATATATCCGCACCGCCCGCCTGAAAGGTGTCAGTTTCCGCAATATCGTGCTGAAACACGCGCTCAGGAACGCGCTGATCGCGCCGTTCACGGTGATCATGCTGCAATTCCCCTGGTTGCTGACCGGGGTGGTGATTGTCGAGACCCTGTTCAACTACAAGGGCTTCGGCTGGCTGCTGGTGCAGGCGGCGGGCAACAACGATATCGAGATGCTGCTGTCGGTCGGCATCGTGTCGGTGATCGTGGTTCTGGTGACGCAGCTGATATCCGATATCGGCTATGTCTACCTGAACCCGCGCATCCGCATCAACTGAGGGAGGGCAGGATATGGAACCGCTTACCTGGGGTCAGATCATACTGGCCATCCTGAACCAGCTCATGCCCGTCTGGATCGGCATGATCGTGGTGTTCGCCCTGTCCATCCGCTTCAAGCGCCGGCTGGGCCTTTATGGCAAATTGTTCGACAACCCGGTCGGCATGTTCGGCTTTGCGCTGGTATTGTTCTGGGTCCTGTGCGCGCTGTTCGCCGACATGATCATCACCCAGGACCCGCTGGTGCAGGTCTCGGGGATGAAGAACAAGCTGCCTGGCACGCCGCTCAGGGGCGCGCATGATGTCTATTACCTGCTGGGCGGCGACAATCTTGCGCGCGACGTGTTCAGCCGGCTGATCTCGGGATCGAAGACCGTGCTGTCCATCGCCCCGGCGGCGACGCTGTTTGCCTTCATGGTCGGCATCACGCTGGGCCTGCCGGCGGGATATTACGGCGGCTGGCTGGATACGCTGCTGTCGTTCCTGGCCAACCTGGTGCTGGCCTTCCCGGTGATCCTGCTGTTCTACCTGCTGGTTACCCCGGAAATCCGCGCCACCGGCGTGGTCACCTGGGTTGCCGGGGTTCTGTTCATCTTCCCGGTGATCTTCGTGTGGACCTTCATGTTCTCGCGCTGGCGGATATCGCCGCACGTGCTGACATGGGTGGCCGCCCCGATCGTGATCGTGATGCTGATGTTCTATTTCGGCACCGTATTCGAGATGGACCCCTTCGTCGGCATCTGGACCACCGTGATGGGGCATCTCAATCAGGGCAATCCGTTTGGGGAATGGATGGTAACGACCTGGCACGAGCACCAGCCGCTGGTCTCGCTTGGCCTTGGCCCGGAAAAGCTGAACATCTTCGTGGCGGTGGTCTTTGTGAACTCACCCACCATCTTCCGCATCGTGCGGGGCCTCACGATGGACATCCAGACCCGCGATTACGTCGCCGCCGCGCAGACCCGGGGCGAAGGCCCCTGGTACATCATGCTGTGGGAAATCCTGCCGAATGCGCGAGGGCCGCTGATCGTCGATTTCTGCCTCAGGATCGGCTATACCACGATCCTCCTCGGCACATTGGGCTTCTTCGGCCTGGGCCTTTCCCCGGAAAGCCCGGATTGGGGGGCGACGATCAATGACGGGCGCAAGCTGTTGGCGATCTACATCCACCCGGCCCTGCCGCCTGCGCTCAGTCTGATGAGCCTGGTTCTGGGGCTGAACCTGCTGGCCGATGGCCTGCGCGAAGAATCCTTGAAGGATTGAGGGAGGGTATCATGGAAAAATGGGACTATGACGGCCCGATCCTGGAGATCGAGAACCTTTCGATCTCGTTCTTCACGCGGCTGCGGGAAATCCCGGCGGTGATGGATTTCTCCTGCACCGTGATGCCGGGCGAGGCGATGGGCCTGGTCGGCGAAAGCGGCTGCGGCAAATCCACCGTGGCTTTGGGGGTGATGCAGGACTTAGGGGTCAATGGCCGGATCGTCGGCGGCACCATCAAGTTCAAGGGCCGCGATCTGAACACCATGACGCCCGAGGAATTGCGCCAGATCCGCGGCTCGGAAATCGCCATGATCTATCAGGAGCCGATGGCATCCCTGAACCCGGCGATGAAGATCGGCCAGCAACTGGCCGAAGTGCCGATGATCCACGAGGGCAAGTCGAAAGCCGAAGCCCTGGCGATGGCGCGCCAGGTGATCGAAGACGTGCGCCTGCCCGATCCCGACCGTATCCTGAAAGCCTATCCGCACCAATTGTCCGGCGGTCAGCAGCAGCGGATCGTGATCGCGATGGCGCTGATGTCGAAACCCTCGCTGCTGATCCTGGACGAACCTACCACCGCGCTGGACGTCACGGTCGAGGCCGGCATCGTCGATCTGGTCAAGGGGCTGGGCGAGAAATACGGCACCTCGATGCTGTTCATCAGCCACAATCTCGGCCTGATCATGGAAACCTGCGACCGCCTATGCGTGATGTATTCCGGCGAGGCGGTGGAGACCGGTTCGATCAAGGATGTGTTCGACAAGATGCAGCATCCTTATACGCAGGCCTTGTTCCGCTCGATCCCGCTGCCGGGGGCCGACAAGAACTCGCGCCCGCTGATCGCCATTCCCGGGAATTTCCCGCTGCCGCATGAACGGCCCAATGGCTGCAATTTCGGGCCGCGCTGCGATTACTATCAGGATGGCCTGTGCAACGCCGAGGATATCCGTATGCAGCCGATTGCCGGCGATGACCGGCATGACAGCCGGTGCCTCAGGATCGGCGATATCGACTGGAATGCGCCGCTGGCCGCCGTGGTGGAACAGGAAAGCGCCGAACAGGGCCAGGTTGTCCTGAAAATGGAAAACCTGAAGAAATATTACGAGGTGGCGGCCAATGCGCTGTTCGGCTCGTCCGGGGCCAGAAAGGTGGTCAAGGCGAACGAGACCCTGAGTTTCGAGGCGCGCGAAGGCGAAACGCTGGCCATCGTCGGCGAAAGCGGCTGCGGGAAATCCACTTTTGCCAAGGTGCTGATGGGGCTGGAAACCGCCACCGAAGGCTCGATCAAGATGTTCGGCGAAGAGATTTCGGCAGTTCCGATCCAGGACCGCGATACCAAGACGGTCTCGTCGGTGCAGATGGTGTTCCAGAACCCGTTCGACACGCTGAACCCGTCGATGACAGTCGGCCGCCAGATCGTCCGCGCGCTGGAGATTTTCGGCATTGGCGAGAACAATTCCGAACGCTGGGCGCATATGCTGGAATTGCTGGACCTGGTGAAACTGCCGCGCGAATTCGCCACCCGGATGCCCCGGCAATTATCAGGTGGCCAGAAACAGCGCGTCGGCATTGCGCGCGCCTTTGCCGGTGACGCGAAGATCGTCGTGGCGGATGAGCCGGTTTCGGCACTGGACGTGTCGGTGCAGGCGGCGGTGGCCGACCTGCTGATGGAAATCCAGCGCAAGCATCTGACAACATTGCTGTTCATCAGCCACGATCTCAGCATCGTGCGCTATCTGAGCGACCGGGTGATGGTGATGTATCTGGGTCATGTGGTGGAGATGGGCACGACCGATCAGGTCTTCTCGCCGCCTTATCACCCCTACACCGAGGCGCTGTTGTCCGCCGTGCCGATTGCCGACACACGGGTGCAGAAAAAGCGCATCGTGCTGGAAGGCGATATCCCGTCGGCGGTCAACCCGCCTCCCGGCTGCCCGTTCCAGACCCGCTGCCGATGGAAATCGGAAGTGCCGGATGGCTTGTGCGACCGCGAGGTGCCGCCGATCCGGACGCTGGAAGACGGCCATCAGGTGAAATGCCACCTGTCGGAGGAAGTCTTCGCGCAGATGGAACCGGTGATCAAGATCGCGGCGGAATAGGCATCCGGGATGGATCGTTTCGCGCCGATGCCCGCGCCGCCCTATTACGCGGTGATCTTTGCCAATCAGGCATCCTCCACGCCGGACGGTTATGGCGATATGGCCGCAAAAATGGCCGAGCTGGCACGCGCCCAGCCGGGGTTCATCGGCCTGGAATCCAGCCGCGATGCCGAGGGCTTCGCCATCACCGTCAGTTATTGGCAGGACGAAGCCGCCATCCGCGCCTGGCGCGAGAATGTCAGCCATCTGGCAGCGCAAAAGGTGGGCAAGGCCCGCTGGTACGAGCATTACCGCCTGCGCGTCGCCCGCGTTGAACGCGCCTATGAAGGCCCCGAAGGGCGCTGACCTCAACCCGATGAACCGATCCCGGCGGATGCTTGCGCGGCTTTGATATTCATGTATTGTGATATGTAATATCAATCCCGGACAGAAGGCGGCTCCGCATGACCTTTCTTCGCAACATCCTGGCTCTGCTCGGCCTGATCGCGCTTGGCGCGGGTATCGGATTCGCACCGACCATGTGGAAATACAAAACCGCCTTCGACGGCTTTGATGCCAGGGCGTACGAAACCTATCTGGGCATGGCCGACCGGCTGGTGGAAACCGGCAACGCTGCGGCGGCGACGGTCTGGATGGCCAAGGTCGCCGATGGCCTCAGTTTCGACGAGGTCGACCAGTCGATCGAGCAAATCGCCATCGACCGCAACATCCGGGGCGTCGGCAAGCTGCCGCTTGGCGATCAAGTCGCGGCCATGACCGGCACGCCCTGGCGCAAACTGAACATCTACCTTTATTGCAACCCGCTGACCGCAGCAAAGATGATTGAACACGATCTTGCCTATGCCGCCTATCTGCCCTGCCGGATTTCACTGGTTGAGGATGCGGCGGGCGATCTGTGGATCACCACGCTGGACATGGACATGATGATCCACGGCGGCAAACCTCTGCCGCCCGAACTGATGGCCGAGGCGCTGGAGGTCAAGGACATCATGCAGGACATCCTGCAACGCGCCGCGGCAGGCGATTTCTAGGCAATCCTGCTCGCAGCCCTAGCGGCCTTCAAACTTCGGCTTGCGCTTTTCGTTGAAGGCCAGCACGCCCTCGGCGAAATCGCGGGTGCGCCCGGCCTCGCCCTGAACCCGGGCTTCCATCGCCAACTGGCCGTCCAGATCGTTCTCGAAACTGGCGCGCAGTACCTGCTTGATCTTGCGGTACGCCGCCGTCGGCCCGTTCGCCAGCCGCCCGGCGCGTGCGGCGATCACGGCGTCAAATTCCGCGTCCGGCACTGCCTCCCAGATCAGGCCCCAGTCGCTGGCCTGGCGTGCCGATATCTTGTCGGCGAACAGGGCCGCCCCCATCGCCTTGGCCAGCCCCATGTTGCGCGGCATGAAATAGGTGCCGCCGGCATCGGGGATCAGGCCGATCATCGAAAAGGCCTGCATGAAATAGGCGCTTTCGGCGGCGATCACCACATCCGCCGCCAGTGCCAGATTGGCCCCTGCCCCGGCGGCCGCTCCATTGACGGCGGAAATCGTCGGGATCGGGCAATCGAAAATCGCCCGCAGCATCGGTTCGTATTCGTCCTTCAGGGTGCCTTCCAGATCGATATGCGCCACGTCGGTGGCACCCCCAAGGTCCTGGCCGGAACAAAATCCGCGCCCGGCGCCGGTCAGCACCAGCACCCGCGCCTCGGCCCCGGCGGTACGCACCGCATCCAGGATTTCCGCCCGCATCTGCCCGTTCATCGAGTTCAGCACATCGGGCCGGTTCAGCGTGATCGTTGCCACCCCGGCATCGAGTTTGTAGTCAATCACCGTATAAACCATGACATCTTCCCCTGCATGTTCGTCACTATCTGTAACCGGCTGCGCCAGTATTCGCGAGGCGGATCAGGACCTGACGTTTCGTCATTCGCCCAGCAATTCACCCAGCCGCTTTTCCTCGTCCGGGCTGAGCGCGGCTTCGACGTTGCGGCGGCGACGCAGAAAGGCGATAGCGGTCCAGCCTGCCAGCACCAGCATCACCGGCCCCGCCGCCCAAAGCACAAGGTTGCTGCCGGTGGCCTTTGGCTGCAACAGCACGTATTCGCCGTAGCGTGCCACCACAAAGGCAGTAACCTGATCGTCGCTGTCGCCCGCAACCAGGCGTTCGCGGACCAAAAGGCGAAGATCACGCGCCAGACCGGCATTGCTGTCGTCGATATTTTCGTTGCGGCAGACAAGGCATCTCAGACCTTTTGAAATGTCGCGCGCACGTTCCTCAAGAACCGGATCGGCAAGGATTTCATCCGGTTGCACCGCCAGCGCCGGGCTGGCCAGCAGGATCAGGATAAGCAGCAATCGCTTCATAACTCTCACTCCGCCGCCACAGCCGCGCCGCGCCGCCGCGCCCCCGCGGCAACCCGGTAACGCCGGTCGCTGAGGCTGGCCAGGCCGCCAAGCGCCATGATGATCGCACCGGCCCATATCCAGTTGGCAAACGGCTTGACATAGGCGCGAACGGCAAAGCCGCCCTGCTCCTGCGGATCACCGATCACCAGATAGACATCGCGCCAGAACCCGATATCCATCGCCGCCTCGGTGGTGGGCATCCGGCTGACCGGGTAGACCCGCTTTTCCGGGCGCAGGGTGGCGATCTCGTCACCATCGACCAGCACCGTGAACACTCCCTGCGTGGCCTGATAATTCGGGCCCTGCACCGAGCGCACGTCGTCGAAACGGATCTGGTATTCGGTGGCTGGGCCGCTGATGATAAAGCTGTCACCGGGTTTGGCGACGCGGATATCCTCGGTCTCCCAGGCGGTGATTGCAGCGATGCCGAAGATCGTGACACCAAGCCCGGCATGTGCCAGGAACTTGCCAAGCTCGGCCCGGGGCAGGTTGCCAAGGCGGCGCAAGGTCTCGGCAAAGCCTACCTTGCCAAGGCGCACCCGCGCGCCAAGATCGGCCAGCGCACCCAGGATCAGCCAGGCCGCCAGCGCCAGGCCGATCGGCGCCATCATCCGCGTACCGGTCTGTACCACCAGCACCAATGCACCGAATGTAACCGAGGCCGCCAGCACCCCCCAGAGGGGCCGCATCGAGCGCCCGAGATCGGCGCGTTTCCACGGCATCACCGCACCGAGCGGCAGCACCATCGCCAGCACCACCATGAACGGCGTGAACGCCATGTCGAAGAACGGCGCGCCGACCGACAGTTTCCGCCCGAAGGTCATCTCGGAGATCAGCGGCCAGACGGTGCCGATGAACACCACGAACGTCGCCACCACCAGCAGGACATTGTTCAGCATCAGCGCCGATTCGCGGCTGACCAGCGAAAACACACCCTTCGAGGTCAGCGACCCGGCGCGCGCGGCGAACAATGTCAGCGAACCGCCGATGGTGACGGCCAGGATCGCCAGAATGAACACACCGCGTTCGGGATCGTTGGCAAAGGCATGGACCGAGGTGATGACGCCCGAGCGCACGATGAAAGTACCGATCAGCGAAAACGAAAACGCCATGATCGCCAGCAGCACCGTCCATGTCTTCAGCGCCTCGCGCTTTTCCACCACGATGGCGGAATGCAGCAAGGCGGTGGCGATCAGCCAGGGCATGAAGCTGGCGTTTTCGACCGGGTACCAGAACCACCAGCCGCCCCAGCCAAGCTCGTAATAGGCCCACCAGGAGCCGAGCGCGATGCCGATGGTCAGGAACATCCAGGCCGCCAGCGTCCAGGGCCGCACCCAGCGCGCCCAGGCGGCATCGACCCGCCCTTCGATCAGCGCAGCAACGGCAAAGGCAAACGACGTGGACAGCCCGACATAGCCGAGATAGAGGAACGGCGGATGAAACGCGAGGCCCGGATCCTGCAACAGCGGGTTCAAACCGGAGCCGTCAAGCGGCGGAAAACTCAGCCGAAGAAACGGGTTCGAGGTGAACAGAAGAAACGCGAAGAACGCCGCACCGACCGCCGCCTGCACCGACAGCACCCGCGCCTTCAAACGATCCGGCAGGTTCGCGCCGAACGCCGCCACAACCGCGCCGAACAGCGCCAGGATCAGCACCCAGAGCAGCATCGAGCCTTCGTGATTGCCCCAAGTGCCGGTCACCTTATAGAGCATCGGTTTCAGCGAATGCGAGTTGTTGGCGACCAGCGCCACCGAGAAATCCGAGACCACGAAGGAATAGGTCAGCGCCGCGAAAGCCGCCGCTGCCAGCGCGAATTGCGCCATTGCCGCAGGCACGCCGACACCCATCCAGCCGGCCCAGCCTTTCTGTGCCCCGACCATCGGCACGATGGCCTGTGCGATGGACACCATGAAGGCGAGTATCAATGCGAAGTGGCCGAGTTCAGCAATCATGTCGCGGCGTCCTGTCCTGAGGGATCGGACCACGAGCATAAGGGGTTCTCAGCCGGGCTTCAAATGACAAACGCCGTGATCGGGCGGTGTTTTTCTTCAGCGTAGCGGGAAGTCGTTCCCGCCGCTGGCGGCGCGCCATTCGGCCAGCGCGGGGTTGTCGGCGCCTGGCGTGGCTACAGGCGCGGGCGTGGCGATCGGGCCGATCCGTCCGCCGCGCTGATAGAACAATTCGCGCGCACCGAAGTAAAACGACACCACCGCCCCCAGCAACCACCAGAGCGGTTCGGGCACCGCTGCCAGCCCCTGCATCCGTGCGGCGAAATGCACCGGATCGGTCATTGCATAGACGAACAGGCCGATGGTTCCCAGCGCCAGCGCCGGGCGCGGCAGGCGGTTCAGGGCGTTGACGAAGCGGTCGAACCGGCCCAGCGGGGTCAGTTGAAACTCCAGCCCAAGCTGGCCAAGCGCCGCAGCCACAGCCTGATGCTCCAGCGTCATCGACTTGGTGGCGTTCGGCACGAATACCTCGGCCAGCCCGGTTGCTGCCGCACCGATTTCAGCCGCCGCGCCACCACGGCCCAGAACGGATGTGATCAGCCCCATGACGCCACCCTTGCGCGATGCTGCGCGTCGCTCAAATGAAAGCGCGGCGCAATGAACGCCTCGGCGCGACGGATCCAGCCGCCCTTGCCGCCATCCCGGCGGGTGGCGAATTTGCGCGATGCGGGGCGCATATCGCCCAGCCGGTAATAGTATTCCCGCCGCGCGATGCCGTATGCGTCGGCCAGGTGATCCGGTGCCAGCCGCGCCGCCTGCGCTGCCGCCTGCAAGGTCTGCGGCCCGAGAGCCCCGTCAACTTCGATCGGCAAGCCCATGTCATTCAACAAATTTTGCAATACCCGGATGGCGTTCACCCCGGCATTGACATACATGTCAAAGACGCTGGCCTGCAGCATTTCGGGCAGGTCTGCCAGCCCCGGCCGGCGGAAATAATGCTCAAGAAAGATGTCTTCCGCCTGCGCGGCCGTTACCTGCGCCACATCGGATTTTGTGATCACACCGTCGCCATCCAGGTCCAGCCCCAGCCGTTTCAGCGTCGCCAATGTGACGCCGTGCATGGTGGCCCCGCCGGGATCGTCGGGGTCATCGACATAGCCGCCCTCGCGGGCAACGATTTCGCGGGCAATCTGTCTGGTCGACAGCATTTCAGGCCTCCAGCGCCGGTTAAAACACCGGAAAGCCTGTCGAAATCAGGTTAACAAAGCCGTTACTGATCGGACGGTGCCTTGTAGTGGCCTTGCTCCTTCAGCGCGTCGGCTACTTCCTTTGGCATGTAATTCTCGTCATGTTTGGCAAGGATTTCAGTAGCTTGGAAGACGTTGTTCACAAGCTTGCCGGTGCCGATCATGCCTTGGCCTTCAGCAAACAGATCGGGCAGGATGCCGGTGAAGGACACCTTGACCGAGGCACCGCCATCGGTCACCGAGAAGGTCACGGTTTCGCCCTGACCACGCACCAGCGTGCCGGTCTCGACCAGACCACCGAGGCGGAATGTCTCGTCCGGGCCCGGGGGGGCTTCAGCCACCTGACTGGGAGCGC
Organism: Paracoccaceae bacterium; assembly: GCA_019911965.1. GTDB lineage: Bacteria > Pseudomonadota > Alphaproteobacteria > Rhodobacterales > Rhodobacteraceae > UBA5972. The sequence goes on along the minus strand of JAIOJF010000040.1, from coordinate 14,065 downwards.
GGAAATACGAGATGCCATCGCGCAGCGCATAGCCGACCAGCCCGGTCGCACCGGCCAGAAACACCATTGCGACGATGATCAATTGTATCCGCCGCTTCTTCTTCAGGCCACCGACAGCCATCACCTCACCTCATTCATGGAAAGACCGGCGCCAGCATCAGCCCCGCCGTTTCATCAAATCCCAGCATCAGATTTGCATTCTGCAACGCCTGCCCGCTGGAGCCCTTGCACAGGTTGTCGAGCGTCGCCACCACCATCGCGCGCCCCGATACCCGGTCGCCCGCGACGCCGATATGCACGAAGTTCGAGCCCTGGACATCGCTCATCCCCGGCATCTTGCCTTTCGGAAGAACCACCACGAAGGGCTCATCCGCATAAGCCGATACCATCGCGTCGTGGATCGCACCGGCATCGCCCCTCAGGTAACAGGTGGCCAGAATGCCGCGATTGGCCGGCACCAGATGCGGCGTGAACACGATCCGCACGTCGCGCCCGGCCAGCAGGCTGAACTCCTGATCGAACTCGCCCAGATGCCGGTGCGTGCCGCCGAAGGAATAGGCGGCAACGTCCTGGGCGCGCTCGGCATAGAGCATGTTTTCCTTCAGCGACCGCCCCGCCCCGGACACGCCGTTCTTCAGATCGCAGATGATTTCATCCAGATCGATCACCCCGGCCGAGATCAGCGGGCGCAGCGCGAATTGCACCGTGGCGGCATTGCAGCCGGTGCCGGCAACGAGCCGCGCAGTGCGGATATCGTCGCGGTAAAACTCGGTCAGACCGTAGACCGCCTCGGGCTGGATTTCCGGCGCGTCATGTGCGCGGCCATACCATTTCTCGTAATCCTTGGGGTCGCGCAGGCGAAAATCGGCCCCGAGATCGACCACTTTCACCGATTTCGGCAATTCACGCACAATCGCCTGGCTGAGGCCATGCGGGAGCGCGCAGAACACCAGATCAATGCCGGCAAAATCAATCTCGTCAATCGTCACCAGTGGCGGCAGGTCGATGTGGCGCAGATGCGGGAACACCTCGGCCATCGCCATGCCGGCCTTGCGGTCGCCCGAAAGGGCGGCAATGCGCATGCCCGGATGGGTGACGATCAGGCGGACCAGTTCGGCCCCGGTATAGCCCGAGGCCCCCAGGATGGCGACATTCTTGGTAACACTCATGCGGACACTCCCTTTCAGGGGTTTCAGGTGGCGATGTAAGGGCTTTTGTGGCGGGGTTCAATCACGCCGACTGAAATCGGATATCCTGTCGCAGGAAGCGCGTTGCCTGATCCGATACCGACCTTGGATTGCCGGTGGTCAGGAATTCGGACGCCTTGCCTGTGCCATACATATCGGGATGCCGGGCAAGGTAATCCTCAAGGCTGGCGGCGACCAGACGGCCCTGGCTGAACACCTGCACGCCGGGGCCAAGCGCCTCCTGGAAGGTATCGGCCATGATCGGGTAATGCGTGCAACCCAGCACCGCCGCTTCGGGGCGGGGCATCCGGCGCAGCAGCGCATCGACATGGCTGCGCACCAGCGCCTCGGCCAGGATCAGATCGCCGACCTCGATCGCATCGACCAGCCCGCCGCAGGGCTGGGCCTCGACATCGACGCCGATGGCGCGAAAGGCCAGTTCACGCTGGAAGGCGCGGCTGGCCACGGTGGAGGGCGTGGCGAACAGCGCAACGTGCCGCACACCAACCTCGCGCGGGGCGGAATTGTCGCCCCACTGGCGTTCGGTCAGCGCCTCGATCAGCGGCACGAACACCCCCAGCACGCGCTTGTCTTTCGGCACCCATTTTTCCTGCATCCGCCGCAGGGCCGCTGCCGAGGCGGTGTTGCAGGCCAGGATCACCAGATCGCAACCGGCCTCGAACAGGCGGGAAACACCGGCGCAGGTCAAGTCATAGATGTCATCGGCGTCGCGCACACCGTAGGGCGCCATCTTGTTGTCGCCGTAATAGACCAGCGGCAGATCGGGCATCCGTTCGCGGATTTCGCGCCAGACCGTCAGCCCGCCCAGCCCTGAATCAAACACCCCGACTGCCATGCGACCGATCCTTCAGCAATAAACCCGACGCAAGCTGCGGCGTCGGGCAGTTTATAGGCAGGCCGGGCGGCGAAGTCCATCGCCGCCCCGGCGCAAGATGGCGCAGCCGGTCAGGCCAAAGGCGCGAAATGGCAGGTGAAATGCCGCATCATCGGCGGTTCCCAATCAATCCGGAAGCCGCGAATCGAGTCCCTGGCGCGGACCAGATCGGCGAACACCTCGATCAGGTAGTCACAATGCGATTGCGTATAGGTCCGCCGCGGCATCGCCATGCGCAACAAATCCATCGAGGCCGGAATCTCGCTGCCATCGGGCTGGCGGCCGAACATTACCGTGCCGATCTCGCAGGTGCGGATGCCGCCTTCGAGATAGAGCGCGGTGGCCAGCGCCTGACCGGGATAGTGCAAGGGGTCGATATGCGGCAGGAACTTGCGGGCATCAATGAACACCGCATGGCCGCCGGCGGGCTGCACCACCGGCACGCCAAGGGCATCCAGCCGCTCGACCATGTATTCATTGGCGCGGATGCGGTAGCGCAGGTAATCCTCGTCTATGATCTCGGCCAACCCTTGCGCAATCGCATCCAGATCGCGCCCCGCCAGCCCGCCATAGGTCGGGAAACCCTCGGTCTGGATCAGCCTAGTGCGGGCGCGTTCGGCCAGCGCATCGTCGTTCAGCGCCAGCCAGCCGCCGATATTGGCGAAGGCATCCTTCTTGGCGCTCATCGTCATGCCGTCGGCCACGCTGAAACAATCGCGCACGATATCGCGGATGGCGCGATCCGCCTGCCCCGGCTCGCGGCTTTTGATGAACCAGGCGTTTTCGGCGAAACGGCAACCGTCGATGATGAACGGCAGGCCACGCGCGCGGGCGATGTCGGATACGGCGCGGATATTTTCCAGGCTGACCGGCTGGCCGCCACCGGCATTGTTGGTGATCGTCAGCATCACGCAAGGCACGCTGTCGCCATGCTGATCGAGATAGGCAATCAGTCGGTCGGTATCCATATTGCCCTTGAACGGATGCAACGAGGACGGATCCCGCCCCTCGGCGATCACCAGATCATGGGCGCGCGCGCCGGTGCCTTCGATATTGCCGCGCGTGGTGTCGAAATGCGTGTTCGACGGGATGTTTTTTCCGGCACCCCCCAGCAGCGAGAACAGGATCGCCTCGGCAGCGCGGCCCTGATGGGTGGGGATGATATGGGTGAACGGCATCAGATCGCGGATTGCCGCCTCGAACCGGTAATAGGACGGCGAACCGGCATAGCTTTCATCGCCCCGCATCACCGCCGACCATTGCGCCGCCGACATCGCACCGGTGCCGCTGTCGGTCAGAAGATCAATCAGCACATCGTCGGAATGCAGGCCGAACAGGTTGTAATGCGCCGCCTTCAGCAATTCCTCGCGCTCGGCGCGGGTGGTCATGCGGATCGGCTCGACCGACTTGATGCGGAAAGGTTCGATTATGGTTCTCATCAGGGCTCTCCATTGCCAGACCCCGATGCATATGTGGCAACCATTCACAAACCGGGGCATTGCGCCGCGGTTGCCTGACAGTGCAGACCGCGCCCAGCGCCCAAAGTTGCCCGCACGGGGTATTGGCAGTTGGCCCTGCCCGTCAAGACCGGCAAACGGGGTGCGACAAAATGCAAAGCGAAAGGGCCGCCCAATGGACGGCCCCTTGCAGAAAATCGTTGTGATATCAGCGCTTGGAGAACTGGAACGACCGGCGCGCCTTGCGCTTGCCGTATTTCTTTCGTTCCACCACGCGGCTGTCGCGGGTCAGGAAGCCGGCGGCTTTCAACGCGCCGCGCAGGGACGGTTCGTAAAGCTGCAGCGCCTTGGAGATGCCGTGCTTGACCGCACCGGCCTGGCCGGACAAGCCGCCGCCCTTGACCGTGGCCATCACGTCGAACTCGCCGGTGACACCGGCAACCTCGAACGGCTGGCGCAGCACCATCTGCAGCACCGGACGGGCGAAATAGGTGTCCAGGTCCTTGCCGTTGACGGTGACCTTGCCGGAGCCCGGCTTGATCCAGACGCGGGCAACCGCATCTTTGCGCTTGCCGGTGGCGTAGGACCGGCCCAGCGCATCGCGAACGGGTTCACGCGGCGCGGCGTCTTCGACAACCGGGGCAACGCCGGTAACCGCGGCCTGAAGGTCTTCCAGGGAATTGATCTGATCGGCCATGATTACGCGCTCCGGGTGTTTTTCGGGTTCATGGACTTGATGTCCAGGACTTCGGGGTTCTGCGCCTCGTGGGGATGTTCGGCACTGGCATAGACCCGGAGGTTCTTCATCTGCTGGCGCGACAGCGGGCCGCCCGGCAGCATCCGCTGGATCGCCTTTTCAACGACACGCTCGGGGAACTTGCCTTCCAGGATCTGGCCGGCGCTGCGCTGCTTGATGCCGCCCGGATGGCCGGTATGCCAGTAATAGATCTTGTCGGCGCGCTTGTTGCCGGTCAGCTGGATCTTGTCGGCATTGATGATGATGACATTGTCACCCATATCCATATGCGGCGTGAAGGTTGCCTTGTGCTTTCCGCGCAGGCGCATGGCGACAATGCTGGCAAGACGGCCCAGAACGATGCCTTCGGCGTCGATCAGGATCCACTTCTTGTCAATGTCAGCCGGTCGTGCAGTGTAGGTTTTCATGTGCTCACCGTTTGGCATTGGTCGGCGCGGCATTGGTGCGGCACCGGTAAACTGATGGGCGGTTTCTAAGCCTTTTCAGCGTCGCGTCAAGGCCGCAAGGCGAGAATTAAGCGTATGTTTTCAGTGACTTGTGATTTGGGTATCATGATACCCCAATTTCGGTGCGTTTTGGCGGGATCGAATAGGTCACACTGGCGCGTGCCACCGGGTTGTGATCGTGGATGGAATGGATCATCACGTCGCCGACCACCAGCGCCTTGCCGAGTTTCAGGATGCGGGCATCGCCCACCAGATCGCCGGGGCGAGGCTTGCGCATGAAGTCGATCGAGCACGAGGTGGTGACGGTCAGCGCCTCGGGGCCGATCATCGCCAGCGTCGCCATGTAGAAGGCGCAATCCGCCAGCGCGAACATGGTCGGGCCGGACACCGTGCCGCCGGGGCGCAAATGGCTGTTGTCGATGAACATCCTGACCGTCGCGCCATCGTCGCGGACCTCGGTCACGTCGAAATTCTCGGCCATCTGGGGAAATTCCCGCATCATCAGGTCGTGCAATTGTTCGATCGTCATCACCGGTTTCATCTGCGGTCTTTCCCCTGCCCTGTCGTCGGGCTAAACTTGCCGCAACGCCGCCCGGAGACAAGAGGTAAAACGCCGATGCGCGAACCGATCCTGTTGCGCGACGATGCTGGCGCTGTGGCCACGTTGACGCTGAACACCCCCAAGAGCCTGAATGCCCTGAGCGATGCCATGCTGGCGGCGCTGCAGGATCAGTTCGACCAACTGATGAAGGATCGCACGATCCGCGCCGTGGTGATCCGCGGTGCCGGAAAGGCATTCTGCGCCGGCCATGACCTGAAGGAGATGACGGCGGGGCGGCAGGCCAGCGATGGCGGCAAGGCCTATTTCGCAGATCTGTTCCAGCGTTGTGCGGCGATGATGACAACCATTCCTCGCCTGCCACAGCCGGTGATTGCCGAGGTTCACGGCATCGCCACCGCCGCCGGCTGCCAGTTGGTGGCATCATGCGACATGGCGGTGGCCGCGGCGGGGACACGGTTCGGGGTGAACGGTGTCAATATCGGGCTGTTCTGTTCCACCCCGATGGTTGCCCTCAGCCGCAACATCCCGCGCAAACAGGCCTTCGAGATGCTGACGACCGGCCAGTTCATCGAAGCTGAGCGGGCCGAGGCGCTGGGGCTGGTCAACCGGGTGGTGGCGGGCGATGATCTGGCACGCGAGACGCAGACACTGGCCGAAACTGTCGCGGGCAAGCTGGGACGCGCCGTCAGGATCGGCAAACGCGCCTTTTACGACCAGATCACGATGGGTCTGGACGCGGCCTATGCCCATACCGGCGAAGTGATGGTGGAGAACATGCTGTATCGTGACACCGAAGAGGGCATACAGGCCTTTCTGGACAAGCGTGACCCGGGCTGGGCACAGTGATACGCGGGGGCGCTGCCCCCGCACCCCCGGAGTATTTTGACCAAAAAGAAGGCGTTTCCGGGTTTACAGGATATCCGGCGTCAGGTGGATCAGGGTCGGAACGCCTGCATTGAGCGCCCCGGCCATTATGGCGGGCATGTCTTTCAGGTCCGTGGGTTTCACCGCCCTTGCCCCCCAGGCGCGCGCCAGTGCGCAGAAATCCGGGTTGCGGGCGACCACCGCGTTCGGCGCGATCTGCGCGGCCTGCATTGCATCGCCGATTTCCGCCAGCCTGGCATTATCCCACAGGATGATCGGCAGGCTCAGCCCCAGTTCGACCGCCACACCCAGTTCCTGCAAGGTATAGTGAAAGCCGTAATCCCCCGCGATCGCCGCCACCGGCAGGGCGCCGCGCCCGATCTTGCCGCCGATCGCCGCGGGCAGCGCATAGCCGAGCGTACCGAAGCCTGTCGGATGATGCCACAGATCGGGGGCGGGCATATCCCAGACCTCCTTGGCGACATAGGCAAGCTGGGTCATGTCGGAAAAGATCATGGTATCGCGCGGCAGTGCAGCAGCCAGCGCATCCACGATACGCGTGAGGCCGGGGCGTTCGCTGTCGCAAGCCGCGCGCGCGGCCAGGCGGAAGGCTGCGATATCGCGTGCCTCCCAGTCGCTTTGCCGGGGCGGGTCAACCTCGAAGGCTTCATCCAGCGCGGCCAGCGCGTCGGCGGCATCCGCCAGCACCGGCCAGTCCGCCCCCGCCAGTACCGCCGGATCGAGATCGACCCGCAGCAGCGGCGCATCGTGCCCCAATTGGTCGCGCCAGAGATCGACCTCGGCCAGTTCGGTGCCGAATGCCAGAACCGCATCGGCCCCGGCGATCAGATCAACACTGGCGGCACGCGGCAGCGTGGCCCCCAGAAACAGGGGATGGTCCGGTGGCAGGATGCCGCGACCGGCATAGGTGGTAAACGCAGCGGCACCCAATTTGCGGGTGACGCGGATGGCACTGTCGGAGGCGCGACGCGCCCCGCCGCCGAAGATGAACAATGGCTTTCTGGCGTTTTTCAACAGCCGCAGCATCATCGCGAGACCAATCGGCGTGATCCCCGGCATCCGTGGCAGAGGCGGCGGCGGCGGGGCTGGTGGTGTGCGTCTGCCCAGTTGCGAAATCGGCACCTGGATATGCTTGGGGCGGGGCCGCGCGGCCCTGAATTCCGCGAAGGCGCGGTCGATCAGGCGGAAGGCTGCGGATGCATCGCGGGCCTCCAGAGACCAGTCGGCAACGCAATCCGCCGCCGCCCGCTGATCCTTCATCTGGTGCAATTGCCCGCGCCGGCCTGCGGTTTCATCCAGACAGGACGAGATGACAAGAATCGGCACGCTGTCGGAATAGGCCTGACCGAGCGGCGTCAGGATATTGCACAGGCCCGGCCCGGTGATCACGAAGGCCACGCCGGGCCTGCCGGTGGCACGGGCATAGCCATCGGCCATGAACCCGGCGCCCTGTTCGTGGCGGGCCAGGATATGGGTCAGTCCGGCCTGTTCGATGCCGCGATACATCTCGACATTATGCACACCGGGAATGCCGAAAATCACCTCGACGCCGCGGGCCTTCAGGGCATGGGAGATTTCCGCACCAAGCGGGCGCTGGCTGTCTGCCATCACCTATCTCCGCCAGAAGCTGATGGTGAACAGGACATAGACCGACATCAGCTCCAGCCGACCGATCAGCATGCCCGCGATCAACAGCCATTTCGCCGAATCGTTCAGATGTCCGAAATTGCCCGACGGCCCGATCTCGTCACCGAGGCCGGGGCCGACATTGGCCAGCGCGGTGGCGGCACCCGATACCGACGTGATCATGTCGAGCCCGGTCATCGCCAGCAGGATCGACAGCAAAGCCAGCGACACCATGAACAGCATGAAGAAGGCCATCACCGACGACAGCACCCCCTCGGGCACCGGACGGCCATCGTAGCGTGGAATGAACACACCGCTGGGGGTGTGGATCTTGCGCACCTGGCTGCGGATCGAGGCCAGCAGCAACTGGTAGCGGAATATCTTGACCGAACACCCGGTCGAGCCGGCGCAGCCGCCGATCAGGCCGACCAGAAAGAACAGCACCACCGGAAACGCGCCCCAAAGCTGGTAGTCGACGCTGGCATAGCCGGTGCCGGAGATGATCGAGGTGACGTTGAACAGGGCCTCGCGTACCGAATGTTCCAGATAATCGCCGTTGACCTGAATGCGGTAGATGGTGATCACCACCACCATCGCGGAAATGATCAGCAGGTAGTCGCGCACCTGGGTGTCGCGTATCAGCGGCATGGCGGTGCCGGCGATCAGTTGCACGTAGCGCACGAAGGGCAGGCTGGCGAGGATCATGAACAGCGCGGCGACATATTCCGCCGGGCCCTGGAACATGCCGAACGAGGCGTCATAAGTGGAAAATCCGCCGGTCGATATCGTGGTCATGGCATGCACGATGGCGTCGAACGGCGCGATGCCGACGGCCAGATAGGCCAGGATGCAGGCCACGCTCAGCCCGAGATAGATCACGAAGATGCGGCGCGCGATTTCAGCGGCGCGGGGCAGGATCTTGCCGAAGGTCTCGAAGCTTTCGGTGCGGAAAATCTGCATGCCGCCGACCTTCAGCATCGGCAGGAAGACCAGCGCGAAGACGATGATGCCGATGCCGCCATACCACTGCAGTAACCCGCGCCACAGCAACAACCCGCGCGGCAGGTCATCGAGGCCGGTGAACACGGTCGAGCCGGTGGTGGTCATGCCCGACATCGCCTCGAAAAAGGCATCGACGAATCGCGCTTCGGTCGCGCCCAGCCAGAAAGGCAACGCGCCGTAGATCGGCAGAACCAGCCAGACGCCGGTGGTCAGAAGGAAGGTCTGCTGGATCGTCAGCCCTTCGCCCGCGCCGTTCTGGCAGGTCAGCGCCAGTAATCCACCGGTCAGGCAGGTCAGCACCAGCGAAATCGCGAAAACCGGCCATTCGCCGTTGCCATAGGCGATGTCGGTCAGCATCGGCAAAATCATCGTACCACCCAGCACGGTGGCGAGGAGGCCGATGACATATCCGACGGGGCGCAGGTCAACCATGACCGGAACGGTTGGTCGCAGGGCGCGATGGTGTCAAGGGGATTTGCCCCGGCAGGCCATCAGGCGCGCCCGCTTCGTGCCTCAGCCGCTGCGGTTGGTCGGGTTGCCGATGATGTTCATGAATTCGCGCCTGAGATCGCGGTCGGTGCGGAACTCGCCCAGCATGGTGGTGGTCACCATCGACACGCCCGGCTTGTGCACGCCGCGCGTGGACATGCAGTGATGTTCGCCTTCCAGCACCACCGCAACGCCCCTTGGCTGCAGCACGTCGTTCAGCGTGGCGGCGATCTGAGCGTTCATCTTTTCCTGCACCTGCAGGCGCTTGGCAAAGGCATCGACCACGCGCGCCAGCTTTGAGATGCCGACCACGCGATCGGTCGGGATATAGGCGACATGCGCCTTGCCGATGATCGGTGCCATATGGTGTTCGCAATAGCTTTCAAAGCGGATATCGCGCAAAACGACCATTTCGTCATAGCCCGCGACCTCCTCGAAGGTGCGTTGCAGCATCGCGCCCGGATCTTCGTCATAGCCGCGAAACCAGTCGCCATAGGCTTTGGTGACGCGGGCCGGCGTGTCCAGCAGCCCCTCGCGTTCCGGGTCATCCCCGGCCCAGCGCAGCAATGTACGCACCGCTTCTTCGGCCTGGGCGCGGGTCGGACGGATCACAGGTGCCTTGTCATCGCGTTCGGTTTCAATAGCCGGGTCATGAATGTTCATGGACGTCCCCTTGGTTTCACCGTGAATACGCATAGTTGGGCGTAACGGATCGGATTTCCAGCGCCAATGCGCGTGTTTTTGGCGCGTTTCTGGTTTATCTCGAATCTTAGGCTCGTTTGAGTAGATTGCAAGCTGTATTAACAACCATTGGTTGTTAATAGAAGGTTAACGCGCCTTCGATATCTGCCAGCAGATCACGGCTGTCTTCCAGCCCGACCGAAATCCGCACCAGCCCGTCGCCGATCCCAAGGGCCGCCCGCTGCTCGGGTGTCAGCCGCTGATGCGTGGTGGTTGCCGGATGCGTGACCAGCGATTTCGCATCGCCGAGATTGTTGGAAATCAGGATGATCTGCAGCGCGTTCAGGAAGCGGAACGCAGCCTCCTTGCCGCCCTTGATGTCCAGCGACAGGACGGTGCCGCCCATGCTCATCTGCCGTTTCGCCAGCGCCGCCTGCGGGTGGCTGGCGAGATGGGGATAGATCACTCGCGCCAGTTTCGCATGGCCATCGAGGCGTTCGGCCAGCATGGTGGCGGTTTCCGCCCCGGCGCGGCAACGCAGATCGAGGGTTTCCATGCCTTTCAGCATCACCCAGGCGTTGAACGGGCTGAGCGCGCCGCCGGTATGTTTCAGATAGGGCTCCAGCACCTTGCGGATGAAATGCTTCGTGCCCAGCACCACGCCGCCAAGGCAACGGCCCTGACCGTCGATATGCTTGGTGGCGGAATAGACCACCACATCGGCCCCGAGCGTCAGCGTGCGCTGGAAAACCGGCGTGGCGAAGACGTTATCGACCACCAGCAGGGCACCTGCGGCATGGGCGATCTCTGCCACACCGGCGATGTCGATCACCTCAAGCGTCGGGTTCGACAGGGCTTCGACGAAACAGATACGGGTATCCGCGCGGACGGCAGACCGCCATTGATCGAGATCGGTGCCGTCGACAAAGGTCACCTCGACCCCGAAGCGCACCAGCAGGGTTTCCAGAACGTAAAGGCACGAGCCGAACAATGCCCGCGCCGCAACAACGTGATCGCCGGCCTTCAGTCCCGCAAACAGCGCACCGTTGACCGCTGCCATGCCCGATGCGGTGGCGAAGGCGTCTTCCGCGCCTTCCAGCGCAGCAATCCGCTCTTCAAACATGCGCACGGTGGGGTTGCCGTAGCGGGCATAGATGAATTCATCCGTGCCGGTCTCGATGAACCGCGCTTCGGCGGCTTCGGCAGTTTCATAGACGAACCCTTGCGTCAGGAAAATCGCCTCGCTGACCTCGCCATATTGGCTGCGGCGGCTGCCGGCATGGACCAGCTTGGTCTTGGTGTTCCAGGTCTCGCTCATCTTGTTCTCTCCGTTCTGGCGAGCCGCACAAAAAAACCCCCGTACCGCAAATGGATCGGGGGTTTAATGCCGCGACCTCTTTAGTGGGATGTTTAACGTGGCCCACAATCCGGTAACAAATCGCCACGGGAACGCGTTTAGGCGGTTTTGCGCCGCGCGTCAATATTCACCGCCGGTCGCCCCGATCGCGGTTGCTGACATCCTCGATCGCGTATTTCGAGAACAGCTTCAACTGGCTCATGAAGAACACGAACATCAGGCCGGTCAGACCGAAAGTCTTGAAATTGACCCAGGCGTCGGTGGACATGCTGCGCCAGATCGCCTCGTTCGCGATGGCCAGGGCCACGAAGAACGCGGCCATGCGGCGGGTGAAGATCATCCAGCCTTCACGCGCCAGGGGCATCGCCTCGTCCATCACATATTGCAGGTAACTTTCGCCGCGCAACAGCCCGAAACCCAGCACCGCCGCGAACATCACGTAAAGGATGGTGGGCTTCATCTTGAAGAAACTGTCATCGTTGAACCAGATGCCAAGCCCGCCGAACACCACCACCAGCACCGCCGTCATCAACTGCATCCGGCTGAGCTTGCCGGTCTTCCAACACAGGATTCCGGTGGCGATCAGCAGCACCGGAATGAAGATCGCGGTAGCGACAATGAAGCCTTCATAAGACTGGCCGAACAGGTCGAACTGCCTGTCCTTGATGCGGGTATAGCCAAGGAAGAACAGGACGATCGGGCCCAGTTCCAGGGTCAGCTTCAGGCCGGTCGATATTTTCTTTTGCTCGCTCATGGGCGTCCCTTTAGACATTTCAGCCACCGAATTCCACCATTACCGCACCAAGTGCAATCAAGGCCATCAGCGCGGTGCGGCGCGGCCCGACGGTTTCCTTCAGAAAGACGATGCCGATCAGCGCGGCAAACAGGGTCGAGGTTTCGCGCAACACCGCCGCCTCGCCGACCTTGTCCAGCCGTGTGGCCAGCATGATCGAGCCGAACGAGAAATAGGCGACCAATGCGCCGATGAAGGCGCGGCGTGCCAGTGGCAGACGGTCCCGCCGGTCCAGCCGGATCAGGCGGCGGTGCACCAGCAAAGGCATGACGATACCGTCGAACATGAAGAACCAGGCGAGGAAAGTGAACGGATCGGCGGTGGCGCGGATACCGTAGGCGTCGAAGGTAGTATAGGCGGCGACCGAAATACCGGTCAGGAACGCCATCCCCAGCGCCTGTTTCAGGATGCCGCGATCCAGCCTGGTTTTCAGGTAATTGTAAAGCGCGAGGCCGAAAATGCCCGCGATCAGCGTCATCACCCCGGCCCATTGCAGCGCGCCGTAGCTTTCGCCAAAGACGATACCGGCGGCAAACACCGTGACCAAAGGCCCGGTGCCACGCACCACCGGGTAGACGACCGTGTAAGCCCCAAGGCTGTAGGCCCGCGCCTGCAGCATCTTGTAGGCAGTGTGGATCACGAAGGCCCCGGCAAAGATCGGCCACATATGCGGCTCGGGGAAGGGCACCACGAACAGGGCGAACGGCACCGCCATCAGCCCATAGCAGAGATCAATCGCGCCGCGTGCGATCCAGGGATCGAACCGGCCTTTCTGCATCGCACCGAATCCGGCATGCAGCACCGCCGCCAGAAGCGCCAGCGCCATTGCCAGATGCCGCCCGGCCTCGGTGCCTTCCAGCGAGATCAGCCAGTCTGACATGCCGTTCCGCTACCCGGCGCAGACAGGGGGGCTGTCTGCCTCCCGCGGATCAGAACGAAGATCATTCTGTCCTTCGCCCCGAGAGTGTTTCGCGAACAAGGTCGAATTGGTCAGTTTTCCGCTCCCGTGAGGGCGCGGGCGAAATCGGCGGGATCAAAGGCTTGCAGATCGTCGATCTGTTCGCCGACGCCGATGGCATGGATCGGCAGGCCGAAGCGATCCGCCAGCGCCACCAGAACGCCGCCCCGCGCGGTGCCGTCGAGCTTGGTCATCACCAGCCCGGAGACATCGGCGATCTTCTGGAAAATCTCGACCTGGCTCAGGGCGTTCTGGCCGGTGGTGGCATCCAGCACCAGCAGCGTGTTGTGGGGTGCGTCAGGGTCTTTCTTGCCGATGACGCGGACGATCTTGGCCAGTTCCTGCATCAGATCCTCGCGGTTCTGCAAGCGGCCCGCCGTGTCGATCAGCAACAGATCGGCACCGTCCTGTTCGGCCTTGACCATCGCCTCGAAGGCCAGGCTGGCAGGGTCCGAGCCTTCGGGTGCTGTCATCACCGGCACGCCGGCGCGTTCGCCCCAGACCTGCAATTGTTCTACCGCGGCGGCGCGGAACGTATCACCTGCGGCGATCACCACGGATTTACCGGCGGCGCGGAACTGGCTGGCCAGCTTGCCGATTGTGGTGGTCTTGCCCGAGCCGTTGACCCCGACCACCAGCACCACCTGCGGCTTTTTTGAATAGATCGGCATTGGCCGCGCGACAGGTGCCAGAATCGCGGCTATCTCGTCTGCCAGCAGGCGCTTGATATCGTGCGTCGACAATTTCCGCCCGAACCGGCCCTCGGCCATGTTGGCCGTCACGCGCAGGGCGGTTTCCACGCCCATATCTGCCGAGATCAGCAATTCCTCAAGGCTTTCCAGCATCGCATCGTCGAGGACGCGGCGGATGACGGGCGCATCGGCGCGGTTGCGGCCAAGGATGCGGTTGACCAGCCCGGCCTTCGGCTGCGCCGGTGCGGCGGCGGACGGTTCGGGGGGGGCTTCAGGCG
>JAIOJF010000003.1 GCA_019911965.1 Paracoccaceae bacterium | reverse complement strand
GGGCCAAGGCGGCCAGGCAGCCGCCAGCTATATGAAGAGCGCTGCTGCCTGGCCGCCGCATCGTGGCGCGCGTCACACCCAAATCCAAAGTGGCCGACTTTTGCGCCGCCCAATGGTCGGATTTTACTCCGCCGTTGACACGGGTATAGTCACGAAAGGCTTCCCAGACGAGGAAGCCTCCGGGGTGCTTGCCTTCAATCAGCGTGGTCATGGGGTCATCCTTTCAGTTTGAATGTGCGGGCAATGACATCGCCCCAGGGGCGCGCCGTCGTGGTCCGGCCCGGTTGGGCGTGATGCCCGGCAATGTCGGGCTCGGCTTCGGCTTTGATTGCGAGCAGCGCGGTGCGAACGTCGTCGAGGCTGGAATCCTGTTCGAGGAACCGACCCGCCATCTGTGGCTGGCCCGCAAGGCGACAGAGATCAACGATGGCGCGGGCGTGAGCGATCGCTTCGGCGCGGATTGCAGTCGGTTCAGGCTGGGCGTCGCCCTGATATGCGACCGGAACCTCAGAATTGGGCATGTCGGCAGCGTCAACATGCCCCCCGGGCGCAATCGTCACATCGTCGGTGCCTTTGTCCACGGCATCTCCGGCGGGCTTTCCGTCCCCTTCCGCGATGCTGCCGGGCTCTGGCTCAAGGCTGTTTTCTCCTTCTGCGTCATCCTCGTCGCCCGCGATTTCCACTACCTCGATCAGATCCGGCGGCGCATTGCGGAACTGCGCGATGTCGAAGTGTGCGGCCATCCGCACCGGCTCGGCCATTCGATCCGCGAAGCCCGCCGCCACCGCATCGGCTGCATCGAACCAGGTCTCGGCCACCATCAGCGCTGCAATCTCGTCATCGGTCTTGCCGGACTTGGCGGCATATCCGCGAACCAGGCTGCCCGCGATCTTGTCGAGCGCCTCGGCCATGGCGCGCATATCGCCCGCGGTACCCATTGCCAGCCCGGACGGGTCGTGGATCATCAGGAAGGCGTTTTCCGGCATGACGATCTCGTCGCCCGCCATTGCGACATAGGACGCAGCCGATGCCGCGATGCCGTCGATCCAGACGGTGACCTTCCCATCGTGGCGCTTCAGCGCATTGTAGATCGCCACCGCATCAAAGACCGATCCGCCCGGACTGTTCAGCCGCAGATCGACCGGCGCTCCCTCGGGCAGCGCGCCGAGTTCGGCCAGAAACCCTTTCGCCGAAACTCCGTAAGCGCCGATCTCGTCATAGATCGACACTTCCGCGCCAGCCTTCACTGTTTCGGGCCCACGGGCGCGGATCGCATACCAGCTTGTCATATTGTCACTCCTGTTTGGTGGCGGGATCGGTCGTCGCGGATCCGTCATCAGTGGTCTCATCCTCGCCCGCCCCATTACCGGCGTTTGGCCGCTTCACGGGTGTTGCCCGCGCGCCCTGTGTTTCACCGGGGCTCGCGCGGTAGCTCAGACCCAGATCGGCGACGCGTTTGGCATCCGCCGCATTCTCACGGTCCACTTCTTCGACGTCATAGCCGGTGGCCTCGACCACCTTGCGCCGAGAGGTGATGCCGGCTTCCATCGCCAGCACCTGTGCCTGAATGTCTTTCAAGGGATCGACCCAGTCCCAGCGTGGCGGAATCCATTGCACTGGCCGGGCTGCAGCGGGATTGCCGAGGTCCAACGCCCCCGACAGCACAGCCGTTTCCAGCCACCGCCGCCAGATTGGTCGGCACAGTTGGTGGGCAATGACGCCATGCTGCAGCTGACCCACGCGGCGACGGAACTCGACCAGCTCTGCGCGCAGGCTCGAATAGTTGGCCTGGCGCACATCGCCGGTGACCAGATGATACGGCAGCCCGAGGGAAGCTGAGACTGAAAGCAGCGTGCGATACTGAAAGGCCTCGTAGCCGCCACCCACGTCGGCGGGAGACGAGAACTTCACGTCCTCACCGGGCAGCAACACCTGCATGGTGCCCGGCTCCAAGCTGGCGATGGCCGCCCCGTCGAGGTCCGCCTCAACCTCGCCCATCATTGGCTCTTCCGGCGCGGTCTTGGTGATGAACCCTGCAAACATCGCGGCGGTCTTCTTGCGGTCCAACTCGGCGTCGTCGTACTGGTCGAGCAGAAACAGCCGCACCATGGCAGGTGCGACATGCGGCAGGCCACGGATTTGCCCCGCATCAATGGGGCGGTAGATATGCAGCACGTCCGTCGCCGGCACGCGCACGGTTTCTGGCACCGCAAAACGCTGATCGGTGCTGTCGCCCGGATGGCGGCGGCGGAAGTGATAGGCAACGCGGCGGCCGATCTGGTCAAACTCGATGCCGCAGCGGATGCGATTGCCGTTGGCGGCGGTTTCGGTCTTCTCGAACGGCAGCATCTCGGATTGCAGAAGCTGCAGTTGCAGCGGGACAAGCAGCCCATCCTCGGCGCGCCGGGGTCGCAATCGAACGAAGCATTCTCCGGCGACAAACATCTCGCGCGCCACCATCGCCTGCAGACCGTAGAAGTCGGTCAGCCCGTCGGCATCGGCCTCGTCGGTCCAGGCAAGCCAGAGCCTTTGAACCCTGTCGCGCAACTCCGCATCTGCGATCAGCGACGAGGGCTTGATCCCGTCGCCAATGAGGTTCGACGCAAACGCCTCGCAGGCATTGGCTGCGTATCCGTTGGTGACCACCAGTTCGCGCGAGCGGGCCAGAAGCCGCGGGCCACCCGAGGCGACCAGCGAATTGATGTTTTCCAAGGGCGGGTTCCAGCCGCGCAGGCGGCGTCTGGACATCGCCCCCTCCAGACGAGCGCGCACGGCAGCGGGGCCGCCCGGGGGTTGGCGGCGAAAGCGATCAAGCAGACCCATGGATCAGAGCCCTTTTGTCGTTGTCACACGCACCTGCCGCACGATGCGGCGTCCCTCGGCTGCCGCGATCTCACGGTCGAGTGCCTCGATGGCACGGTCGATTTCTGCCACGCTGCGGTAATCGATGGATTTGCCGTCATAGCTGACGCGCGCCACGCCAGACGAGCGCTGTGCGGCCAATGCGTCGCGGCGGGCGCGGAGTTCCGTCGATGTCGGCATCTGGATTGACCTCAACTCCGAATATGTTTCATTGAGCCAAACAACCACCGACTCAAGGCGAGCCATGACCCCAGCAGACATCATGCGCGATCTCGCGCGCGACGACATTTTCCCGAAAGCTGCGATGACGGAAGCACGCGCCAGGCAGGATGAAATGGTGCCGATCTTTATCGACCTGGTCAGCCGCCTGACACGGCAGCGTATCCCGGCGATGAGAGACTCTGACCTGATGGCCCTTATTCCGGTGTTCCACATGCTTGGCGAATGGCAAGATCCAAAGGCCTATCGCCCATTGGTTCGGATGCTCCGTCTTCCAACCAAGGTCATCGATTATCTATTGGGAGACGCCGTCACTGAAACAAGCTTTCGCGTCATCGCCGCAACATTCGACGGTGATGTACAACCCCTGTTCGAGGCAATCGAGGACAAGACGGCCGATCAATATGCGCGTTCGTCCCTGATGAGCGCCCTCGTTTTGATCGCGCAAGGGCACCCCGCTCAACGCGAGGTGATCGAGGATTACTTTCGGACCTTTCGTCAGCGATGCCCCAAGGAGTCGACTGACGTCCTCACCGGCTGGATGGACGCGATAGCTGCCCTCGGGCTGGATGACATGTCGGAGGATGTACGCGAGGTATTCGACAAGGGCCTGATCCCGAAGGATTACTGCGATTTCGGGCATTTCCTTGAGGATTTGCAGGCCACGCTCAATGCAGATGGTTCACCCGCAAACCGTCGTTATCAAAAATCCCTGATCACCGATGCCATCGAAGAATTGTCGAAATGGCACTGCTATTCCGACGAGTTCCTCGACCGGCAGAAGATACGCAAAGTTGACAACGCTTTGCGCGTGGCCCCCTGGACAGAGGCCCTCACAAAGACGCCGGCCAAGCCCGGCCGCAACGATCCTTGTCCCTGCGGCAGCGGCAAGAAGTTCAAGAAATGCTGCCTTTAATGATCTGCCCCACATCCAGCATGCGCTGAATCGCCAAATCCCTAGCCCATGTAACTGGAGCGCACGGTCAGCCGCCGCGGTCCCGTCTGTCTTGATGCCGGTGCGTTTGCACCTGGCCCGAGTTCCGATGGATCCGCCGCGACACCAAGCTGAGTTTCGAGATCGGCCCACCGCGCCTCCGGCCAGCGATCTGCCCCGAGGATCCACGCCGCCGCGCGGGCATAAACCCGTGTATCCAGCGCCTCGTTGCGTTCGCGCAGCTTCTGCCATTCCAGCCGGGCAAAGCCGCGTTTCGTGCGCACCGTCACCAGTTGCTCGGCGGTGAACTGCTTCAGCCATTCATCATCCGCCCAATCCGGCAGGTGGATCGTGCCGGGCGGACAGAGCGCACCGGCGTCCTGTTCCTCCCGCGTTGGCCGGTCCTGTCGCAGGAAGCGATAGGTCTCGGTCTTGAAGGTCGAGGTTGCGACCGTCCAGAGCCGCGCGCCACGGCGCAGCCGTTTGCCCGCGATGGTCGCGTCCACATAGGTCGGGCCCGTGACCGGGCTTGAGCGGTTGAAGCCCTCGACACCTTTTACCGGGGCCACTTGGGCGAAGCCAACCTGCCGCGACCAGCCATAAACGGCACTGGTCTCATAGCCGGTATCGATCGCCAGCCGCGCCAGCATCATCGACTGGCCGGAGGCGTGGGCCCATGTCCGACCGAGCAAATCGGTCAGCTGCTGCCAGCACAACGGATCGCCGGGTCCGCCCTCGATCAGAATGTGATCGATCAGCCAGGATTCCAACCCACGGCCCCAGGCCCAGATATCGACCTCGATCCGGTCTTTCTGCACATCGGCACCTGCGGTCAGGAACAAACCACCCGCAGGCACAGTTCCAGCATTCCAGGTCTCGCGTCGATCCGCCAGCCGCTGCCAGTCCGGCGCTTCACCGGTTTCGACCCATGTCTCGCCAAGGACGGTATTGCGGAACGCCTTGATTGCCTCATCCGAACCTTGGGCGGCGATCCATGCGCGCACGATCCGCTCCCAGCTGAGCCAGCCGATCGGCGAATAGAGCGCCGAGAGATGATAGCCTACAGTGCCGGGATCGGCTGCAGTCGCGGTCGCCCGCCATTCGCCCGCTTCAAGCATGGCCGTCTTGTGGTATTCTGCGATCGGCTGCTCGCAACCCTCGCAATGGTATTCCGCTGTCTCCGGATGGCCTTTCTGCCAGCGCAGGCGATCGAATTTCAGCCATTGCGTCTGGTCGCAATGCGGACACGGCACAAAGAACCGCCGCTGGTCGCTGGCCTCGAACTCGCGCTCGATGCGGGAAAGCCCCCGGATCGTCGGCGTCGAGACCAGAAACACCTTGCGCCGATGCGCGAAGGTCAGCGACCGCGCCTCGGCCAGCGTGACCGGATCGCCTTCGTCGTCAGCCGAGGCCGGATAGGCGTCCACCTCGTCGAGAAAGATGTAACGCGCCGGCGTCGAGCGCAGGCCCACGGCCGAGTTCGCGCCGGTCATGATCAGGATGCCGCCCGCGAATTCCTTGGACAGCATGGTGTTGCCCGCATCGCGCGAGCGCGCCGGCTTGACCCGCTCCCGCAATTCCGGGCTTTCCTCGATCAAGGGATCGATCCGCTGGCGCGAATTGCGTTTTGCCAGTTCCACCGTCGGCTGGACCGCCAGCATCGGCCCCGGTGCGTGATGCATGACGAAGCCGATAAAGCAATTACCCGCTTCCGTCGCCCCGACTTGCGCTGCCTTCATGAACACCACCCGCTGCGCCGGGCTGGCCGGTGAAAGCGCATCCATGATTTCGCGCATGTAAGGCGTGCGCGCCGTGCGATACCGCCCTGGTTCAGCCGATGCGCGGCTGGAGAGCATCCGATGCTGATCCGCCCATTCCGACACCGTCAGGTTTGGGTCAGGCCGGATCCCGCTCGACCAGACCCGCAGGAGAGACGCGGCACCATCGAAGGCGAAAACATCGTCATCCAAGCCCGGTCCTGATCTCTGCAAGGCTGTCGAGATGCGCGCGGACATGGGTCTCCAGTGCCTTCTGCATCACCGCCGCCTCCACCATGTTGCTGTCTCCCATGGCCGCCGTCAGTTCAGAGGCCATCAGGGCCGCAACCCGTCCGGGCCAGGTCACCCAGCCGTCGCGTTCTTCGCGGGCAAGCCGGAACATCAGGGCCTCTGCCCGGGCCTTGTCCACCAGTTCGCCTTTCAGCTTTTGCAGCCGGTGGCGACGTTCCTGGGCTTTCAGCACCTCGTTCGCGGTCCTGGCCTGCAGGAAGGTGGTGCCGCTGCCGACCGGCGGAGCCGCCATTCCCTGTTCACGCAGGGTTTCGCCGACGGCGGACACTGCCGCCTCCGGGACAGGTTTGAGTTTTGGCTGCGGCGTTTTCCGGGTCTTCGACGGATCGGTCGACTCGGCGCGCAGGGCATCGCTGGCCACCGCGTCGATGCTGCCATCAGCATACAGAACCAGCCGACCTGTCGCTTTGGCCTTCTGAATAGCCCCGCGTGAAAAGCCAACGCGGGCGGCGTATTGGCGCTCGCTCAGACCCTCCATTGCGCACTCCGATTATCATTCAAAATCATTTGCTTATGTAGTTGATAAGCCTCCGCGCCAGAGCGAACATGACCCTACGAAAACGATGCAACCCGACCAAGGACCGCCACGATGACACGCCTGAACCCCCTGACCACACCCCGCCACCAGCTACGGGCCGAGAAGGCGCAACGCAACAAAGAGGCGTCGCTCAACGCCTTCATCAGCAAGAAGGCCGAGATCGACGAGATGCTCACCCGGCTTCAGACGCTGAGCGTCGAGCATTTCAACGCCCACCCCGACGAGATCAACTGGGGCCATGTCGGCAGTCTTGAACATTACGCCAGCCTCTTGAAGCGCATCACCGACAGCGCGTTCGGCGAAGGCGAGTACGCAGAATGAACGGAGCCAACGCCATGGAAACCAGCACCATCCGCATCGCCATTCGCGGCCTGAACGAGCCTTGGGACACGAGCCGTATCCCGGCCGTCCTAGACGAGATCGAGGCGTCGCTCCGCGAGGAAGTCGGCGTTCCCGCGCGCCTCACCGCTGACAGCATGACAATCGCAATCGACGTCGCCACCGACCGACTGCCCGACGCAGCAGCGCTCCTGCGGGACCTCGGGCTGATCTGACCTCGGACAAACGCCCGTATTCCAGCCGCGCCGATGCGCGGCTTGGGGTCGTAGGAGATCGCGACGGTCGCGGTCCGAACACGGAGACGACCCCATGACCAAGCTTTCCGACACCCAGACGATCATCCTGTCCTGCGCGGCCCAGAACGAGGACCACATTGCCATGCCGCTGCCCGACAGCCTACGCGCCGGAGCCGCCGCCAAGGTCGTCGGCGCGATGCTCAAAAAGGGCTTCCTCGAAGAAGTCGACGCCAACATGCGCAAGGGCGAGCCCGTCTGGCGCGAGACCGGCGACGGCCATGAAACCACGCTGGTCGCCACCGACGCAGGCCTTGCCGCCATCGGCATTGAAGTTGAGCGCGCGGAAACCAAACTGACCGACGAAGCCGCGCCCAAGACGCGCACGCCGCGCGAGGGCACCAAGCAGGCCACCTTGATCGCGATGCTGCGCGCGCCGGACGGCGCGACCATCGAGGAGATCATGGCCGCGACGGGTTGGCAGTCTCACACCGTGCGCGGCGCGATGGCCGGGGCGCTGAAGAAGAAGCTCGGGCTCGAGGTGACCTCGGAGAAGATCGATGGGCGTGGGCGGGTCTATCGGCTCCCTTCTGCCTGACGCGTCAGAACTCAACAAACTTCATGCCGCCGCCCCTTGGGTCGGCGGCTTCGTCTGCCATTCATGACCTTCTGGCGGGTCGAGTTCGAAATTTGTGCTATCCGACCAATGCCTGCCGAAGAGCCGGGATGTCTTCAAGTACCTGATCGACGAAAGCCGCAATCCGCGGCGTCTTCCGCAGATCGGCCGGGGTCAGCAGATACCAGCTGCGCGTGAGTGCCTCGACGGGCGGAAGGACTTGAACCAGAACGTCCTCAGCGTCCCCCAGCGTGGTCGGCAGCGGTGCAATCCCGACCCCGGCCTTCACCGCCGACAGCGTTCCGAGCATGCTGTTGTTGAGGCTGACTATCCGTGCATTCTGAACCGCAGCCGGAAGCCATTTCGCGACCCGGTGGTTCTGCATGATGCCGTCGAAGCCGATCAGGGCATGATCAGCAAGGTCAGAGACGCTGCCAGGGCGACCATGCTGCTGGACATAGCTCTTGCTGGCATAGATCGCCCAGATCGAGTCGCAGATCTTGCGGCCGACCAGGCTGTCATCCATGGGCTCGCCCGAACGAAAGGCGACATCCGCCTCGCCCTTGGTCAGGTCCAGATACCGATCGCTGGTTACGAACTGCACCTGAAGGTCGGGATAGCGGGCGTGGAACCGGTCCAGCAGCCCGGTCGCCATGATGCGCGATACCGTAGGTTCCGGGCAGGTGAGGCGAATGGTCCCCTTCAGGTTCAGTTTCAGGGTCCGGATGTGCTGTTCCAACGTCACCACCGCGGCTTCCACCGCAAGAACATGGTCGATCAGCGCCTCGCCCAGTTCCGACAGGCGATAGCCGGTCGGATACCGCTTCATCAGCGTCAGCCCGACGCGTTTTTCCAGTTCCGCGAGTCGGCGATGGACGGTCGACTGGTTCACGCCAAGCGTCTTCGCGGCGGCAAGGGTACTTCCCTGCCGCGACACGGCAATCAGGTGGCGAAGATCATCCCAGTCGAACATTCTGCCGTTATGCATTTTTGCGGCGGGTTTGACCAGTATTGCTGCTGCCGCCGTCGCGCGTCCGCTGCTAGCCTGACCACATAGATGGAGGCTGATATGCACGAGAGAACCGATGTCGAAACCATGACCGCCGGCCTGACGGTCGGTGTGACCCGCAGCGCACAGGACAGCGGCATGGCAAAGTTGATGCCGCTTCACCGAGAGGTTGTGGCGGGGCTGCCCCGATCCGCCGAACAGGAAGTGCGCGTGCTGTTCGCGACCTTGCTGCCGGGCGATGTCACCCCATACCACTCCCACCGGTTCCCGGTGACTGTCTACATGATCGAGGGCGCGTTCACGCTCGAGTTGGACAATCGGGAGCCGGTCGTGATCGAGGCCGGACACGCCTTTGTCGAGCCCGCCGGCGTGAACATGACCGGGCGCAACAAAGGCGACACCCCCGCACGCATGGCCCTGTTTTATGTCTGCGAGCCCGATGCGCCATTCGCCGACCCCGTGGACCGGGATGCGGGAGCGCAATGAACAGCATCGCTGATGCCAGACCTCAGCCTTGCTTCGACTAGGTCGTGGCTCGCAGCATATCGTGGTGTGGATGAACGAACCCGAATCGCCTCGAACACCCGCCGCAAGGCGAAGGAACGCGCTATCGACACGATGGTGAAGATGGCGCCCATCTTCAGGTTCTGCGCCAGCGTCATGTGCAGCCCGAAGACCGGGAAGATCAGGATCTGGGTAGCGACCGCGGCTCCGTAGCCGACGATCACGTTGGCGACGGACTCGACCAGCGACATGAGGCGCGACTGCTTCATGCCGCTGCAACCTGACCCGCCGCATCGTCGCCCAAGCGTTCGGTCTTCACCTGCGCGAAGGTCCGGCCATCGCCGTCAAGGATCGCGTCACGGCCGGTGTCCGCCTGCCAGCGTTCTACGGCGACATCAACATAGGCCGGGCTGATTTCCATTGCGAACACCCGCCGCCCATTGGCTTCACCGGCCATAATCTGCGAGCCGGAGCCACAGAACGGCTCGTAGCAAAGACCGCCGCGCGCCACATGCTGGCGCATCGGAATGCCAAAGGCATCGAGCGGTTTCGGCGTCGGGTGGTCGGGCCGCTCGTCCTTGGCGAAGCTCGGCAGCGCCCATGTGGACGGTAGCGTTTCCTCAGCGACCTTGGGCGGACGGTTCGGGCGACGCCAACCCATGAAACAAGGCTCGTGCTTCCACAGATAATGCGACCGGGTCAGCACGCCACGGTCTTTCACCCAGATGATCTGCTGGTGCACGAAGGCCCCGGCCTTTTCCCAGCAGGCTTCCAGCATCGCCTGGCGGCGCGAGGCGTGCCAGCAATACCAGGCGGCATCCTCCATGATCGCTTCCGCGACAGCAGCAGCAATGAAGCCGTCGTAGAGTTCGGCACCTTGCGAGGAGTCGTCCCAGGTGGTGCCATAGGACGCCGACCAGTCCTTGTTGCGGGTCGGATGGTTCGAGCCGTCGTAATCCACGAGATATGGCGGGTCGGTCGCAAACAGGATCGCCCGCTCGCCATTCATCAGGCGGCGCACATCGGCAGCGCTTGTGCTGTCGCCGCACAGCAGCCGGTGTTCGCCAAGGATCCACAGATCGCCGGTTCGCGAGGCCGGATTGCGCGGCGGTTCCGGAATGGTCACCGGCGGCACGGAGCCCCCGGCACCGCCGTCTTCGCCGTCCCCCTCCGGCACATAGGCCAGCAGCATGTCCAATTCGCCGTCGGAAAAGCCGACCAGCGACAGGTCGTAATCTTCGGCCAGCAGGTCGTTCAGTTCCGCCGACAGCAGCGCCTCATCCCAGGTCCCGAGCTCGGTCAGCTTGTTGTCTGCGATGCGATAGGCCCGACGCTGCGCCTCGCTCAGATGGCCGAGCACAATCACCGGCGCGTCAGTCAGCCCCAGCTGCGCGGCAGCCAGAACCCGGCCATGGCCCGCAATCAACTCGCCATCGTCGCCGACCAGACAGGGCACGGTCCAGCCGAACTCGGCCATGCTGGCGGCGATCTTGGCAACTTGATCTGCGCCATGTGTCTTGGCGTTCCTGGCATATGGCTGCAGACGCGCCAGCGGCCACATCTCGATGCGCTCCGGAGCGAAGCTGAGGGTCATGCGGAATGTCCTGTTGAAGGATTGCCTGACTTGCGGGCTGGACCCCGGAGGTGGATTCCACCCCGGAGTCCACTGGCTTCCTGGAGTCCAGGGTATCCACCCCGGAGTCCACCAGCCAAGTGTCTGTTTTATTGTGCTATTTCAGGGTTTCGGGGGTGGACTCCAGAGGGGGTGGCTTCCCAAAAAAATCGCTCTGACGCTGGCGATATTGCGCGCTTCGCCCGCCAGCATACGTTTTTCGCCAGAAAGGAACCGGAAAACAATGGGTTAGCAGTTTGCCTCAGGGTCGCCCGGTCACCGTTTGACCAGAAAAAACATTCTCCATCCACGCGCCCCCGTCAACCGCCATCCGCTCGCCTTTCGAACCGTCTGGACCCCGGTCTGGATTCCGATCTGGACTCCTGGGGTCCACTGAGGAATCCAGTTCAGCATCCCGTCGCCGCCGGTTCGTGTCGCACACGACTTCGAGCATGGGAAACTTGTAACCCCAAAATCGGAAACTGTCTCGGCTTTTGATGTCTCACGGAAAAATGTCTCATGTGCTATCAAGGGCTTGACGCCGCGCTCTTGATTCCCGTTGCTCCGCCCTTATCTTTCCGGTAGAGTTTCCGGAAATGGAGGATAACATGATCAACGCAGATCCATCTCCGGTCACGCAATGGCGCAAACGCCGCCAGCGGCAGGGGTTCGTACGCGTCGAGGTTCAGGTGCGTAAAGAAGACGCCAGCCTCGTCCGGGATGTCGCGTCAGCACTTGGTGATCCCGAGCGCGAGGCGGAGACCCGGAGCATCCTGCGCGAGAAGATCATCACGACCCGCGCTGGCGGCCTCAAGGCGCTGCTGGAAGCCGCTCCGCTCGAGGGCATCGAACTGGAACGGCAACGCGACTTCGGACGTGACGTCGCCCTGTGAGCTATCTGATCGATACCAACATCATCTCGGAAGTGCGCAAGCGCGACCGCTGTGACCAGCATGTTGCGGCGTGGTGGGCCAGTGTCGCCGAAGATGACCTTTGGCTTAGCGCACTTGTGCTGGGCGAGATCCGCAAGGGTGTGGAACTGGCGCGCCGCCGCGATCCGCAGAAGGCCTCTGCGCTTGAAGCATGGCTGAATGACGTTGTCACCGGCTTTGGCGACCGGATGTTGGTCGTCGATGCCGCCGTCGCCGAAGAATGGGGACGCATGAACGCGATTCGCCCCGTACCTGTGATCGACGCATTGCTGGCCGCCACGGCAAAGGCCAACAGCCTGACGTTCGTGACGCGCAACGGCTCCGATATCGCCGGGCTGGGCGTCGATGTGCTGAACCCGTTCGAGCCTTGAATTGCGGCTGGCCGTTATTCAAGGCTCGTGCCCCAGGCTTTAACAGCCCATTCCACATCTCGCCTTCGACACCACGAACGCAACTGACCGATTCCGCGGTACACGCTTCCCGTTCAGCCGCCAGACGATCACTGCCAGCCCATATTGCATTCGCCGGTTGGCCGTGGCGCGGCTGATGCCCATCTCCCAGCAAATGGGTTTCCATGGGGTGCGTTCGGCCCGCAGCCACACGATCCGCGCATCGTCCTTTTCCAGCCAACGCAGCCAAAGCAACGCCTCCTCGGCTTCAGTGATCTGACGCGGACCCGGGCGGGGCCGACGCGCCTGCGGTGTCTGACCCACCTTGTCCGCGAAGCTGTGGAAATATTCCGGCCAGGCGTTGAAGTAGCCCTGCGGCTTGACGCCGGGCAATGCGCGGAAGACGTCGGCGGCGAGTTCCAGTCGGTCTTCGACCATGGTGGTTGTCCAGTCAGTCATGCTGCACCTCCCGGACTGCGGGCAGCTTGCCATAGAGCCGCTCACCAAGTTGGCGGACCAGTTCGCGTTCGGGCCAGGTGAGCCGTTGATCATCGAGTGAGACGGCCAGCATGCGCTGTTCCTTCCAGCCGTCGCGTTTGACCTCATCGGGGTTGCGGCGATCGCCGCCGTACCCCTTTGGCGTAAATCGCATGCCGGTCATGCCAGCCCTCCCTGCGTTTCGATGGCCCAGAGCAGGATTGCGATGGCATCCGCCTCGTTGTCGTCGGTTGGTGAGAACCCACGTTCCCGGACGGCATCGATCATCGCTTGTTTGGACGCATTGCCCTTGCCGGTGGCGTGGCGCTTGATGGTGCCGACCGGCACGCCCTGGTATGGCACGCCGCGCAATTCGCCCCAGCTGGTCAGAACGGCAAGCAACCCGCCAAAGACGTGGGCTGCATCGGTCCCGATATGGCGGCGCACTTCTTCAAAATAGATAGCCTCGATCGGCCCGGACAGCCGGTCGACCTCGGTCAGCCAGTTCGTGAAGCGCAGATAGCGCATCCCACCACCATCGAACCGGCCATTGCGGAACGATGCCGTGCCGCTGGTGATCAGCCCGTCCGCGGCTCTTAATGCCCAGCCTGTGGTCGTGCCGAGATCAAGGGCCAGAATTGTGCGTGAGGGTTCTGCCGGCATCGGCATTTTCGGGGTTGCGCCAGCTTGAGCGTCGCTGAGAGTCGGGTTAGCCATGGGTGGTTTCCTCTTCTGGTTGGCTGCTCGGGTGGAAGACGACGGCGGTTGGTGCTTGGCGGTACCGGCCGCCGTCGTCGGATCGGAATGTGTAGGGAACGTCAGAGCCCGCACGCGCGGATCCCCCTCGACGTATGGGAGGAGAGGCCAAACCTTCCGGTTGGCCTCCCCATACGTAGTATGGGGGCTTTCATTGTTCGTCCTCCAATCTGCGTAACATGCTGAATTCATTTGCGTTTCGAGGACGAACAGAGGACGTACAAGAGGACGAACATGTTCGACCTCTTTTTGCTCCAAGTGATTGATTTCATTGGGTTGAGGACGAACAACGGCGGAGGACGAACATGTTTGTCCTGAGGTCGAACAGAGGACGTACAAGCCAAAATCAGGCATTTTCTTCCTCCCGGATCGACCAATCGGAAGGGCTTGCGAGGTCCATGCACTGCCCGTTGGAGGGCGATTTGTAGTGGCTCGGGACGACCGGAATGACGCTGTCCAGGACCTCTCCGGTCTCCGGGTCGATCCGGCCCTTGCGGCCGAACACCATACCTTCGGCACAGAGGTAGCCGAAGCGCGACCGGACCACGGAGTGGCCGAATTTTGTGCCGTCCCGCAGGAAGCGAATGTCGCCTTTGGTGGCCAGCACATTGATGCGGTCGCGGATGGTGAACTGGCTCCCGAGGCCTCGCTGGTTCTCGAACGCCTCGCGGAACTGGGTCGAGGTATAGAGTTTGCCCTCCGCCGCCTCGTCGATCAGGATCGACAGGATGACATCCCGCTTGCGATCGCGCTCGGCGTCATGCTTTGCCCCAACCTCCTGGCGGACGAGGCGTTCGTTGATCGGGTTAATCTCAACCCATTGGCCGCCGACCTTGTCGATCACCTTGGGCGGCAGCGCCGGGCCATTGCGCAGCTCGATCTCCAGCTTGCGCTGCGAGCAATCCTCATCAGGCCGGTGCAGGATCAGCCCGGAGGTGTAGAACCCGCGCAGTGCGCTGGCACCGGACAGCGCGAGGAAGGGATCGTCCTTTACCTGCTGCTTGCTGAGCTTCTTGGTGTGGTGGATCAGGATGACCCCGCAGTCCGGGTCAATATGATCCCGCAAGACCTCGACCCGTTCCTTCAGGAAGAACATCATGGCGGTGTTGTCATTTTCACCACCGCCATCGGGACCGCCGTCGAACAGGTTGCGGATCGGGTCGACGCAGAGGATATCGAGCGGTGCATCCGGGAACGCGGTCTGGACAGCGCGCGCAACCTGCACACTGCCTTCGTTGTCGAGCAGCATCTTGAGCTTCGGGGTGGCAACGAAGGTATCGCGTGCTGCCGCCAACACCTCCGGCAGCAGGGCGATCTGCTTCAGGCGTTCGCGCAGATAGTGATACTGGATCTCGGCCTGCAGATAGAAGATCCGCAGGGGCCGTGGCGGCGTGAACCCGAGGAACGGCACGCCCGCAGCCATGTGGACGAGCCAGGAGATCAGAAGGTCGCTTTTGCCAACCTTGGGCGCGCCGCCCAGCACCAGCAGCCCACCCGGTGTCAGAACGCGCGGCGCGATGATGTCCTCCGGCATCGGGCTCTGGTCGTCCAGCAGCGCACCCAGCGTGAAGGCGGGCATCTCCTGCGGCCCCGGTGCGCCGGAATCCAGCCGGATCAGCGGTGGTCCGTATTTCTCGACATGGCGTTCCCAGAGCCGCTCGGACTCGCGCTTCAGCCGTTCAACCGGCCACTGCGGTCGCAGCATCGCGGCATTGTAGCCGCAGATGCCTTCCCAGCCATCGTCCTTTGTCATCCGCCCCTCATGGACCATACGGATGAAATACCCGATCGCCGCCGAGGCCCCCTCGAAGCGAGACCAGTTGTCCTGCGCGCCCTCGCGCACCGGCGTGACCAGCACATCGTCCATCGCCGGTTTGTCAGGATGGGCGAACTCGGGCTGCAGGGAAACGCCCGGGGCGGGAGGCATGTCGGCCACAGCCTCGATGAACTCCGCCAGATCGCGTTCGCGGTCGGCGTTCAGTTCAACGATCCGCACCTGTGTTTTCAGGCTGTTCTTGTAATACACAGACCCCGCCACCCGGATTGGCTGGTGGGCCGAGCGGAAATGCATGTCGCCTCCGACTTTGGCGGCGATGTCACCGCGCAGACGGGTCACCCGCGCGATGTCGCTGCCCTCGGCAGGCTCGGTGAGTTTCCACCAGACATGGCACTTGCGCTGCCCCTCGGGGGTCACACCACCGCTTTCCACCACCATGGTCGGCGCGCCAAGATGGCGCTCGAGATGCGCGCGCTTGGCCGCGATGTCGCCGGTGTCGATATCGACGACGACCGCCTGCATCTGCTGTATATCGGCCGCCTTGGCCTGTCCGGGCGCGGCCACGGTGCCGGGGATGACATAGACCGCCGCCCCCTCGCGGGCCGCCCAGTTGGCAAAGGTGGTCATCTTGTCGGTGACATTTTCACCGGCATCGATCCAGATATTATGCGGACGGCCATCAAAGCCTTGGCCCTTGTCGATGAAACTGCGGACCGGGATCAGTCCGTCGCAATAGCCGAAGACGACCTCCATGAATTGGGCGATTTGCTCGGGGTCTGGTTCGTCACCGAAAACATCGATCTGCGGCGCGGCATCGTTGAAGTCCCGCCACGGGTTGAAATGAACGAGGTTTTCCTTGGGTGTTTCTGGCGCGCCTTCACTCTTGTCTATGGGATCGTCACTCTTGGCCACTTTGGCCTCCTTCCCTGTGTCGTCGTTTTCGGGCGGGTCTTTCGGGGCATCGGTCATGTGGGCAGCCCCCAACAGCGCTCGGCCCAAGAGCAGAACCGGCATTCGAAGAAGTCGCGATTGGCGGCCACGCGCGGCAGCAATTCGCCCGCATCCGTGGCCTGCAGGATCCGCACGCCCCGGTCCGACATGCGCTGTGCGAGATCAGCGTCGAAGGGTACCAACTCGTGGTGCAGCTCGGCTGTGTCCTTGTTGATCGCGGTGAACACGGCGGGGGCACGGCTGATGCCCGGCACGCTTGCTTCCATGTAGGCCTGATAGACCGCGATCTGGGCGGCATAGACGGGCTTGGATTTGGTCACGCCGTCCTTGACGCAGGCGCGCCAGTTCTTTGAGTTCATGGTCTTGCATTCCCAGAGCGACGGGACGGCGAGGCCAAAGCCCTCAGGTCCGGCGGCGATAATGCCGTCGACATGGCCGCGGATGCGCCCGCCCGCGACAGAAAAGCCGAATTGGCCGCCATCGGGGCGATTGCCTTTGCGGGTGTACAGATCAAAGCCCGCGCTTCGCAGCCAAGCCACCGCCAGATCCTCAAGCGAATGGCCGATGGCGAAGATGCGCAGTAGCTGGCCGGAGAAGTCTTGGCCCTCGTCTTTCGGCGTGGCCGTGAACTCGAACTGGAGAGCCCTCTCGCAGGCGTGGCCAAGGCGGGAGCCGCCGAGGTAATCACGGGGTGATCGACCGGCGTTGTCGGCGGTCAGGGCCGCATCGATGGTCGCGTTGACGCGTTCGGCGAAGCTGGGCCTGTGATTGAAATCCAGTGTCAAAACGGTACCTCCGACTGGGCAGCGATTTCGGCCATCTCAATTCGGAACGCCTCGATGGTGATGACGATCAGCCGGTGCATGTTGTTCTGGCTCAACCGACCCAGCGGCCGGTCCCAGCCGATCCGCTCCATCTCGGGGGCGAGTGCGCGCATCACAGCCGGAAACGCCTGGGTTTCTTCTTCGTCAAATTCGACCATGCTCATTCCTTTCCGAGCTTTGATGGTGAAGGCCGCCTGGCAGTGCATTGAGCAGAACCAGCGGTATGTGCGTTTGCCGCGCGGTCGATGCGGATCGAACCTGCCGAAGCCGCGGGTGCGGGATGTGCAGACGGCGCAAAGCGTCCTGCGCGGATGCCAGAGGCGATCACGGCCCGGTCGATCCGCAGCCTCTGTGGGCGGGGATTGGATTTGCGCGACATCGCTCACGCCGCCTCCCGTGCTGCCGGTGCCGCACTCAGGATCAGCTGCTGGATTGCGCGCTTATTGAAGCCGAACGTCATCAGCGCCGAGGCCTTGTAGCGGGTCAGACCAAAGTCGCTGCGCGCCGCAGGCGTAAGATATTGCAGCTGCTTTTCGGTGGCGGGTTGGTTCAGCCAGCCGCGCGTCTTGAAGGCGCTTTCGTCGGTTTCGTGATCATTCAGCCAGTCATCGGCCTGCGCGAGACAGACGCCGCGCTCGCCGATACCCAGCAGCTGCGGCTTGATATTGCGTGCACCACCCACCGCGTACCAAAGGCCGTCCAGCCAGAAGACCCCGCCCCAGGCCGAGAACCCCGTGGCCAGCAGCGCGTCCTCAGTGCCGAAGAGATTGACCCATTCGAAGCTGGAGCGTTTCAGCAGATCGATCTCGGTCATCAGGAAGCCGGAGAGCGCCCCACCAAGGGCTCCCTCATCGGTTTCATCCTCGTCCTCGACCATTACCTCGCCGCAAATCGGGCATTCGCGCGATGCCAGCGGAATATCTGCCTGGCACGCCGGACAGGTCTTCGACGGGGCCTCACCGCTCGTGGTCTTGCCCTCCAGATCAACGTCTTGCTCCAGCGTGCCATGGGTCAGGCTGGACGTCCCGAAATCAAGCACCACACAGTCGGTCTTGACGACGCCCGGGTGCTCGACGGGATCCACGGTGCGCAAGCCCCGCCCGACCATCTGGATCATGGTGGATTTGTAGGATGAGGGCCGCAGCAGCACGACGCAGGAGATCGGAGGGTGATCAAAACCCTCGGTGAGCACCGAGACGTTTGTGATGACGCGGATTTCGCCGTGGGCAAAAGCTGCGAGAATGTTGCGGCGCTCCTCGGCGAGCAGTTCGCCATGGATCAGGCCCGCTGGTATCCCCGCCGCATTGTAGGCCTCGGCCACATGCGCCGCATGGGCGACGGTTGAGCAGAACACGACCGTAGGGCGATCGGCGGCCTTTTCCTGCCAATGCCGGATCACCTCTTCAGTGATCGGCGCGCGGTCCATGATCTCGGCCACCTCAGACATGTCGAAATCCGACGCAGTCTTGCGCACGGCCTTGAGCTTGTCCTGCACGCCGACATCGATGACGAAGGTACGCGGCGGCACGAGGTGCCCCGATGCGATCAGCTCGCCGAGCCGAACCTGGTCAGCGACATTGTCGAACACCTCGCGCAGACCCTTTTTGTCGCCCCGGTTCGGGGTGGCGGTGACACCGAAGATCCGGGCGTCAGGGTTGGCATTGCGGACATTATCAATGATGCGGCGATAACTGGCCGCCACCGCGTGATGCGCCTCGTCGATCACCAGAAGGTCCAGTTTTGGCATTCCCGCCAGATTGGCCTCGCGTGCCAGCGTGGGCACCATGGCGAAGGTGACCTGTCCGCGCCAGGATTTGGTCGTGGCATCGACGACAGAAGTGGTGATTGCAGGATTGACGCGACCGAACTTGTCGCGGTTTTGCGCGGTCAGCTCATCGCGATGCGCCAGAACACAGGCCTTGGCGTCGGTGTCTCCAAGGCTGTCGCCGGTGACCGCCGACAGCATTATGGTCTTTCCCGCCCCGGTCGGCGCGATGCCCAGCGTGTTATCGCGGGTGCCGAGCGCAGACAGGCTGCGCTCGACGAAGAGTTTCTGGCGGGGACGCAATCGCATGGCTCTGGCCCTTCACTCGGCCCAGCTCGGACGGCCCGAGAAGCCTGGTGCGGCCGGCGGGTGCTGTGGTGCCTGTGCCGGATGGCCTTGCGCAGGCGCAGCCGTGGCCGGTGCCCGATACTGCGGCGCGGATGCGGGGGGCTGCATCTGCGGTGCCATGCCCGGAGCCGCGACATGGCCCATGACTTGCGCGTAATCGCGGTGATCAGGCATGACCGCGCTCTTGATCTCGTTTTTGTCCTCGCCGTTGGTGTCTTGTCCAATCTCGATCCGCGCGACAAATTCCAGACCATCAAGGTCAGCAAATCCGTTGATGCGGCGCCGGGCCTGAGCTTCAGGGGAATTGTCCTTGTCCGAGATGCCACGCGACGAATTGAGGATGCCCCGCACAAGGCTGCGGCCCATATTGGCCCAATCCGGGCCTTTCGGGCTGTAGAGCCCGATCAGCGACCAGATCTTGCGCTTGGCATAGGGCCCTTCGAGCACCGTGTATTCAGCATCGAGATAGACAGAACCGGTACTGCCACGTTTGGCATAGCCACCCGTCCAGCCCTGGCTCGGGTCGTCAAACCCACCGGGACGCAGCGTCAGCCGCACCTTGGCCAGCGTGCCCTTCGGGATGACATTGGTGTTTGATTGCGCGTCGTTGAAATCGTTCCAGAGAGACATGGGGGTCAAACCTTTCAGTTGGAGGGATTGGAGTTGGGGTAAGCCTGCACCTTTGACGGCACCGACAGTTTGGGCGGCTGGTAAGTCAGCCGTCGATCTTCGGGGACAAGCGGGCCGCGGATTTTCTCCATCAGCCGCCCGAGATGCGGGGCCTCAGCCATGTCGAGCCGCCCGGAGCGGTCCTTGGCCGGATAGCCCCATGGGTTCAGGGTTTGGCAGACAAATCCACGCTGCAGGCTGCCATCCTCGCCCTTGAACTCGGTCATGGTGATGACCTGATCGACGATGCCCGGCAGTTCCAGCCCGGTCTTCGAGCCATCGATCTGCGGCACAAATACCCTGCGATTGAAGTCATCGAGCTTCTCGTCGAGGATCCCCACGAACCAGACATTCTTGGCGCGCGTGTGCTGCAGATGGGTGAGCCAGGCGATCATCTCGCGGCCATGCAGACCGTAGGCACCGCGCACATCCGGCTTGCCGGTCTTTTCCGACAACGCCTCCGGCTGACCCTTGCACCAGCCGAAGCACAGCCGCCCGGCGACGGTGATCGAGTCGATGAACACCGTGTCGTATTTTTCCAGCGCAGCCGGATCACCGAACTTCACGCAGACCGCATCATAATGCGCCTGGCTATAGGGTTGGTCTGCACGCAGTGCCGGGTTCGGCCCGCCGATGAACACCGCGAAATCCCGGCATTCCGTCCACGTTCGCGGGCGGATTGCATCTATCGCCAACCCTTCGATGGCCAGATCACCGGCCTCCAGATCGAAAAACAGCGTGGTCGAGTTGATCAGCGTCCAGAGCAGGCTGGTCTTGCCGATGCCCGAGGGGCCGAAGATCACGCCCTTGATGCCGCGCACTTCCGCCAGCCGCTCATCGGCGGTGATGATGGGGAGTGCGCCGGTCATGACAGCACCTCCTGCTGCGCAGTGGCAGCCCCGGGATCGTCGCTGGTCACGGCCACGTAGAGCGCATCAAGGCGATCTGCCTCGGCCAGACATTCCTTGCCCTTGCGCCGCATGAAGCGCCGCGCGTCATCAAGCAGTTCGGGCTCGGCGATCAGACCCGGGATCGCGACATATTCCTCGGCGCTCTCAACGAAGTAGGACTTCGAGCGCAAAACCGTCACAAGCGGTGCGAAGGCCTCGCAGACATCGGCAAAATCCGCCTGCCCCAGCCCGTCATCGCGGTTGCGCAAAATGCGCTTCACCTCGGTGATAATACCGGTGCGCAACATGCGCAGCGCACCTTCCGCACGAGCTTGCGAACAGGTCAGCGGGAAAGCTGCCGCCATGATATCGTCGGCGATCTTCGGGGCATTGTTGCCAAGTTGGGCGGCAATCTCCCAGACCCGCTCGGCAAAGGCCACTGATTGGTTATCAAGCATCAAACCACTCCTTGATTGTTGTGAAAGCTGTGGACCCCTGCGCAATGGCTTGGGTATCGAGGTCGTGAAACGCAGAGTCCCGGGCGGCGCGCATGCCGTCCTGCGCAAGGGCCATGTTCTCGTCCGAGGCCCATTCGGCGAAGGCGCGAAACGTTCCGGTCACATGCTGCCAGGCCGCTTGCGCAGGTGTTGGCGGGACATAAAGCGGGTTGCGTCGGCTGGGTTTGCGCTGCGGGCGCAATCCCCGCATGGCTGCATCCGTAACCATCTTGCGCAGGGCCGCCCGGGTCGGTTCCACTCCGCGTTCAAGCCGGTCATCCAGCGTACGCCGCACGATTCCAGGATCAGCTGCCTCGGCATCGCGGAGTTGGCGCGCCTCATGGATCTGGTCACGGCGCAGGCCGAGATCGGCCGCGGTGGCCGGGGGCATGTCGCCGCCGCCAACATGCCCCACCGAGCCCGGATTGCGCTGACGGGTGGCAACTTCGCCCCGTTTCTGCGCGGCATCGTATTCATCAGCCAGGCGACGCTTGGCGCGGGCCTCGATCTCAAGTGCATGGGCTTGAGATCGGTGTGCCGCCGCCACCAAATCGTCATGTGCGCTTTTTGCGCGCTGCAACCGGCCGCTGCGTTTTGCCAGATCATAGGCCAGACCAGCCACCTCACTGGCTTCGAGCACCTCGGCGGCGGTCTTTGCGCCCGAGAGCATGCTGGTCGCACGGTCGATCAGGCTAGGCAGGTCTTGCGACGGGGCCGATATCTGGGCAAGCGCAGTCATTGATCGCCTCCCTGCGGGACGATCTCGACTTTCAGCGCGCCGGGCTTGACGGTGCGCGCGGGTTCGAAACCGGCGCGGATCGCCTCAGGCCAGGCTGCGTATTTTCGCTCGGGCACCTTGTAGGCCAGATCGACATATTCGGTCGGATCGTCCCCGGCATCACGGATACGTTCAACCATGGCAGCCAGTTGGTCCTGATTCCAGTCCACCCGCTTCGGCAGATCAGCCACCACGGTGAAATCGCCATCGTCGAACCGCACTGTACCGGTATCCTTGGCCTGAGACTGCCGCTCCTCGGCAGCCCGGGTGGCGTAGCGAACGGCCAGCGCAGCATCGAAGCGGGACTTCGCGGCCTTGTCGTGCTTCAGGCGCTCGTCGATCTCGCGCTGAAGGATCGCCAGAAGTTCGACCGGCAGGACTGCGATTTCCGCAGTGCTGAGGGACGCCAGGTCATCGACAGCGGGCGTGTTTGAAGGGAACGGCATGTACGGATCTCCATGGTTGGCAAACAGGGATTGAAAACTGGGCATCAGGCAGCCTCCTCGAGCAGCAAATCGGAAAGCGAGGCGGCAGCCTGTCTGGGTTTGGGGCGGGCAATGGCGATATAGGCGTGTTAATTGCCACTGAGAATTGACCCGGCAGCGGCCAAAATTGCCACTGAGAACTGACCCATGTGCAACCTTGCCCCGGCTTGAACCAGCTGGGGGCATATGGAGTGATCGACATGGGATTTTTGAAGGTTATCAGGACA
>JAIOJF010000039.1 GCA_019911965.1 Paracoccaceae bacterium | reverse complement strand
CCCTTGACTCCCGCCCCCGCACGCGCTAACTCCCCGCGAAATCACGGAAGTGCCAAACGCTTCCGGTCCGCAGGCCTCATGCCCGGATCGCCCCCCGTCAGCGCATCGCGCCCACGGGGGAATTTGCCGTTTGGCGGTTCCGCTCCCATATCGGGGGCAAACGCGGTCGGCCCGCAGGAGGACGAGAATGTTTGAAAGTCTGTCAGAACGCCTCTCCGGCGTCTTCGACAAACTCACGAAACAGGGCGCGCTCAGCGAGGCCGATGTCGCAACCGCCCTGCGCGAGGTACGCGTCGCCCTCCTGGAGGCGGATGTATCCCTGCCGGTGGCGCGTGATTTCGTGGCTGCGATCCAGGACAAGGCCACCGGCCAGGCGGTCACCCGGTCGGTGACACCGGGCCAGCAGGTGGTCAAGATCGTCCATGACGAGCTGGTGCAGTTCCTGGCCGGCGATGATGCCCGCGCGGGCGAGTTGAAAATCGACAATGCCCCAGCCCCGATCCTGATGGTCGGCCTGCAGGGCGGCGGCAAGACCACCACCACCGCCAAACTGGCGAAACGCCTGAAGGACAAGTCCGGCAAGCGGGTGCTGATGGCCTCGCTCGATGTCTACCGCCCCGCTGCGATGGAACAACTGGCCGTGCTTGGCCGCCAGATCGGGGTGGACACCCTGCCCATCGTCAAAGGCGAAAAGCCCGACCAGATCGCGCGGCGCGCCAAACAGCAGGCGACGCTGGGCGGCTATGACGTCTACATGCTGGACACGGCTGGCCGCCTGTCCATCGACGATACGCTGATGGCCGAGGTCGAGGCGATCCGCGACATCACCAAGCCGCGCGAAACCCTGCTGGTGGTCGATGGCCTGACCGGCCAGGACGCGGTCCATACGGCGGAAAACTTCGACAACCGGATCGGCATTTCCGGCGTCGTGCTGACGCGCATGGACGGCGACGGGCGCGGCGGTGCGGCGCTGTCGATGCGTGCGGTCACCGGCAAGCCGATCAAGTTCGTCGGCCTTGGCGAGAAGATGGACGCGCTGGAGGAATTTCACCCCGAACGCATCGCCGGGCGCATCCTTGGCATGGGCGATATCGTGTCGCTGGTGGAAAAGGCCCAGGAAACCATCGAGGCCGAACAGGCCGAACGCATGATGAAGCGCTTCCAGAAGGGTCAGTTCAACATGAACGACCTGAAGATGCAGCTTGAACAGATGATGAAGATGGGCGGCATGGACGGCATCATGAACATGATGCCCGGCATGGGCAAGATGAAGGGCCAGATGGCCGGCGCCGGGATCGACGACAGGATGCTGCGCCACCAGATCGCGCTGATCCAGTCGATGACGAAAAAGGAACGCGCCAATCCCGGCCTGTTGCAGGCCTCGCGCAAGAAACGCATCGCGCGCGGTGCCGGCATGGAGGTCTCGGACCTCAACAAATTGCTGAAAATGCAGCGCCAGATGTCCGACATGATGAAGAAAATGGGCAAGATGGGCAAAGGCGGCATGCTGAAACAGGCGATGAAAGGCATGTTCGGCAAGGGTGGTGGCGGAATGCCCGACATGAACGACCCCGCCGCGATGGAACAGGCGGCCCGTGCGCTGGGGGCCAAGATGCCGGGCGGCTTGCCCGGCCTTGGCGGTGCCAGCCTGCCACCGGGCCTGTCCGGCCTTGGGCGAAAGAAATAATCCCATGTCTTCTTTTTGGCAAAAATACTCCCGCCGGAGGCGTTTTGACGCCGCCACAGGCGCGACCGCAGGGGCCGCGCCATGACGCTGATCCCCACCCTCGAGACCGAGCGCCTGAAGCTGCGCCCTTTCGTTGAATCCGATATCGACCATGAGGCCGATTTCTATACCACGCCACGGGCCGAGTTCGTCGGCGGCCAGATGCCGCGCGAACAGGTCTGGCGGATGGTTGCCGCCATGCTGGGCCACTGGCAATTGCGCGGCTACGGCTTCTGGGCAATCGAGGAAACCGCCACCGGGCGCTTTGCAGGCCATGCCGGGCTGTGGTTTCCCGATGGCTGGCCGGAACGCGAGATCGGCTGGCTGCTGATGGGCTGGGCCGAAGGCAAGGGCTATGCCCGCGAGGCCGCACTTGCCGCCCGCGCCTATGCCTACGATACCCTCGAATGGACCACCGCGATCTCGCTGATCGCGCCGGGCAATACCCGCTCGATCGCGCTGGCCGAACGGCTGGGCGCCACCCGCGAGACAACGTTTCAACACCAGCGCCTCGGCTCCTCGCTGATCTACCGCCATCCGGGCGCACATGATCTGGCCGAAGATGGCGGGATGGAGGCTTACGCATGACCAAGGACACCGCCACGGAACAGGCCGCCGCGCTTCTGAAATCCCACCGCGCATCCATCGACCGGCTGGACGCGATCCTGGTCTACACGCTGGGCGAGCGGTTCAAGCATACCCAGGAGGTTGGCCTCCTGAAGGCCGAACACGACCTGCCGCCCAGCGATCCCGCCCGCGAAGCCTGGCAGATCGAACGCCTCGAACGCCTCGCCGTCGAGGCCGACCTGGACCCTGTCTTTGCCCGCAAATTCCTGAACTTCGTCATCGACGAGGTGATCAGGCACCACAAGAAGCACCAGAAATAACCGAAATGCCGGACGGGGCGATCCCGTCCGCCAACGCCATCTTAAAGGAGAAACCAACATGGCAATGAAGATCAGACTCGCCCGCGGCGGATCGAAAAAACGCCCGTTCTACCGCATCGTCGCCGCCGACAGCCGGATGCCGCGCGATGGCCGCTATATCGAGAAGCTGGGCACCTATAACCCGCTCCTGCCGAAAGACAGCGAAGAGCGCGTGAAGATGGATATCGAGCGCGTGCAGCACTGGCTGGGCCAGGGCGCACAGCCGACGGATCGCGTGTCGCGGATGCTGGAAGCCGCTGGTATCCTGGCCAAGAAGGACCGCAACAACCCCAAGAAGGGCGAGCCGGGCAAGGCCGCCAAGGATCGCGCCGAATCCAGGGCCAAGAAGGCGTCGGAAGCCGCCGCCGCTGCCGCCGCACCGGCAGCCGAGGAAGCCCCGGCTGAAGACGCAGCCGAAGAGGCGAATGCCGAATAAGGTGTCTCGCGCCACCACCCGGTTTCGGGTTATGGATCAGGGGCGGGGTCATCTCCCGCCCCTTTTTTAATTGAAAGGATGGTCATGTCTGTTCGCTTCTGGGTCGGGGTCGTGGCCGCCGATCATGTCGGCCATGCGGTTGAAACCGGCATCTGCGCCTTTTCCAAGGGCACGAAATCGGCATTGGTGAAACTGGGCGAGGGCGACCGCTTTGCCTATTATTCCCCCAAGACCGGCTTCATGACCGGCGATCCGGTACAATGTTTCACCGCCCTTGGCACGGTGATCGACCCGACACCGTTTCAGACCACCTGGGACGGGCATGAAATCTGGGCCGCCCGCGCCGCCTATGCCGCGATAACGCCAGCCCCGGTGCGCCCGCTGCTGGACCACCTGTCATTCGTCACCAACAAGGACAAATGGGGCATGGCCTTCCGCCGTGGCCAGTTCGAGATCAACGCCGCCGATTTCGCGCGGATCGAAGCGGCGATGAAAGCCGGAGGGCAATGATGGCAAATACCCGTATCTGTGTCGGCGTGATCGCCGGGTCTTTCGGCGTCCGGGGCGAGGCGCGGCTGAAATCCTTCTGCGCCGAACCCTCCGCCATTGCCGATTACGGCCCTCTGTTCACCGAGGATGGCAGCCGCAGCTTCACCATCACCATCACCCGTCCGCTGAAAGGCGGCTTCGGCGTGCGCCTGACCGGTATTGCCACCAAGGAACAGGCCGACGCGCTGAAGGGCACCCGCCTGTTTGCCGATCGCGACGCCCTGCCCGCGCTGCCGGATGACGAATATTACCATTCCGACCTGATCGGACTGGAGGCGGTGGATACCGGCGGCACATCGCTGGGCCGGGTCAGTGCGGTGCACGATCACGGCGCGGGCGATCTGCTGGAACTGGCCGACGGCACGCTGATCCCCTTCACTCTGGCTCTGGTGCCGACGGTCGATCTGGCGGCGGGGCGGGTGGTGGTCGACCTGCCCGAGGGGTTGATCTGATGGCGATCCGCACCCGCCTCACGCTGCTGATCCTGGCGGGGGTGATGCTCTATGCCGGGCCGTTCCTGGCGGCCTGGTCGGGGCAGAACTGGCGGGCGGTGCCGGTGTTCACGCTGCTGTTCCTGCTTTACATGGCGCTGATGCGCCCCTCGCTCTGGCCGCGAAATGCCGCCGAGGCGCGTGACCCCGGCAAATGGCGCGTTGTCGCCGGGGTGGCGATGACGCAGGCGGTGCTGGTCTATCTCTGCATGCTGGCCGGGTGGCTCGCCGCCACCTTCCGGTTTCCGCTGACCGACATGCACCCGGCCCTGCCGGTGGGAATGTCGGCACTGGCCATCGCGCTTGGCCGCGCTGTCTGGATGCCAGAAGGCCAGACCGAGGAGTTGAAGCAGTTGCTGGACGAAACCCGCCGCGACCGCGACGAGGACGACCGGAAATGAAGGTCCGCGTGATCGTCCATGCCGGGTATCACAAGACCGGCACCACCAGCCTGCAGGACTTCCTGTCGGCCAACCGGCGGGCGCTGAAACCCTGGCTCAGCTATTACGGCAAGGCGGATTTCCTGGCCGCCGGCGCACATGCGCGGCTTTATGGCCAGCGCCCGTTTCCCTGGCGGCTGTGGCGGTTCCGCCGTGCCTTCCGGCGGTTCCTGAACAAAATCGACGATGCCGCCACGATCGTTCTGTCGCGCGAGACATTTTCCGGCGGCATGCCCGGCCACCGCCGCATCGGCGGGCGGCTGATGACCGGCTATGGCCGCGCCGCCCGGCCCCTGGCCCGTGTCATCGTCGCCGAGTTGCGCCGCCGCTTTGGCCCCGACGCCGTGATCGAATTCGTCTACACCACGCGCGAGCGCGAGGCCTGGATCGCCAGCATCTGGGGGCACCTGCTGCGCTCGATCCGCCTGACCGACGATTTCACCGCTTTCCGCGCCCGCTTCCCCGATCTGCAATCCCCCGCCGACGAGGCCGCCGCGATGGCCGCCTATCTTGCCCCGATCCCGGTCACCACCATCGCGCTGGAAGATCATGCCGACCAGCCCGACGGCCCGGGCGGGGCGATCCTCGATCTGGTCGGCATTCCCGCCAAGGCCCGCACCCGCCTGGCTCCGGCACGGCGCGCCAATTCCGGGCAGGGCAGCGATCTGAGGGCGCTGTTTCTGGACCTAAACCGCAGCATCCGCGACCCGGGCGCGTTGAAGGCGGCCAAGGAACAGGCAATGGCCGCACCGCACAATCGAAAGGCCGCGCAATGAGCGACAAACCGAAATCGCACGGCCGCCTGGCGATCCGCCCGACCTTGCAACCCCGCGAAGTGATGCGTGACGTGCCCGATATCGTCGGCATCTGGAAAGCCAGGGTCATCACCCTGTTCCCCGAGGCATTCCCCGGCGTGCTGGGCCTGTCGCTGACCGGCAAGGCGCTGCAATCCGGCCTCTGGGCGCTGGAAACCTTCGATCTGCGCGAGTTCGGCACCGGCAAGCACCGCGATGTCGATGACACGCCCGCAGGCGGCGGGGCCGGCATGGTGATGAAACCAGACGTGGTGGCCGCCGCCTTCGATGCCGCCGCTGCCGATACCCCGCCCGACCGCGCCGCCTGGCCGCTGATTTATGTTTCGCCGCGCGGGCGACCGTTCGATCAGGCCACCGCAAGGCGGTTCTCGAAAGCGCAAGGCATCACCATCCTGTGCGGCCGTTTTGAAGGCGTCGACCAGCGCGTGCTGGACCATTACGGGGCCGAGGAGATCAGCCTTGGCGACTTCGTGATGACCGGCGGAGAAATCGCAGCACAGGCCTTGATTGATGCCACCGTTCGCCTTATACCCCGCGTGCTTGGGAATACCGAGTCGACCGAAGAGGAATCCTTTTCGCATGGTCTCTTGGAACATCCACACTACACAAGGCCGACGGACTGGCAGGGCCGCACGATACCCGATATTCTTCTGTCGGGGCATCACGCGAATATCGCCGCATGGCGACAGGCTTGCTCCGAAAAGCTGACAAAGGAACGCCGTCCTGACCTCTGGCGGGCTTACGAAAGTAGGGACCCGGACGAAGACCAAGAGCTCTAGGGATGCACAAAACTTCGCCGGCAAACGGTGAGCAAAAGGACGAACAACATGAACATGCTTGAACAGCTCGAAGCTGAACAGGTCGCCGCGCTGGGGAAGAACATCCCCGACTTCAAGGCCGGTGACACGATCCGCGTTGGCTACAAGGTGACCGAGGGCACCCGCAGCCGCGTACAGAATTACGAAGGTATCTGCATCGCACGCAAGGGCGGCAGCGGCATCGCCGGCTCGTTTACCGTACGCAAGATCTCGTTCGGTGAAGGCGTGGAGCGGGTCTTCCCGCTGCATTCGCAGAATATCGACGAAATCACCGTGGTACGCCGTGGCCGGGTCCGCCGCGCCAAGCTGTACTACCTGCGCGCCCGTCGCGGCAAATCCGCCCGGATTGCCGAGAAATCCAATTACAAGCCGCTTTCCGGCGCTGACGCATAAGGAACGGACAGATGAAAAAAGACATCCATCCCGACTATCACCCGATCACCGTCAAGATGACCGACGGGACCGAGTATCAGACCCGTTCGACCTACGGCAAGTCCGGCACCACGCTGACGCTCGATATCGACCCCTCCGTTCATCCGGCCTGGACCGGCGGGAATGCCCGCCTGATGGATACCGGTGGCCGGGTCTCGAAGTTCAAGAAGAAGTACGAAGGCCTGGGCTTCTGAACCCAAAAGCCTTTTCGCGCGATCAGACGCCGTCCCACCGGGGCGGCGTCATTTTTTTGTGCCCGCTGCAATGGTTTGCGCCTGTTGATGTGACCGTGGCTTGCGCGCTTGTTCGCGGATTTTCCATCAAAGCCCTTTCAAACCGCCGATAATTCTTGCAAACAATCAGGAAACGAACCGCCGCATACCTACTCCAGGCAGAACTGCCGGATCGGCGGCACGGGCAGACAGACGAAGCGGAAACCCAATGGCTCACATCATCATTGTGGGAAATGAAAAGGGCGGATCGGGCAAGTCGACCACCTGCATGCATGTGGCCACGGCGCTTGTACGGCTGAAATTCAAGGTCGGCGCGCTGGACCTCGATACCCGCCAGCGCAGCTTTTCGCGCTATCTGGAGAACCGCGCGGAATATATCCGCCGCCACGAGGCCGCCCTGCCGATGCCGACGCTGGGGCGCTTGCCGAATATCAGCCAGTCGCGGCTGGCCCCCGGCGAGAACGTGCATGACCGCCGCATTTCCGAGGCGATTGCCGAACTGGAAGCCGACAACGATTTCGTCGTGGTGGATTGCCCCGGCTCGCATACCCGCCTGTCCGAAGTGGCGCATTCGCTGGCCGACACATTGATCACGCCGCTGAACGACAGTTTCGTCGATTTCGACCTTTTGGCGCGGATCGACCCTGAAACCGAGCGCG
The DNA here is from genome assembly GCA_019911965.1 of Paracoccaceae bacterium. GTDB lineage: Bacteria > Pseudomonadota > Alphaproteobacteria > Rhodobacterales > Rhodobacteraceae > UBA5972. The sequence continues at coordinate 71,611 of JAIOJF010000039.1, read as the reverse complement.
TGATCGGACCATCGGTCTATTCCGAGATGGTCTGGAACGCCCGCCAATTGCGCGCCCAGGCCGGATTGCAGCCGATCGACTGGATCGTCATCCGCAACCGCCTTGGCACCCAGAACATGCATAACAAACGCAAGGTCGGCAAGGCGCTGGACGAATTATCCAAGCGGATCGGCTTTCGCGTGGCACCGGGGTTCAGCGAACGCGTGATCTTCCGCGAAATGTTCCCCAGCGGCCTGACCCTGCTGGACATGCGCGATACCGGCATCGGCGGGCTGAACCTGTCGAATATCGCCGCACGGCAGGAATTGCGCGACCTGCTGAAGGCGCTCAATCTGCCCGATGTGGTGGTCAAGATCTGAGGGACACCGGCAGCACCCATAGCCAGGCAAAGTGATTCGTATTGCCGGTGCCCGACCCCTCGAATCCCAGCGCGAAGTTTCCAGCTCCGCCCCGATCCGGGCCAATTTTCGTCCGATTTCGTGGCTCCGCCCGGCCGTTCCGCGATGAATTGTGTCACGCTCCGGCAACAATCCCGATGCGGCATCTGCGGCAATCCCTCGCAGGGAAATCATGCAATTGATCCGTGGCTGGAAACAGTCACGCGGGCAAGCCCGGCTTGCGCGAAGGCCGGATTGGCCCGGTTTCGGGCTTGGTTTGCAGGCGTGGAACCAGCCCCCGGCACGATCGAAACATCATTGGCACAGCCAACCGCCTGCGGGCCATTGATCGCCCATCGGAAACAAAGACAAACCGCAATTCCTTGATATTCAATGAAGTTTTTCGGGAAATCTGGGCAAACTTCGGCCCATCCCGCCACCTTTGCGCCAGATTTCACTTCCCCGCATGGTCACAATTTGTTAAAAGTCTGGCATCGACGCCCGAACTGGGAAGGGCAAACGATCTAGGCTCGGGGGCGGCCGCACACGAGGACCGTATCGCAGGATACGGGTTTGGTGAGCGCCGTGAAGACAGTTGGTTCCTGGGTTTCCACCCTCCGCGACCTGATTGCGAAATCTCTGCTCGGTCTCTGGATCGCGGCATTCGTCGTGACTGTCCTGTCGGACTCCATCCCCGCTGAATATCCCCTTGGCATGGCGTCAATCGCCCTGCTGCTGTTTGCGATCTATCCCTCGCGTGACCCCGAAATAACGACCGATGCCGATCAGGCACCGGCAGACCGGCCCGGTTCGGCCAGTGAGGTAGTGGTATAATGGCACCCAGCGGCGACGGCATCGTAAAAGGCACCAACGGCAACGACCTGATCGGCACCGCCTATACCGGCGACCCCGAGGGCGACCGTATCGACAACAACGACGGCACCAACGGCATGACCGGCAACGAGGACCTGGTTCTCGCCGGCGCGGGTGACGACATCGTAAATGCCGGCGACGGCGACGACGTGGTCTGGGGCGGCGAAGGCCGCGACACGATCAATGGCGGCAACGGTAACGACGTCCTGATGGGCGACGGCGGCGATTTCGCGGATTCCGGGTCCGGGTCAGGTTCGGGCAAAGGTTCGGGTTCCGGTTCGGGCAAAGGCTCCGGCTCCGGAAAAGGTTCCGGATCGGGTAAGGGTTCCGGCTCGGGCAAAGGCTCAGGCTCCGGCAAAGGCTCCGGCTCCGGCAAAGGCTCCGGCTCCGGTAAAGGCTCCGGTTCCGGCAAAGGCTCAGGCTCCGGTAAAGGCTCAGGCTCAGGCAAAGGGTCCGGCTCCGGCAAAGGGTCCGGCTCGGGTGGCTCCGGCGGGTCCGGCAGCGGATGCTCGACCGACGAAAACGGCGACACCATCCACGGCGGTGCCGGCAACGACAGAATTTACGGCATGCAGGGCAACGACGCGCTTTATGGCGAAGGCGGCGACGATCTGGTGGCCGGCGGCGCCGGTGATGATCTGGTCGATGGCGGCGACGGCAACGATGTCCTGTTCGGCGACGGCCCGCACAGCGACGCCAACATGATCGTCAACGGCTCGTTCGAGGATGTCTCGGGCCTGATCCCGACCACCTTCGGCTATCTTGGCACAGGTGCGGTTACCGGCTGGACCACCGCCGATCCCAACCACCAGATCGACATTCACGGCGACAGCCGCGGCGGCGTCGATCCGGCGGATGGCCAGTACTGGGCCGATCTGGAAGCGACACCGGGCAATATCCAGCTTGGCCAGGATGTGGCAGGCGTCGAAAGCGGCGCGATGTACAACCTGACATTCTCGGCCGGCGACCGGATCACCGACACCAACTCGTTCCAGGTGATCTGGAATGGCGAGGTGGTCGAGGTGACGGGCGAGGAAATCCTCGATCCGGTCAACGGCGCGATGCAGCAATACAGCGTCACCCTGACCGGTGGTACGGGCGACGGTTCCAACCGGATCGAATTCCGCGGCCTGGGCGATCCCAACAAGCGCGGCGTGTCGATCGACAAAGTGCGCATGGTCCCGGTCAATGGCGGTGATTGCGCCGGCGACGACACGATCAACGGCGGTGCCGGTGACGACCTGATCTATGCCGGCAACGGTGCCGACACGGTCTATGGCGGCGACGGCAACGACACAATCTATGGCGACGATACCAACGACGCGACGATGTCCGGCGGTTCGGGTGGTTCCGGCTCGGGCGGTTCCGGTACTGGCGGTGGCACCGGTGGTTCCGGCTCGGGCGGCAGCGGCACGGGCGGCAGCGGCACCGGTGGCTCCGGCTCCGGTTCGGGCGGTGGTGGCACGGGTGGCACCGGTGGCACCGGCGATCCCGATGCCTGCGAGATGACCGAAGGCGTCGGCCCGAACGGCGACACCATCTATGGCGGCGCAGGCGAAGACGTGATCTTCGGCATGTCCGGCCACGATTACCTGAGCGGCGGTGCGGGCGAAGACGTGATCTTCGGCGGCGACGGCAACGACCATATCCTCGGCGGCGACGATGGCGATTACTTGGTCGGCGATTCCGGCGACGATTGCGTCGAAGGCGGCGACGGCGACGATTACGTGATCGGCGGCGACGGCAATGACCACCTGTCGGGTGATGCCGGCGACGACATCATGGATGGCGGCGACGGCGACGACACAATGGAAGGCGGCAGCGGCAACGACAATATGGACGGCGGCGTTGGCGACGACATCATGGACGGTGGCAGCGGCGACGACATCATGGTCGGCGGCGACGGCGACGACACGCTGGACGGCGGCAGCGGCAACGATACGCTGACCGGCGGCGACGGTGCCGATATCCTGAATGGCGGCGATGATCGCGACACCATTCACGGTGGCGTCGGCGACGTGGTCGATGGCGGCAGCGGCGGCGATGACTACGACACGCTGGTGGTCGGCAATGTCGATCACATCGTCTATACCAGTCCCGACAACGAAGACGGCGTGGTGCATTTCACCGGCGGCGGCACCCTGGTGTTCGAGGAAATCGAGAATATCGTGCCCTGCTTCACCCCCGGCACGCGGATCCTTACCCAGACCGGCGAACGCACGGTCGAAAGCCTGAAGGTAGGCGACAAGGTGATCACCCGCGACAATGGTTGCCAGGAAATCCGCTGGATCGGCGCCAAGCCAGTGGACGGGCGCACCTTGCTGGACAACCCGCATCTGCGGCCGGTGCTGATCCGCCGGGGCGCGCTGGGGCGCGGCCTGCCGGAACGCGACATGATGGTGTCCCCGAATCACCGCATGCTGGTGGCCAATGACAAGACCTCGCTTCTGTTCGACGAACGCGAAGTGCTGGTCGCGGCCAAGCATCTGGTCGATGACAAGGGCATTCAGCGGGTCGATACGGTTGGCGTGTCCTACATCCACATGATGTTCGACGCCCACGAGGTGATCCTGTCCGATGGCACCTGGAGCGAAAGCTTCCAGCCCGGCGATTACTCGCTGAAAGGTATCGGCAATGCCCAGCGCAGCGAGATTTTCGAACTGTTCCCGGAACTGCGCGAAACCCATGGCCGCCAGACCTATGTTGCCGCAAGGCGGTCGCTGAAGCGCGGCGAGGCACGGCTTCTGTTGTAATCCCAAGGGGCTTGCTACGGGACGACGGGGCGGAGGGTGACTTCCGCCCCGTTATCTTTACTTTGGCATCTGGGGCGTGTTGCATTTGATCAGACCCGCACATTCACACGATGACCCGAGGCAGCGTTTGCCTGCGCAAATGCGTTCGGGGCATCGGGTGAATTCGATTTGACGCAACATGCCCTGGGGTCGCGTTTTCCGGTTGCGGGGATCGCGCCGCCATGAGATTGTTACACGAGGTAACAATCATGCCTGAGGGAGACACGCATGGCCGCCGCACAGGACCTGCTGGAACACAAGATCAACCTGCAAACCCGCGCCGATGGCGCCATGATCCTGACCAGCGGCTATGCGCTTGGCCCGGTTGCCGCCAATACCGGCGAATGGCTGCACGCCTGGGCCAAGGACGCGCCCGACCGGGTGTTCCTGGCCGAACGCGATGGCGATGGCTGGCGCGAGGTGACCTATGGCCAGGCGCTGACCGCCGTGCGCTCGCTGGCGGCGGGCCTTCTGGGCATGGGGCTGGCACCGGGCGACCGGGTGGCGATCCTGTCGGGCAACAGTGTCGATCACGGGCTGCTGGCGCTGGCCACGCAATATGTCGGCATCGTCTCCGCGCCGGTGGCCGAACAATATTCCCTGATCCCCGAGGCCCGCGACCGGCTGGCCTATATCATCGACATGCTGAAGCCGAAGCTGTTGTTCGTAGACGATCCCGCCCGCTACGCCGCCGCGCTGGACATGGAAGAAACCCGCGCCGTCCCGGTGCTGGCCAGCACCCTTGAAGACAGCCCCCGCGCCGCCACGCTGTTTGCCGATCTGATGGCAATTCCGGTCAGCGGCGATGTGGACATTGCCCATGCGGGCGTCGGCCCCGATACACTGGCCAAGGTGCTGTTCACTTCGGGCTCTACCGCGCATCCAAAAGGCGTCTGCACCACGCAGCGGATGATGTGTGTCAACCAGGCCCAGCTTGCCGCGTCCATGCCCTTCCTGACATGGCAGGTGCCGAAAATCCTCGACTGGCTGCCGTGGAACCATGTGTTCGGCGGCTCGCATAATTTCAACATCATCCTTGCCAATGGCGGCAGTCTCTATATCGACGGCGGCAAGCCGACGCCCGATCTGGTGAAAACCACGCTGGCCAACCTGAAGGATCATACCGGCACGCTGGCCTTCAATGTGCCTGTCGGCTGGGGCCTGCTGGCGCGTGCGCTGGCGGCGGATGCCGACCTGAACCGCCGCTTCTTCGACGGGCTGGACCTGCTGTTCTACGCCGGTGCGCCCTTGCCGCAGGATCTGTGGGTGGAATTGCAGCGCCTCGCCGATCAGGCGGGTGCCTCGCCGCTGATGACCTCAAGCTGGGGGATGACGGAAACCGCGCCTGCAACCCTGATCGTGCATCAGCCGATTGACCGCTCCGGCGTGATCGGCGTGCCGGTGCCGGGCTGCGAAGTGAAGCTGATCCCGGATCAGGAAAACCGCTACGAACTCAGGGTGCGCGGGCCGAACATCATGCAGGCCTATTACAACGATCCCAAAAAGACCGCCGAGGCGTTCGATGATGAAGGCTACCTGATCACCGGCGATGCAGTCGGCTTCCTTGACCCCGATGATCCCGCCCGTGGCCTGTTGTTCGCCGGGCGGATGTCGGAGGATTTCAAGCTGATGAGCGGCACCTGGGTGCAGGCCGCCACGATCCGCGACAAGGCGCTGGCGGCCTTGGCCGGGCTGATCCAGGACGTGGTGGTGGTCGGCTCGGGCCGCGCCGAGATCGGGCTGTTGATCTTCCCCGCCCCCGCCATCCTTGCCAATGCCACCACGGCAGATAGTGGCGCGCTGAGCGATGCCGCCCTGATCGCCGATATCGCCGCCCGGCTTGGCAAGCTGGATCAGGCCTCCACCGGTTCGTCCACCCGCATCGCGCGGGCCATAATCATGGCCGACCCGCCATCGCTGCGTGACCACGAGGTGACGGCCAAGGGCAATCTGAACGTCGCCAGAATCCTCGCGCGGCGCAGCGCCATGATCGACCGGCTGTATTCCGACGGCGATGCCGCTGTCATCCGTCTTTGAAAGGGGCCTGTCATGGTCGATATCTCGAAAATCCGCGCGATTGATTTCCACACCCATGCCGAGGAACCCTGCGGCTGTCACGGCGATGATGGCTATGACGATCTGCAAACCACGATGGCGTCCTATTTCGGCGCTCCGTGGCAGCATCCGCCGACCATCCCGGAAACCGCCGCGCATTACCGTGCCCAGAATATCGCCGCCGTGATCTTCCCGGTCGATGCCGAACGCGAGACCGGCTATCGGCGCTACAAGAACGAGGAAGTCGCCGAACTGGCCGCCGAGAACGACGATATCCTGATCCCCTTCGCCTCGATTGATCCGTGGAAAGGCAAGATGGGCGTGCGCGAGGCCCGCCGGCTGGTCCGCGATTTCGGCATCAGGGGCTTCAAGTTCCACCCGACCTTTCAAGGGTTTTACCCCAATGACCGCATGGCCTATGCGCTTTATGAGGCGATCGAGGCCGAAGGCGGCATCGCGCTGTTTCATACCGGCCAGACCGGCGTTGGCTCGGGCATGCGCGGCGGCAACGGCATGCGGCTGAAATATTCCAACCCGATGTATATCGACGATGTCGCGGTCGATTTCCCCGACCTGAAGATCGTGCTGGCGCATCCCTCCTTCCCCTGGCAGGAAGAGGCGCTGTCGGTCTGCCAGCACAAGCCGAATGTCTATATCGACCTGTCCGGCTGGTCGCCGAAATATTTCCCCGACATACTGGTGCGCTACGCCAACACAATGCTGAAAAAGAAGATGCTGTTCGGCTCGGACTGGCCGATGATCGCGCCGGAACGCTGGCTGGACGCCTTCGACAAGGCCGCCTTCCGCGACGAGGTGCGCCCGCTGATCACCAAGGACAACGCCATCCGGTTGCTGGGGCTGGACCAGGCATTGCCCTAGTTTCGGCGCAGTCTTGCACTAGAACCAAGCTGAACGGATGGTGAAATCCGCATCAGCAAGGCCACACGATGACCGGCACGTTTGACGATTTCCTGAACGCACTTCGCCTGCGCGAATCCAGCGGCGACTACACGGCCGTCAACACGCTGGGCTATCTCGGTGCCTACCAGTTCGGCGAGGCAGCGCTGGTCGATCTCGGCGTGGTCAACCGGGATGCCAATCCTTACGACAACCAGATCAACGGCGGTTTCACCGGGGCTTATGGCCTGTCGTCACGCAGCGATTTTCTGGGCAATTCGGCGGCACAAGATGCCATCGCGCTGGCCTGGTTCGACATGCTCTGGGCGCGCATCCGCTATTTCGATATCGAGTTTTATGTCGGCCAGACCCTCAATCAGGTAACGCTCAGCCAGACCGGCATGCTGGCCGCCTCGCATCTGTTGGGCACCGGGCGGCTGATCGATTTCATCGAGACCGGCGGCAAGGCAACCTTCGCGGATGCCTATGGCACCGGCCTGACCGACTATCTGACCCTGTTCGCCGATTACGAGGCCCCGGCGAAATACCTCGACAATCTGGGCAATTCCAACGTGCTGGACGGCGGGCGCGGGCGTGACCGGCTGGCGGGCCACGGTGGCGAAGATGAGCTGCGCGGCAAGGCCGGGCGCGACGTGCTGGCGGGCGGCGCGGGCGACGATATCTTGTATGGCGGGCGAGGCGCAGACCGGCTGACCGGCGGGCGCGGCGATGACAGGTTGTCAGGCGGCGCTCATGCGGATCGTTTCATCTTCAACGGCAAGGCCGGGCGCGACATCATCCGGGATTTTGAAGACGGCATCGACCTGATGGTGATCCGTGGCGGCGATCTGGCGTTTGACGACCTGACGATCCGCGACGCCAATGCCGGGGCCATCGTGGAGTTTGCCGACACCACGATCGTGCTGCGCGGCCTGACGGCGGATCAGCTAGGCGCCGACGATTTCCTGTTTTCCTAAACAAGCCCGAGCCTCCTTTTGCCTTTTGCAAACCGGTGGCCTTCCGCTAGGCTTGGCCCCATGTTCAACCCCGTCGATCTTCCCGATGTGATCCCCTTGTTCCCGCTTCCCGGCGCGTTGCTGCTGCCGCGCGCGCGGCTGCCCTTGAACATATTCGAGCCGCGTTACCTGGCAATGCTGGAAGATACCCTGAAAACCCCGCACCGGCTGATCGGCATGGTGCAACCCATTGAACCGGCAAGTGAAACCCGCCCGGAACGTCTGCATGCCATCGGCTGCGCCGGCCGCGTCGTGGCGTTCTCGGAAACCGATGACGGGCGATATATGATCACCCTTGGCGGCGTATCACGGTTCCGCACCCGCCATCTGCACAGCGGATTCGAGCCTTACCTGAGGTCCGAGATCGACTGGTCGGGTTTTGCCCGCGATCGCGGCAAGCCGGAAACCGATGACAGCTTCGACCGCCCGGCATTCCTCGCCCTGCTGGGCCGCTATTTCCACAGCACCGGCGTAACCTCGGACTGGGGCAGTCTGGAAAAGGCGGGCGACGAATTGCTAATCAACTCGCTGTCGATGCTCTGCCCGTTCGGGGTCGAGGACAAGCAGGCGCTCTTGGAAGCGCCGACGCTGGTCGACCGGCGCGAAACCCTGGTGACACTGATGGAATTTGCCCTGGCCGGGTCCGGCGACAACGGAGCCCTGCAATGACCCCCAAACCCCCCGCCACCGATCCGCGCATGCTGGAGGCGCTGGTCTGCCCGGTCACCCACGGCCCGCTCAGCTATGACGCGGCGGCGCAGGAGCTGGTATCGAAACATGCCGGGCTGGCCTTTCCGATCAGGAACGGCATCCCGATCATGCTGGCCGACGAAGCGCGCGAAGTGGATTAGGCGGGCCTCATGCCCCGGCCTCCAGATGGCGGCTGCCTTTGGCTGGCGGGGTTTCCGGCGGTCCGGCGAAGCACTGGGCGATCTGCATCCAGCGGATGGCGGCGTCACCCGTCGCCTTGATATCGGTATCCGCGACATTGCGCACCTGCGTCACGACCTGGGCAAAGCCGGTGGCTGACCCGGTGATGCGGGCATCGCTGGCACGATCGTTCCATGTCCAGATGGCACCCGACGGCGCGGTCAGTTCCACGTAAGGCGCAGGCTCGGGCACGTCGAGTTTGCGGTTGGCGAAGGTCCAGCCATAGGTGCTTGCGCCCAGGTGGCAGATATTGCGGATGCGGTCGGTATCCTGGCGCATCTGCCCCAAGGCATCGAACACTTCCTGGCCATGCGCCCAGGTCTCCATCTGGCGCGCGGTGATGCAGGACAGAACCGACATGTCCGGCCCGCCCCAGGCCACCCGCTGTTTCGGATCGGCCCTGGCATAGGCATCGGCAACCTTGCCGGCAGTCTCATGCCATGCCGCAAACAGGGCGCGCCCGTGCAGGCCGTCCAGCCAGGGGATCTGGCTTTGCAGCAGCGTCCTGCCCTGCTGCAAGTCCCGCGCGATGCGCCCGAAAAACCCGTTGAACGCCTCGCGGCTTTGCAGCGTCAACAGCGCGGCATGGTCGAACATGTGCAGATGCCCGATCACATCGTTGATCGTCCAGTTCTTGAACAGCGTTCGCTGGTTGAAATCAGCATCGCTCAGCGGTTGCAGAACGGCGGCGAGGGTATCGGCCTCGTCGCGGAAATCACGGGCCTGTTGCATGGCTCAATCCTCCAGTTTCGCGGGCAGTCACGCCTCATCCCCGGCAATTTCGACCAGCAGATCACCGGCCCGCACCTGCCCGGGCGCATTGGCGAATGTAACCGTTCCCGCCATCTCGGCCAGCAATTCGTGCTGCATCTTCATCGCTTCCAGCACCGCCAGCCGGGTGCCGACCTCCACCTTGTCGCCCGGTTTCACCAGAACCTCGATCAACAATCCGTGCATCGGCGCGGTAACGCTGCCACCGGCGCGGGCGCTGGCGGACGATGCGGCGCGGATGATATCGAGCGTCAGGGATTTGCCCGCCGTCGCGGCAAAAATCCGGTCGCCCTGCACCTCGAAGCCACGCAGATCGACCCTTTGGCCATCCACCCGCAACGGCGCGACCGTCACGACCGCCTGATCCGCGCCATCCGACACCGTCAGCGTACCATCGCGCCCGCTGGTCAGGGTCAGTTTCCAGACCTGCCCGCAGAGGCCCAGCACCAGCCGCGAGCGCAAGCTGCCCGGGCTGCCCCAGCCAAGCATCTCGGGCGCAACCACCACGGCCCGGGCAAGGGCCGCTTGCGCCATGTGGCGATGCCAGAGCGCCGCGATGGCGGCAATATCGGCAAACACAGGTGCCGCATCCGCGCCGATCCCGTCGCCAAACTCCTCGGCAATGAAGGCGGTGGTGGCATGGCCATCGCGGAACGTATCGCGCTTCAGCACCGACAACAGGAAATCGCGGTTGCTGGCCGGGCCGAACAGAACAGTATCCTGCAAGGCTGCAATCAGCCGCCCTCGCGCCTGTTCGCGGCTATCGCCATGCGCGATGATCTTGGCCAGCATGGGGTCGTAAAACGGTGACACTTCCTGGCCCTCGGCAATCCCGCCATCCACACGGATGCCCGCGCCCTGCCCCGGCTGCCAGCGGTGGATCAGGCCCGAGGACGGCAGGAAATCGTCGTTCGGGTCCTCGGCATAAAGCCGCGCCTCGATGGCATGGCCGTTCAGGCGCACATCGTCCTGGCTGAACCCCAGCGCCTCGCCCCGCGCCACCGCAAATTGCAGCGCCACCAGATCGCGCCCCGTCACCATCTCGGTCACGGGATGTTCGACCTGAAGCCGTGTGTTCATCTCAAGGAAATAGAATTCGCCCGCCTCGTCCAGCAGGAACTCGACCGTGCCGGCCCCGAGATAGCCGATGGATTTCGCCGCCTCGACCGCCGCCGCCCCCATCGCGGCGCGCAAGGCATCGGTCATCACCGGACAGGGCGCTTCCTCGACCACCTTTTGATGGCGGCGCTGGACCGAGCAGTCGCGCTCGCCCAGATGCACTACATTGCCGTGGCTGTCGGCGAATATCTGGATTTCGACATGCCTGGGCCGGATCACCGCGCGTTCCAGAATGATCTGGTCCGAGCCGAACGCATGCAGCGATTCCGAGCGCGCCGCCGCCAGTGCCGCGCCAAAGCCATCCGCCGCCTGCACCAGCCGCATTCCCCGCCCGCCACCACCGGCGGCGGCCTTGATCATTACCGGATAGCCGATCTTGTCGGCCTGTTCGGCCATTACCGCATCCGACTGATCCTCGCCTTCATAGCCCGGCACGCAAGGCACCCCGGCGGCGATCATCTTGCGCTTGGCGGCGGCCTTGTTGCCCATCAGTTCGACCGCTTCGGCAGGTGGTCCGACAAAGACCAGCCCGGCGGCAATGCAGGCCGCCGCAAATTCGGTGTTTTCGGACAGGAAACCATAGCCGGGATGCACCGCCCCGGCCCCGGTATCGCGCGCCGCCTGCAAAATCCTGTTGGCGTTCAGGTAGCTGTCGCCAACCGGGCCCTCGCCGATATTGACGGCGCGGTCGGCAAAGGCGACATGCGGCGCGTGCCGGTCGGCATCGGTATAGACCGCGATGCAGTCCAGCCCCAGCGCGCGGGCCGATTGCATGACGCGCAGGGCAATCTCGCCGCGATTGGCGACCAGAACCGAGGTGAAGGTCTTGCCCGTACCGCTCATGGCCGTGCTACCCCGAATGTGTTCGCCCGCAGGGTCCGCGCCCGCGCCTCGGCGCAGGTTTGCAGGCAGAACCCGATCACCCGGCGGCTGTCGCGCGGATCAATCATGCCCTGATCCATCACCCGCCCCGAAGTGTAGAACGCCCCCGATTGATGATCGAAATGCCGGGTAATGCGGGCGCGCTGCTTGGCCATCATGTCCTCGTCCAGCGTCACGCCCTTCCGCTCAGCCGTGCGCCGCGCCACCTGTTCCATCGTGGTGGCCGCCTGTTCGCCGCCCATCACCCCGGTCTGCGCATTCGGCCAGGTGAACAGGAAATCGGGATCGAACGCATAGCCGCACATGCCGTAATTGCCCGCCCCGAAACTGGCACCGATATAAAGGCTGATCTTCGGCACGCGGATATTCTGCACCGCCTGGATCATCTTCGAGCCATGCTTGATCATGCCGCCATGCTCGTATTCGGTGCCGACCATGAAGCCGGTGGTGTTGTTCAGGAAAATCACCGGGCTGCCGGCCTGATCCATCAATTGCAGGAACTGCGTCGCCTTGTTGGCCCCATCGGGATCAATCGGGCCGTTATTGCCGATGATGCCGACGCTCTGACCATAGATCGCCGCCTGCAGGCAGACCGTCGACGGCCCGAAATCCGGCTTGAAATCGCGCAGATCCGAGGCATCGACCAGCCGCGCCGCCACCTCGCGCATGTCGTAAGGCTTGCGGTAATCCACCGGCACCAGCCCGGCGATATCCTCTGCCGACAAGACCGGTTCGGCGTAGGCGTTCCGCGCCACGGCGGCGGATTCGTTCCAGTTCAGCCCGGCGATCACCTCGCGGGCAATTTCCAGCCCATGCGCGTCATCCTCGGCCAGGTATTCCACCAGCCCGGTGGTGGTGGCGTGCATCTCCGCGCCGCCCAGGGTCTGATCATCGGCCACCTCGCCGGTGGCGGCCATCACCAAAGCGGCCCCTGCCAGCATCGCCATGCCGTTGCCCTTGACCCCGATCACGTAATCCGACAGGCCCGGCTGATAGGCCCCGCCCGCGGTCGAGGCCCCGTGCAGCACCGTGATCACCGGAATGCCCGCCGCCGACAGTTTCGCCAGCCCGCCGAACATGCCGCCGCCCTTGGCCCATAGCTCGACCGTATAGGTCATCAGGTTGGCCCCGGCGCTTTCCACCAGATGCACAAACGGCAGTTTCTGCTTCAAGGCCACCGCCAGCCCGCCCAGCGCCTTTTCCACCGTCATGGTGGTCGACGAGCCCGCATCAATCCCGGAATCATCGACAAACACGAGGCACCGCACGCCGGAGACGAAACCGATGCCGATGATCACGCTGGCACCGGGAATGGTGGTGGCCGGGTCGGGATCGTCCACCAGACAGGACGCCATGTTGTACAATTCCAGGAACGGCATTCCGGGGTCCAGCAGGGCCGCCAGCCGCTCGCGCGGGCTAAGTTGGCCGCGCTTGTCAAAGACCGGACGGCGCTGTTCGGATTTCGCCGCGGCGCGGCCTTCCAGCGCGCGCATTTGCTCGATCAACGCCAGCATCGCGGCGCGATTGGCCGCATAGGCATCGCCCGAGCGCGACAATCTGGACTGGAACTGCATCAGCCATCCCCCAACAGTGATTTCGCCACAAGGACCGGATGCGCCAGCAACACCTGGCCATAGCCCTTGCCCTGCGGATCGTTCCGCAGGGACGAGGTGCCGCCGCCGCCCAGTACATTATGCAGCAGGATGTTCATCGAATGGCTGCCGGGAAGCAAGAAGCGTTCCACCTTGCCACAGCCGAAATGCGCAAACGCGGCGCGGATCGTCGCCTCGTCCAGCCCGTGCCAGATATAGGGCAGGAAATCGGCACGCCGGGCGATCACGCCGATATTGGCATTGTCGCCCTTGTCGCCGGACCGCGCGAAGGCAAGGCGGATCAGCGGCACCGCCACCACGTCCGCCATATCCGGCGGCGCGGGCAAGGCTGGGCGGACGGGATCGGCCGGGCCCGCCGATGCAGGCATCCGCATGGTCTCGGTCCCGCCATCGCTGGCGATTCTGATCTCCACAGCCTCGCGCGGCGTCAGGTAGGAAAACAGCGCCATCACCGGCGAGGGTTTCGGCCTCGCCCCGGCAAAGCCCGACAGGCCGGGGGCGGACGCCAGGCCAAGGCCCGTCGCCTCTTTCAGGAAGATGCCCACACCTTTGGGGCTGGGATGGCGCACCGCGATCTTGGCGGCAACCTCGCGGGCAGGCGCAGTCTGCCGCTGCGCCCCGAATTGCGATTCCGCGCCGATCAATTCCACCGAGGTCTCGGTGAAATCGCCAAGGTTCATCGCCCGGAAGGCCCGGCGCGACCGCGCAAATGCGGCCTCGGCAAAGGCGGTCGCCTTGGCCTCGGCCTCCAGCCCGTAAAAGCTGAACAGATGGCCGCCGCGAAAGCCGTTGCTCCAGGTCAGGCAGGTTTTCAGCGCCGCCGGGGCCGCCCGCCCGGTTGCGCCTTCAACACGCACCCGGTCCTCGGCAATCTGTTCCAGCACCACGCCCGAGAAATCGCAGGTGACATCAGGCAGCATGTAGCTTTGCGGATCGCCGATCTCGTACACCATCTGCTCGGCCACCGTGCCGACGGATACCTTGCCCCCGGTGCCGTCAGGCTTTCCTACAATAAAGGCCCCGCTCGGGTCGATCTCGGCCCAGGGATAGCCGATATCGGCGATGCTGTCGGCCACCTCGCGCCAGTCGGTGAAATTGCCGCCGGTCGCCTGCGGGCCGCATTCCAGGATATGCCCGGCCAGCGCCCCGCCTGCCAGCGCATCCAGATCGCCCTCGCCCCAGCCGAAGGCATGGATGCAGGCCCCCAGCGTCACCGCGGAATCCACGCAACGCCCGGTGATCACGATATCCGCGCCGGTATCGAGCGCCCGGGCAATCGGAAAGGCACCGAGATAGGCATTGATGCTGCCGATCGCCGCCTTGTCGGGAAAAGCCGTGCCATTGAACATCTCCGCCGGGGCGCTGGCGGCGATGCGGTCCAGATCCGGCATCAGATCGTCACCCGTCACCACCGCGATTTTCAAGGAAAGACCCTGCCGCGCGATCTCGGCCCTCAGCGCCTCGGCGCAGCCTTCGGGGTTGACGCCACCGGCATTGGAAATCACCCGCACCCCCTGCCGTGCAATCTCGGCCAGGTTCGGGGCCATCGCCGCTGTCACGAAATCCACCGCATAGCCCTGCGCCGGATCGCTGGCCCGCACCCGCGCCAGAATCGCCATCGTGATTTCGGCCAGGTAGTCGTAGACAATCACGTCCAGATCGCCCGTCGCCAGCAATTGCGGCGTCGCCATCGCGGCATCGCCCCAGTAGCCGCTGGCCCCGCCGACCTTCAGAACCCGCTTGCGGCCCGTCGCCATCGCTGATCACCCCCGCTTGCCATGCTTGTAAAAGACCGAACGTTCTGTTTATAAAATCGCAAGGAGTGCCCGGATGCAATCGCAAATCACCCCAGAGGCCGACGATTCGCCCCCGACCGGCAATGACCTGCGGGTCGCCCGGACCAAGGCGCGGATCATCACGGCGGTGATCGCCTGTCTGGACGAGGTCGGCTATTCGGAAACCTCGATTAACCGCGTGCAAACCACCGCTGGCGTATCGCGCGGGGCGCTGACGCATCACTTCCCGTCGAAAGAGGCGATGATGGTCGAGACACTGGAACGCCTGCTCGATCCGGTGCGCGGCGGCACGCATGCGCCGGACGCGATCGGCCAGGCCACCGGGCGCGGCGACGGGATCGCGGCCGATATGGCGCGGCTCTGGTCCAAGGTACTGAACACAAGGCCGGGCCGCGCGCTGGTGGAAATTCTGGTCGCCGCGCGCACCGATGCTGCCCTCAGCGCCCGCATCCAGC
This sequence comes from Paracoccaceae bacterium, assembly GCA_019911965.1. GTDB lineage: Bacteria > Pseudomonadota > Alphaproteobacteria > Rhodobacterales > Rhodobacteraceae > UBA5972. The sequence continues at coordinate 56,035 of JAIOJF010000039.1, read as the reverse complement.
CCAGCCTGACCGCCTATAACGACCAGATCAACGTCAATATCCACAGCCTTTACCAATCGCCCACCGGCGATGCCGACGACATCCAGGTATTGTGGACGATCTGCCGGACCTTCCTGCGCGGCCTGCATCTGCAAGCCCGGTTCGAGGATAACCCAAAGCAGACCCAGCGCCTGCTGGAGCGTTTCGCCCACATCATGGAGCCGCACATGACCGCCCGCAGCCAGACCAAAGCCGAACGACATGAAAAACCCGTTTGAAACCGAAGATCGCGCCGCCTTTCGCAAGACCTTGCGCGATTTCGTCACCCGTGAAATCCGCCCGCATGCCGATGCCTGGGACGAGGCGGGGGCCGTGCCCTGGGAATTGCACGCCAAGGTCGGCGCTTTGGGCGTCTGGGGCTTCGGCGTGGACGAGGCCTATGGCGGCCTCGGCTTTGACGATTGCTTCATGCGCGCCGCCTTCAGCGAGGAATTCGCCCGCTGCGGGGCCGGTGGCGTGCCCGCAGCGATAAACGGGCGGATGATCTCGATTGATCCGATCCAGCGGCTGGCCAGTGCAGAGATCAAGGACCGGGTGCTGGCGGATATCATCGCGGGGCGCAAGGGATCGTCGCTGGCGGTAACGGAACCGGGCGGCGGATCGGACGTGGCGAACATCCAGACCCGCGCCCGGCTGGACGGCAATCACTGGGTGCTGAACGGGCAGAAAACCTTCATCACCGGCGGCATGACATCGGATTATTTCGTAATCCCGGCGCGCACCGGCGGAGCCGGGCTGGAGGGCATCTCGCTGTTCTTCGTCGAGGCCGACACCCCCGGCTTCAGCCGCACCGAATTGCCGCGCAAGATGGGCTGGTGGTGTTCCGATCAGGCGACGCTCTATCTGGACGATTGCCGCGTTCCGGCCTCCAGCATGATGGGCGACGAGGGCAGGGGTTTCACCGCCATCATGCAGAATTTCAACCTTGAGAGGGTGGCGCTGATCGCCGGCATGCTGGGGATGATGAAGGTCTGTCTGGAGGACGGCATCGCCTGGGCGCAGGAACGCCAGACCTTCGGCAAACCCCTGATCCGCCATCAGGTGATCCGCCACAAGATTGCCGACATGGCGGCGCGGATCGAAGCGGTCGAGGCCTATCTGAACCAGATCTGCTGGTCGGTGAATGAAGGCGACATGCCGGTCGCCGCGATCAGCAATTGCAAGGTGTTCACCTCCAAGGCGCTGGAATTCTGCGCCTCGGAAGCGATGCAGATCATGGGTGGTGCCGGGTATCTGCGCGGCAACCGGATCGAACGGGTCTACCGCGAGGTCAAAGTGATGGCGATCGGCGGCGGTTCCGAAGAGATCATGCGCGATCTGGCGGTGCGGCAGATGGGGTTGTGATGGGGGGGAAGGTTGCCGGGTGCGCCATGAATGCGCACCCTACGGAAGCCGTCATCACGGTGAAGTCCCGGTCAACCGTGCGCACCCTACTGTCATCCCCGCGCAAGCGGGGAACCAGATGGGCGATACCAGGATAGGCCCCCGCTTGCGCGGGGGTGACAGGGGCTAAAGCCTCCGCCGGGCATCCACCCCACAGCCTACCGCGCAAACTTCTTGTACTTCACCCGCTTCGGCTCCAGCGCATCGGCCCCGAGGCGGCGCACCTTGTCCGCCTCGTAATCCTCGAAGTTACCCTCAAACCACTCAACTTGCGAGTGCCCCTCGAACGCCAGGATATGCGTGCAAATCCGGTCCAGGAAAAACCGGTCGTGCGAGATGACCACCGCGCAGCCGGCGAAATCGACCAGGGCGTCTTCCAGCGCGCGCAGGGTCTCCACGTCCAAATCGTTGGTCGGCTCGTCCAGCAGCAGCACATTGCCGCCCTCGCGCAGCAGTTTCGCCAGATGCACCCGGTTGCGCTCGCCCCCTGACAGCAGCGACACCTTCTTCTGCTGATCGCCGCCCTTGAAGTTGAACGCCCCGCAATAGGCGCGGCTGTTCACCTCGGCATCGCCCAGCTTGATGATGTCGAGCCCGTCCGAGATTTCCTCCCACACCGTCTTGTTGCCATCCAGATGGTCGCGCGACTGATCGACATAAGACAGCTTCACCGTGTCGCCATAGGTGATGCTGCCTGCATCGGGCTTCTCGTCGCCGGTCAGCATGCGGAAGAAGGTGGATTTGCCCGCCCCGTTCGGGCCGATCACCCCGACGATACCGCCGGGAGGCAGATCGAAGGTCAGATCGTCGATCAGCAGATTGTCGCCAAACGCCTTCCGGACGCCTTCGATGGAAATCACCTTGCCGCCCAGGCGCGGCCCGTTCGGGATGATGATCTGGGCACGCCCGACCTTTTCACGCTCGGACCTGCCGGCCAGTTCGTTATAGGCGTTGATCCGCGCCTTCTGCTTGGCCTGCCGCGCCTTGGCGCCCTGGCGCATCCATTCCAGTTCGCGTTCCAGCGTCTTCTGCTTGGATTTGTCCTCGCGCGCTTCCTGTTCCAGCCGCTTGGCCTTTTGTTCCAGCCAGGCCGAGTAATTGCCCTCGTAGGGAATGCCCCGGCCGCGGTCCAGTTCCAGGATCCAGCCGGTGATATCGTCCAGGAAATACCGGTCATGGGTGACGATCAGGCAGGTGCCCTTGTAGTCAATCAGGTGCTTTTGCAGCCAGGCGATGGTTTCCGCATCCAGATGGTTGGTCGGCTCGTCCAGCAGCAGCATATCGGGCGCTTCCAGCAGCAGCTTGCAGAGTGCCACCCGGCGTTTCTCGCCGCCCGAAAGCGTGGCAACCGCCGCATCGTCCGGCGGGCAGCGCAGCGCTTCCATCGCGATGTCGATGGCGGCGTCGAGGTTCCACAGATCATCCGCGTCGATCTGGTCCTGCAGCTTCGCCATCTCGTCGGCGGTCTCGTCGGAATAGTTCATCGCCAGTTCATTGTAGCGATCCAGCACCGCCTTTTTCGGCGCAACCCCCAGCATGACGTTGTCGCGCACGTTCAGGCTTTCGTCCAGTTGCGGCTCCTGCGCCAGATAGCCGATCTTCACGCCCTCTGCCGCCCAGGCCTCGCCGGTGAAATCCTTGTCGATCCCGGCCATGATCCTCAGCAAGGTCGACTTGCCCGAGCCGTTCACCCCGACCACGCCGATCTTCACCCCCGGCAGGAACGACAGGCGGATATTCTCAAAGCACTTCTTGCCGCCGGGATATGTCTTGGACAGGCCATCCATGTGGAAAACATATTGATATTTCGACATTCGGTTTCTCGCGCGTTCAGGGGATACGATCTGGCGGGCTTGTAGCCGAGGCCGCCGGGGCGTGCAATGCAGCTTGGCCTGATCCGCGCATGATCCGGTTGAACCCGGCCTTCAGATACGCCACCATTGCGGCGAACCAACGCGGAACAGGACCTGGATGCGCCACGGCTTGCCATATACCGAAGCCGGAATGCGGATCGGCCTGCTGGGTGGATCGTTCGATCCGCCGCATCGCGGGCATCTGCACATTTCGCGCCAGGCGCTCCGGCGGTTCGGGCTGGATCGGGTCTGGTGGCTGGTCAGCCCCGGCAATCCCCTGAAACGCGACGGCCCGGCGGATCTGCAGCGCCGCCTGGCCGCCTGCCGCGCGATGATCGACCATCCGCGCATCTTCGTCAGCGATTTCGAGGCCCGCGCAGGCACCCGCTTAACCGCCGAAACGCTGGCGCGCCTGATGCCGCGCTGTCCGGGGGTGCGGTTCGTCTGGCTGATGGGGGCCGACAACCTCAACCAGTTGCACCTGTGGGAGGATTGGCACGGCATCATGGAAACCCTTCCGATCGGCGTGCTGGCCCGCCCCGGCAATGTCGTGCGGGCCGGCCTGTCGCGCAGCGCCACCGCCTATGCACGCTTTCGCCTGCCGTTGCACCGGGCTGCGGCATTGTCGCATCACCCGGCCCCGGCCTGGTGCCTGGTGACCGGACCCACGGTTGATATTTCCTCGACGGAAATTAGAAACAGAGGCGACTGGGTGCGTTAAGGTTGATCCCGGAGTGAGTCGGGAAAGTTTGGTTGGTTCATGTCGCAATTACGCAAGATGCCGCATTTGACGCGCCGCCAGGTGCTGGCCGGCCTTCTGGTTTCGACCGCCGGCAGCGCGATGGCCGGGGCACCGGCAACCTCGATCTTTCCGCAATACCGGCCGCGCAAGATCCGGCTGGATGCGGCGGGTTCGGTCGATGATCTGATCGCGGCGGCGGATCTGGGCGGCAAGATCGGCTTCGTCGTCGCCGATGCCGCCACCGGCGAGATACTGGAAAGCCGCAATCCGCTGCTGGCGCTGCCCCCGGCCAGCGTGGCCAAGGCCGTCACCACGCTTTACGGGCTGGAGGCGCTTGGCCCGGGGCACCGCTTTGCCACCCGCGTGCTGATCACCGGCCCGCTGGTCAATGGCCGGGTCGAGGGCGATCTTTACCTGGTCGGCGGCGGCGATCCGACCCTGGACACCGACGCGCTGGGCGAGCTGGCCAAACGGCTGAAAGCGGCAGGCGTGCGCGAGATTTCCGGCAAGGCGCGGGTCTGGGCCGATGCCCTGCCCTACCAGCGCTCGATCGATTCCGATCAGCCGGAATATCTGGGCTACAATCCGTCGCTGTCGGGGCTGAACCTGAACTTCAACCGGGTGTTCTTTGAATGGAAACGCCAGAAGGACGGTTTCGAGGTGACGATGGATGCCCGCGCCCTGAAATACCGCCCGCGCGTGGCGATGTCCACGATGACGGTGGTGGACCGTACCGCGCCGATCTTCGATCTGACCTCGACCGCCAGCACCGATGAATGGACCGTGGCAAGCCGTGCCCTTGGCAAGCGCGGCGGCCGCTGGCTGCCGGTGCGTCGCCCGGAATTCTACGCCTCAGAAGTGTTCCACACCATCGCGCGGGCACATGGCATTGATCTGCCGGGCTTCACCGCCGCACGCAACCTGCCCGGCGGCACGGTGGTCGCGGAATGGCAGTCCGAACCGTTGCAGGACATTCTGCGCGGCATGCTGAAATATTCCACCAACCTGATCGCCGAGGCGGTCGGCCTGTCGGCCAGCCAGGCACGCGGCAGGTCACCGGCCACGCTGTCGGCATCGGGGCGGATGATGGGGGATTGGGTGACATCCGCGGGCGCGGCCAAACACGCGAAATTCGTCGATCATTCCGGGCTGGGCGATGCTTCGCGCATGTCCGCCAGCGACATGGTGCGGGTGCTGGTACGCGCTGGCTGGAACGGGCAATTGCACGATCTGATGAAGGATATCCCTTTCCACGACGACGATGGCAAACGCCTCAAGAACCCGCCGGTCAATGTTCAGGCCAAGACCGGCACGCTGAATTTCGTCTCGGCGCTGGCGGGCTATGCGCAGTCGTCGGGAGGGCGCAGGCTGGTCTTCGCCATCTTCGCCGCCGACATGCCGCGCCGCGACGCCCTGCCGAAATCCCAGCGCGAACGCCCGCGCGGCGGGCGGGCCTGGAACGGACGCGCCAAGGACTTGCAGCAGAAACTCTTGGAACGCTGGGCGCTGGTGTTCGACGCCGCCTGAGCCAGGCCTACCGTCCCGCCAGCGCATCCGCCGCAATCTCCAGCGAGCGCAGGCGACTTGCGTGATCGTGGATATGGCTGGACAGCATCACCTCGTCGGGGCGGTAACGCTCGATCAGGCTACGCAATTGCCGCGCCACCCTGTCCGGGCCGCCCGATGCGCTGATCGCCAGCGCGGCGTTGACATTGTCCAGCACCGCCGGGGCCAGCACCCTGGCGATATCCTCCACCGGTCGTGGCAGCGCCGACGGCCTGCCCCGCCCGAGATTGGCAAAGGCCAGTTGCGACGAGGTCATCAGATAGGCCCCCTCGGCATCGCTTTCGCCGGCAAACACGTTCGCCGCCAGCATGAAATACGGCGCTTGCAAATAGTCCGACGGCTGGAACCGCCCGCGATAGACCTCGATCGCCAATTCCAGCGCCGCCGGGGCGAAATGCGAGGCAAAGGCATAGGGCAGGCCCAGCAACGCCGCCAGTTCCGCCCCGTAGAGGCTGGACCCCAGCAACCACACCGGCACATGCGTGCCGCGCCCCGGAATGGCCCGCACCCCGTCCACCTGGCCGCGATCGCTGAAATAACCCAGCAGGTCCTGCACGTCCTGCGGGAAAGTATCGCCCCCCGCCATGTGTCGGCGCAGCGCCCGCATGGTCCGCGCATCGGTGCCCGGCGCGCGGCCAAGGCCCAGATCAATCCGCCCGGGATACAATGTCGCCAGCGTGCCGAATTGTTCGGCCACGATCAGCGGCGCGTGGTTGGGCAGCATGATGCCGCCCGAGCCGATCCGCATGTGGCTGGTCCGCGCCGCCACCTGCCCGATCAGCACGGCGGTGGCGGAACTGGCGATGCCCGGCATGCCGTGATGTTCCGCCAGCCAGTAGCGGTGATAGCCCCAACCCTCGGCCCGCACCGCCAGATCCAGCGTATTGCGCAGCGCGTCACCTTCGCTGCCGCCTTCGGGGATCGGCGCAAGATCGAGTATCGAATAGGGTATCATCGCTGCATCCGCCATGCCTGATTTCGCGCGTATCTGACGCGCTGCGGCGCGGCGCGGCAAGGGCGAAACGCCGCGCCTACATCAATTCCGGGAAATCGCAATCCGGGCGCGGCCCGCCGGTACAGCACAGCGCCCGCGCCGCCGGGCCAAGCGGGCCGGCAAAACACATCGCACCCCGGTTCATGTCCGGCCCCGATGGCGTGAACTGCGCCGCATCCGCCCCCGCCGATTGCCGCGACAGCGCGTTCAGGAATTCCAGCGTCGCCCCCGCCCGCGCCGCCGACATCGGGCGGGGTTGCAGATGCACGCCCTTCAGCGGCAGGATTTCCAGCGCACTCAGATGCAGCCCCTTGGCCGTCCGCTGGTAATAGGCCTTGCCCAGCAGCCCGAAATCATGGCCGACCGGCATGTGATCCTTCATCGCCCCGCCGATGAACAACAGATTGCCCAGCGAATAGAAAATCGCCTGGCCGCTGCCCGCCGGTGCCTCGATGCCGCGTGCGACATGCGGATGATGCCCCAGCACCAGATCGACCCCGGCCTCCTTCAGCGCCCGCTGATAGGTGGCCCGCTGGCCGGGATTGAGGCCGACATAATTTTCCGTGCCGTAATGCACCGACAGGATTTTCAGATCGGCCTCTGCCGCCTTCAACCCATCCAGCACCGCCTGGTAATGCGGCGCCCTTGTGAGGTAGGCCATGCCAGGGCGATCCCCGGACGGCCCCCACAATCCGCTGCCGAAACTGACCGCCGACATCGCGACCCGGATGCCCTTGACGGTGATGATCCGGGGCGCGAACGCCTGATCGCCCAGCCCGATCCCGGCAAAAAGCAACGGGCGCTCGGCGCGATCCTCGGCGCGGAAGAACTCATGCGTCGCCGCCATCCCGGCCCAGCCGTGATCGAAGGCATGGTTGTTGGCCAGCGAAAACGCGTTGACGCCAAGGTCGATCAGATAGCGGAAACTGTCTGGATGGCTGCGAAACACGAAGGCCTTGCCGGGCACCGGATGGCCGTCACGCTCGGACACCACGGTTTCGACATTGATGAAATTCACATCGCCACCGCGCCATTCCGGGGCCAGGGTTTCCGCCAGATCGCGGATCTTGAAATGCCCGAATTTCTGCACGCTCATGGGCCGGGGCGATTGCCGCGAGCGCGCGAAATTCACGTCGCCGCCGAAGGTCACCACGATCTCGGTCGCCGCCGCCGCACCCGCCAGCATGGCCAGCACCAGCCCGGCGGCAAGCCGCAATGCAAGGCCGCCCCTCATTGCAGCGCCACCGCAACCGGGCTGTCGGCGGCACAGGCCAGCCGCCCCGGCATCTCCGCATCCGGCAACAGCCGCGCGATCAGGGCGCGCGCCGCGCCGCCGCTGCCGCCTTCCTCGGGGTCCACCACGCTCAAGGACGGCCCGTCCGGTCCGCGCCGCATCAGCAAGGGCAGCCAATAGGCCCCGGCCAGCTCGAACCGCGCCGACATCGCCACCCCCAGATCGCCGCCGCCGCCATCCACCCGGCACAATTCGATCCAGGCCAGGATCGAGGTCTGCTTGGCCAGAGACACCTGCCCCGAGACAAAATTCCCGGTGGAATAGATCACCAGCCGGTCCTTGCCATCCGGGCCGGGCAGGTATTCCCAGGGCTGGATCACATGCGGATGCGTGCCAATCACCGCCGTCGCCCCGGCGGCGATGATATCGCGCGCCAATTCGCGCTGCCGCTCCAATGGCCGGTGCGTATATTCCACGCCCCAATGCGGCGTGACGATGATGGCGGCGACATCCGGGCGGGCCGCCTCGGCACGGATCAGCGCCAGCATCTCGTCGCGATCCTCGTAGCACATCAGCACCTGACGATCAGGATCGGGGATGCCGTTGGTGGAAAACGTGCAGGCCAGCCAGGCCACCCGGCTGCCCTTGCCGGCGACATGGCGCACGAAAGTCCGGGCGGCATCGCGCCGCCGGCTGCCACTAAAGGCAAGGCCACGCGCCTCCAGAATGCCAAGCGTCGCCTCCGCACCGTCGCCGCCGCGATCCAGCACATGGTTGTTCGCGGTCGAAACCACGCGGATGCCCGAGGCGATCAGATCGTCCACCACCGCCGGGTGATAATTGAACATCGGATAGGAGGTATAGACCGAATTGTCGAACACCCGGCCCGGATCGCGCCCCGCCCTGAAGCTGCGCGTGAAACCCGGCGCCACCGGGCCTTCCAGATTGGCATAGGCGATATCGGCGGCACGGAAATAGGGGATCGCCGCACCCCAGACCGCCTGAAACCCGTCCGCATAGCCCTTGCGCTGAAGCGGCGAATGCAACAGCACATCGCCGACCGCCGCAATGCTCAGCGATTGCCCCGGCCCGCAAACCGGGAGCAGGGCGGCAGGATGGCTTGCAACCGGGCGGCAGACCTCGTCCGCCGACGCAAACGCGGTGCCGGATGCACCACCGGCCAGGAGGACAGCAAACGCCACAGCCCCCCAACCCGGCATCACAGATCGTCCCGGAACACGACGATAACGGCGCGGTATCCCTCTTTGGTCAGAACCTTGGCGCGCTCATCCTTCAGCAGCGAACCGTCGCGCACATAGCCATAGCGCGGGCGGCCATCGGGCCGTGGCTCGGAGCGGAAGTAACGCGGCACCTCGCCCCAAAGCGGCGAGGCCGCACCCCGCGCATCGCCAGGATGAAACACCTGCCACATCTGCTCGGCATTGGCCTGGGTCATGCGCACGCAGCCGTGGCTGTCGATCCGCCCCAAAAGCCGGTATTTCGACCGCGTGGTGCCGTGCATCGCCACGCCCGCGGCCCGCCCGCCGCCATAATGCAGATCGAAATAGATCGAATGATACATGCCCGGCGAGCCCCAGCCCTTGCGGTGCCGGTGGTTGCGGTCATCGACATTGAACACGCCAAGCGGGGTCGGGCCGGACGGGCTGTCGGAATATTTCCGCCCGGTCGAGACCGGCCAGGAATAGGCGGGCGGCGCACCGGGGGCCTTTGCCTGCCAATATTCCGCATCCCAAAGGCCCAGCCGCCAGGTGCCGGTATCGCGTTTCAGCACCCACATCTTCTGCGCCGCATCGCTGCCCGCCCCGGCATTGATGTAGATCGCCATCTGGTACGAGGGATGAATCCGGCTCGGCGGGATATAGGCCACGCTTGGATGCAGCGCACCCTCCGCGCCAAGCCCCTCCAGATAGCGGATATCGCAACATGGCGTCGTGGCATGGCCGATGCGCGGCACCAGCATCGCGGCCCCGATCCCGGCCAGCGCGGCTCTGCGGCTGATCAAGGCCATCAGCCCAGCCCCGTCGCGGCATGAATGGCCGCCTGCAGCGCCTGAAACATATCCGGCAGACCAAGCGCCGCCTTGGCGTTTTCGGCACCGGCAACCAGGCCCAGCAGCGCGTCGTCAAGCCTGCCGATATCCGGCATGGTGAAGGCCCAGTCCAGAAACGCCTCGCCCGAGACCAGCCACATGATGAACAGCGACGCCCAGAGCGTCGCGTTGAAAACCCGGTTTTCTTGCATGAATTCCCCCCCTCAGAATTGAAAATAGATAAACGGCGCGACTCCCTCCTGCGCGGTTGCAAACATGATCGCGGTGCCGGTTGCCAGCACCCCGGCCTGCGCCATCGGCGGCCAGCCGGACAGCCGCACCTCCACCCGGTCCCGCCAGCCCACCGGCAGCCAGTTCATCGCCAGCCCCAGCGCCAGCAACACCAGCACCGATACCGGCAGCGGCACCGGTGAAATGCCCTGGCTGCGGGTGAACGCCGCCAGCACCTCAAGCGTGGTCTGGATCGAGCCAGCCCGGAAAGGAATCCACAAAAGCGTCACGAAGGCAAACACCACCGCCCCGGCGACCAGTGCAGGGCGGCGGAATTGCAACAGTGCCAGACGCCGCTCCACCGCGATGCCAAGGCCATGCAGCGCCCCCCACAGGATGAAGGTCCAGCCCGCGCCATGCCACAGCCCGGCCAGCGTCATCGTCGTCAGCGTCACCGCCGTTCGCCGCACCGCGCCACCCCGGTTGCCGCCCAGCGGGATATAGAGGTAGTCGCGGATCCAGGAGGACAGCGAGATATGCCAGCGCCGCCAGAAATCCCTGAGCGAGGTCGCGCGGTACGGCTGGTTGAAATTCCGCCTGAACCTGAAGCCCAGCAGCAGCGCGACGCCGATGGCGATATCGGAATAGCCCGAGAAATCGCAATAGATCTGCACCGCATATCCAACCACCCCCAGCAGCGCCCCGGCAGCATTCTGCATTTCGGGAAATCCGAACACCGGATCGACCAGCAGCACCGACAGGTAATTGGCCACCACCATCTTCTTGAACAGCCCCGACAGGATCAGCACCACCGCCCCGGCCCGCATCGCCGCATCCGGGCGGATCACCCGGTCGATCTGCGGCAGGAAATCCGCCGCCCGCACGATCGGCCCGGCAACAAGCTGCGGAAAAAACGAGATATAAAGCGCGACATCGCCGGGATTGCGCCGCGCCGCCGCCTCGCCGCGCGAGACATCCATCACGTAGCTGATCGCCTGAAAGACATAAAACGAGATGCCGACCGGCAGCACGATCCTCAGCCACGCCAGATCGCGCGACAAGACACTGTCGCCCAGTAATTGCTGCAGGGACACGAAGAAGAAGTTGAAATACTTGCACGCCGCCAGCACCCCCAGCATCACGACAATCGCGCCGATCTTCGCCGCCCGCGCCCATCTGGGATCGTTCTGCGCCAGCCCGGCGGCCCAGGCGATGGCGGTCACGAACATGATCAGCGCCAGGAACCGCACATCCCAGGCGGCGTAAAAGACGTAGGACGCCGCGATCAGCACCGCGTTCCGCCAGGCCAGACGGCGCGACGCAGCCGCGTTCAGCCCCAGCACCAGCGCGAAGAACAGGACGAATTGCAGCGTCGGGAAGACCATTTTACTGCAGGGCGAGGATGCGCAGAGGCGATTGCTGTCCGGTCAGCGGCGGGAACCGTTTCGCCATATCCGCCAGCAGATTATCGGCGATCAGCGTATAGCCCGCGCCGGTGAAATGCGAGCCATCGCCGGAACGAACGGTGACGCTCTGATCCTCGATCTTCACGGCCTGGACAAACTCGCCTTCATGCCCGGCAACCAGCGGCGACAGCGGGAAGTAGATCGCGCCCGCCTCCTGTGCCGCAGCAGCGAACAGCGGATTGACATGGCGCAGATGCGCGTTCAGCCCGCTATGGGAATCTGGCGCCGGCCCGATCCAGTACAAGGGCACCCCTGCCGCCTGCGCCACCGCGATCACCTTGCGGATTTCCCGCAGATAGGCCGCATCCCATTCCGCCGTGCCATAGACCGTTCTGGTGGCATCCCCCATCACCGTCTGCATGTCATTGGCCCCGAAATGCGCCACCACGATATCGGGGCGGTATTCCGAGGCGAACACCGCGAATTGCGCCGGCCAGTCGTAGAAATCGCGCCGCGCCAGCCCGGTCGAGGTCTTGCCGCGATTGATGATCTCGGCATGGGGCAGCACGCGATCCACCCGGTTCTTCAGGAACATGCCGAACCCGTCGGCCAGCGAATCGCCGATCACCAGAATGCGCGCCGGGCGCTCGGCACTGATATCGCTGCGCAGGCGCGACGGCAGTTGCGGCCCGGTTGCGGGGCGCGCAACCATCGGGCCGATATCCTGCGCCCCGGCGCGAAAGCCGGGCGAGTTGCAGCCGGCGACCATTCCGGCCAGGATCAGCGCGCGCAGCCACATCTATTGCAACTCCGCCCCGGTGACAGCGGCGCTGCGGCTCTTGAAGCTGAAATATTTCTCCAGATCGTCCTGCAACAGCCCGGCCACGTAATCATAGCCGATCTCGGTGAAATGCACCTGATCCGAGGCGCGCAAGGTCTCGGTATTGCCGTCGATCTCGGCATTCATCACGAAGCCGCCCGCGCCGAACTGGGTATAGCCGTGGATATCGACGAACGAGCCGCCGCTGCCCGCCACCGCCGCCGCCTGCATCGCGGAAATCTCGCGGTAGGCGTCTTCGAGATCGCTGCGCCCGACCACCGGCAGGCCCAGCCAGATCAGCGTCGCCGCCCGCGCCGCCAAAGCCTTGGCCAGTGCCGCCGCACGGGCCTGATACTGCGCGTGCCAGTCGTCGCTTTTGTAGGTGGCCCGGGTGGTGCCGTCGCGGATCGCGGTCAGGTCATTGGCCCCGACCTGCACCACCACGATATCAATCGCCTCGCTTTGCGAAATCTCCTGCACATAGCGGTCCAGCCAGACCTCGGGTGCCGATTTCGCCAGACCGTCGGACACGCTGGTCAGGCGCACCACCCGCACGTTCGAGCAATGCGCGAAGGCCCGGAACACCGAGCCCCACAACCCGTCGGCCAGCGAATCCCCCATCACCACCAGCCGCGTGCTTTCGGTCGGGCAGGTCTGCGTTTCCAGCCGCCCGGCGCTCGCCGCGCCCGGCATCACCTGCGCCACGATCATCAGGCCGACCGCCAGTGCCGCCGCGCGAAATCCTGTCATCCTGTCATCCCCTGTCGCCCGGTTACCCGGCATGCGCCCCTTCGACAAATTTCTGCACCGCTTCCACCGTACCCGGCCCCGGCAGGCCGTCGATCTTGCCGCGATAGACACCGGCCTCCTTCAGGCGCTCCTGCACCAGCCGGATCACCCCGCGCTTGCGTTCACGCAGTTGCGCGGTCATGCGATCCAGCGCCGTCTTGTCGCCCGCCTCCAGCGCCGCCAGGTAGATCGCCGCCGCCTTTTCCTCGGAATAGATCGCCTCCGAGCCGGTCTCGTACAGCCCGGCCAGATAGGAACTGGCATGCATGTAGCCCTCGGCGGCGGCCCGGCTCAGCCACAATTCGGCGTTGCGCTCATGCGCTTCGGTGCCGGTGCCGGTCAGGTAGAAATACCCGGCGAAGAACTGCGCTACCTGATTGCCTTCCTCGGCCAGCGCCAGCGCGATGGTGAAGGCATCTTTCGGCCCCTTGCCTGCGATCATGTCGCGCGAATAGAGCACCGTCAGCAATTCCCGCGACAGCCAGTCGCCCGCCTCGGCACCTTCGACCGCCTGGCGTTCGGCCAGCGCGGTATCCGCCTCGACCCCGTCCGCCCCGGAATAATTCAGATAGGCGGACAGGCCCAGCGCCACCGGATGCCCGGCCTCGAGACCTTTGTCATAGGCCACCCGGGCAGCGGCGAACTTGCCGTCGGCCTGGTCAATGCGCCCCAGCAAAACCGTCAGCAGCGCATCGCCCGGAAACTCGTCCAATGCCTTGCCGCATTCCTGGCGGGCGGCGGCAATGTCGATATCCTGTAGGCGGCGCGGGCCGCCGAATTGCGGCATGCCCGCCAGACGCACGCATTCCGCCGACACGTCATCGCGGCGCGACAGCCGCGCCAGCGCCTGTTCCCCGGCGGCGCGATGCGCACACAGGCGGCAGGTGGACAGATAGGCGGCAATCGCGCCCTCGTCGCTGGCGGCCAGCGCGGCGCGGAACGCCGCCTGTTCGCTGGCATAGGCCTTGTCGGCCTCGATATCTTCGATCAGCGCATCCGCTTCGGCGCGGAACTCGCAGGCGATGCAATCGGCCAGATAGGCCTTCAGATCGGTCAATTGCCGCGACGCGGCGGCATCGCGGAACCGCAACGCCTCGGCCCCGCGTGCCTCGGCTGCGACGTTCAGGATTTTCAGCCGTTCCTCGGCCTCGGCGCGGTAATCGCAGACCGCGCAATCGGCCAGATAGATCTCGATCCGCTCGGGGTTGTCGTCATCGCGGATCACGGCCCAGATTTCCGCTTCCAGCTTGCCGGTGCGGGCAACCTCGCGCATTGCCGCCAGCCGTTCGCTCAGCGCGCGCTCGTTGGGGCAGAACTCGCAGCTTTCCAGATAGCCCGCCAGCAGCGCCTCTTCATCCGATTGCAGCAGGAATTTCGATTCGAAGGTCTCGTGGTAAAGCCGCGAATCCAGATCGCCGAACGCCGTTTCGTCGCTGTGCACCGCCAGCACCCGCGCGGGATCGTCATCCGCCCGCACGATCAGGCTGTAGACCAGCGGGCAACCGGCCTCGCGGCTGGCCATCCGGCCCAGCGCGCGGTTGAGGTAAAGGCCGATCTCACCGGCATTGGAGTGCCCGTCGCCATCGCCGAACTGGCCCTGATCCGCCACCCCGCCGATCACCGCGTAATGCGGTGCGATCTGCGCCGGCATCGTGCAGGCGGCATTGTCCGCCCCGGCCCGGATCACCGCCACCACCATCTGGAACTGCGCCGCATCCAGCGCCTTGCGGATCGGCGTCATCATCGCCGGAAACTGATCATCAGGATCGCTGATCGAAAGAAACGCAATCGCCCGCAAGGACGGATCGAAAGCATCGACAATCGCCGACAGCCGCCCTGGCAATTCCGCCAGCGCGAATTCGGTATCGCCAACAGCAATCCGCGCATCCCCGGCCGCCACCGACAATGCCATGTCGATCACCAGGAAGAACTGGTCATCGCGCCCCGCGCGGGTGGCCGGATCGGAAATCAGGGTGGAAACCGGCGTTGCCCTCAGCAAGGTCGCCAGCGCGTTCTGGCGCGCCTCGGCCTCGCTTGGCAGCGACGGGATCGAGAACACCTGCAAGCCTTCGGGCAAGATGCCCGGGGCGTTGTCGTCCGGACGCTCGCCCACGAACAGGGCGCGGGTTTCCGGCACCAGGCCTTCGCCGGCGGATTTCACGATCTGCGCATTCGCCGTTGCCGACACGACCAGAATGAGGGTCAGAAACAGAATCCGGA
The DNA here is from genome assembly GCA_019911965.1 of Paracoccaceae bacterium. Classification (GTDB taxonomy): domain Bacteria; phylum Pseudomonadota; class Alphaproteobacteria; order Rhodobacterales; family Rhodobacteraceae; genus UBA5972. The sequence continues at coordinate 40,708 of JAIOJF010000039.1, read as the reverse complement.
ACACATGCAATCTCCCACACCGGCACCAGATGGGCCTGATCATTGCCCGATTCGTGGTGCCCCGTCACAATCTGAGGGTAATTACGCGCGCCCGCCGATCACCGGTCAAGCAGGCGGGCCAGAGGCGTTGGCGCTGTTGCATCCTTCCAACAAATGTAGGGTAAAACACGGCTTTAGCGGCCTGGCTGCGAAGATTCCGCGCCGCGCCGGAAAACGTGACTGTTTCGGAAATCACAACGATACCGGGAATTTTGCGCGGTTAATGATTGATCAACCGAATCTTCCCCAGCCAGCACCTGTCACAGCCTACTGGCAACCGCGCCCCTGATCCGGCATATTGCGCCCGGGCGCGATTGCCTGCGGATCACGGAACCTGACATGACCAGAACGATCTACATCCTGAACGGGCCGAACCTGAACCTGCTGGGGCTGCGCCAGCCCGAGATTTACGGCCAGGACACGCTGGCGGATGTGCAGGCGCTGTGCGAGGCCGTCGCGGGCGAGTTCGGGCTGGCGCTGCGGATGGAGCAGTCGAACTGGGAAGGCCAGATCATCGACTGGATTCACGAGGCCCGCGACAAGGCCGCCGGCATCATCATCAACCCCGCCGCGCTGACGCATACCTCGGTGGCGGTGCTGGATGCGCTCAATGCCTTCGACGGCCCGGTGATCGAGGTGCATATCAGCCAGGTCCACAAGCGCGAGGCGTTCCGGCATAAATCCTATGTCAGCCTGCGCGCCGATGCGGTGATGGCCGGGTTCGGCATCGAAGGCTATGCGCTGGCGATGCGGCATATGGGCGGCCTGCTGGCAAAATGATCCACAACCGCAAAAAACAACCCCCGGCGCGATGACCCGCACCGGGGGCTGAAGCTATCTTTGCCGAAGGTCAGCTTGCCGCGACAGCCCGGCCCGCCATCACCCGGATCAGGTTGGCGCGGTACTCGGCGCTGCCGTGAATGTCGCTCAGCAAGCCGTCGCTGGCCACCTTCACGCCCTTCACCGCATCCGCCGACCACTTGGCGGCAAGCGCGGCTTCCAGCCCGTCATGGCGGAACACACCATCGTCGCCCGCCCCGGTGACCGCAACGCGCACGCCACCGGCACCATCGGCCACGCAGACCCCGACCAGCGCAAACAACGAGGCCGGCTGGCGGAACTTGGCATAGGCCGCGCGTTTCGGCCTGGTGACGCGGATCGAGGTGATCACCTCGTCCTCCTCCAGCGCGGTGGTGAACAGCCCGTCGAAGAACTCGTCCGCCGGGATCTTGCGCTTGCTGGTGACGATGGTGGCGGCAACCGCCAGCAACCCGGCGGGATAATCCGCCGCCGGATCGTTATTGGCGATCGAGCCGCCGATGGTTCCGGCATGGCGCACCGCCGGATCGCCGATCCCGGCGGCCAGCGAGGCCAGCATCGGGCACAGCTTTGCAACGTCGCTGTTGCCTGCCACCTCGGCATGGGTGGTGGCGGCCCCGATCACCAGCGTGTCGCCCTCGGCCTTGATCCCCGACATGCCGGCAATCGCGCGGATATCGACCAGATCGCCGGGCGCGGCCAGATGCTGTTTCATGGTGGCCAGCAATGTCTGCCCGCCGGCCAGCAGCTTGGCGCTGTCGCCCTTGGTCAGGATTGCAACGGCGTCATCGACGCTGGCGGCCTTGTGGTATTTCAGCGGATACATGGTTCGATCCTCCCTTACTTTGCCGCCTGAATGGCGTTCCAGACTGCCTGCGGGGTCGCCGGCATGGCCAGGTTGTTGTTGCCGATCGCATCGGTGATCGCGTTGATGACCGCCGGTGGCGAGCCGATTGCCCCGGCCTCGCCGCAGCCCTTGATGCCCAGCGGGTTGTTCGGGCAGACGGTGGCAGCGTTATGCACCGAGAAGAACGGCAGGTCCGAGGCCCGCGGCATCGCGTAATCCATGTACGAGCCGGTCAGCAACTGGCCGTCATCGCTGTAGACCACCTGTTCCAGCATCGCCTGGCCGATCCCTTGCGCGATCCCGCCATGCACCTGCCCTTCGACGATCATCGGGTTGATGATGGTGCCGAAATCGTCCGAGGCGGTGAATTGCACGATCTCGGTCTCGCCGGTATCGGGATCAACCTCGACCTCGCAGATATAGGTGCCCGCCGGGAAGGTGAAGTTGGCAGGATCGTAGAACGCGCTTTCCTTCAGGCCCGGTTCCATGTCCGGCGGCAGGTTATGCGCCATATAGGCGGTCAGGCCGACCTCGTGCCATCCCATCGCCTTGTCGGTGCCGGCCACCTTGACCTGCCCGCCCTCGATCACGATGTCGGCTTCGCTGGCTTCCAGCACATGCGCGGCGATCTTGCGCACCTTGGCCTCCACCTTGTCCATCGCCTTGACGATGGCCGACATGCCGACCGCGCCCGAGCGCGAGCCATAGGTGCCCATGCCGAACTGCACCTTGTCGGTGTCGCCATGCACGATGGACACAGCATCCAGCCCGATGCCGAAGCGTTCCGCCACGATCTGCGCGAAGGTCGTCTCGTGGCCCTGGCCGTGGCTGTGGCTGCCGGTCAGAACCTCGATCGTGCCGACCGGGTTGACCCGCACTTCAGCACTTTCCCAAAGCCCGACACCGGCCCCGAGCGAGCCGACCGCCGCCGAGGGCGCGATGCCGCAAGCCTCGATATACGAGGAATAGCCAAGCCCGCGCAATTTGCCCCGGCTGGCTGCCTCTTTCCTGCGGGCGGCAAACCCGGCCACATCCGCTGCCGCCATCGCCTGATCCAGGTTGGCGTCGAAATCACCGGCATCATAGGCCATGATAACCGGCGTCTGGTGCGGAAACGCCTGCACGAAGTTGAGGCGGCGCAATTCAGCCGGATCGCGGCCCATTTCGCGCGCGGCGGTTTCCATCATCCGTTCCACCACGAAACAGGCCTCAGGCCGCCCCGCCCCGCGATAGGCATCGATCGGCACGGTATTGGTGTAAACCGCCCGGACATTGCAGTGGATATTGGCGATATTGTACTGGCCCGACAGAAGCGTCGCATAAAGATAGGTCGGCACCGAACTGGAAAACAGCGACATATAGGCGCCGAGATTGGCGATCGTATCCACCTTCAGTCCGACGATCCGGCCATCCTTGTCGAAACCCATCTTCGCGGTGGTGTGATGGTCGCGGCCATGCGCATCGGTGATGAAGGCTTCGGAGCGGTCCGCCGTCCATTTCACCGAACGGTTGGTCTTCATCGAGGCCCAGAGGCAGGTGATTTCCTCAGGGTAGATGAAGATTTTCGACCCGAAACCACCGCCGACATCGGGCGCGATCACCCGCAGCTTGTTTTCCGGCGCGACCTGATAGAAGGCCGACAGGACCAGCCGCGCCACATGCGGGTTCTGGCTGGTGGTATAGAGCGTGTAATGCTCGTCCGAGGCGTCATAGATCGCCACAGCCGAGCGCGGCTCCATCGCATTCGGGGACAGGCGGTTGTTGGTCAGCGCCATTTCCGTGACATGCGCCGCCCCGGCAAGCGCCTTGTCGGTGGCCGCGCCATCGCCGATTTCCCAATCATAGATCAGGTTGCCCGGCGCGTTGTCGTGAAGCTGCGGCGCGGATTTCGACAAGGCCCTGTCGGCATGCGCATTGGCCGGCAGGATCTCGTAATCGACCTCCACCGCCTCGGCGGCCAGCCGGGCCTCGGCCGGGCTTTCCGCGATCACCACCGCCACCGCGTCGCCGACATAGCGCACCCGGTCCGTGGCCAGCGCCGACCAGGCACCCATGTTCATCGGGCTGCCATCCTTGGACGACACCGCCCAGCCGCAGATGATATTGCCGATGCCGTCGCCGGTCAGTTGCTTGCCGTCCAGCACCGCGATCACGCCATCCATCGCAGCGGCGGCGGCAATGTCGATCCCCTTCACGCGCGCATGCGCATGCGGCGAGCGCACGAAGGCGGCATAGGCCTGGTTATCGCCGCGGATATCATCGGTATACTTGCCCTTGCCGGTGATGAACCGCTTGTCTTCCTTGCGCTTCACGCGCGCACCAATTCCCGTGCTCATTTTGTTGTTCTCCCTGACCTTACATCTTTCCGGCGGCGTCTTCGACGGCGCGGACGATGTTGTGATAGCCGGTGCAGCGGCAGATATTGCCCTCAAGCTCGGTACGGATCGCCTCGGCGGTCAGTTTCCTGCCCTCGGACTTGTAGCGGGCCACCATATCGACCGACGTCATGATCATGCCCGGCGTACAGAAGCCGCATTGCAGCCCGTGATGTTCGTTGAACGCCGTCTGCATCGGGTGCAACTCGCCGTTCGACAGGCCTTCGATGGTGGTCACCTCGGCCCCCTCCAGCGCCACCGCCAGCGTCGAGCAGGATTTGACCGCGCGGCCGTTCACATGCACCACGCAGGCCCCGCACTGGCTGGTATCGCAGCCCACATGGGTGCCGGTCAGGCGCAGCTTTTCGCGCAGGAAATCCGACAGCAGGGTCTCGTCCGGCACCTCCCGGCTGACGGCCTTGCCGTTCACGATCATGGTCACTTTTGTCATGGTATCCTCCCGATTGCGCGGCCCTCGCGGCCCGCCTGGTCCTGCCGTTCCGGTTCAACCGCCGGTTGGGCCTTTTTCTGTCAGATGAGTATGGAAATTGTCGAAAAACTTGGTCGCCACCTTCTTGGCGGTGGCGTCGATCAGCCGGCTGCCAAGGCGCGCCAGCTTGCCGCCGACCTGGGCCTGGGCGGTAAATTCCAGCACGGTTTCATCGCCGTCCTCGGCCAGCGTGACATCCGCCGAGCCCTTGGCGAACCCCGCCACGCCGCCCTGGCCTTCACCCTTGATGGTATAACTGGCCGGGGCCTCGATGTTCAGCAATTCGATATTGCCCTCGAACCGCGCCTTCACCGGGCCGATCTTCTGCACCACCCTGGCCGTCATGGTGGTCGGCGATAGCTGTTCGATCTCCTCGCAGCCCGGAATGCACAGCTTCAGGACCTCAACATCGTTCAGCGCCGCCCACACGATGTCACGCGCCGCGCCGATCCGGTATTGTCCGGTCATATCCATCGGTCACCGAAGATTTTGCGAATAGGCATGGCCCGGAATAATAGAAACCGCGCGGCACGTTGCAAGGGTTTTGACCACCCGATCAGAACTATTCAAGGAATTTCAGATATCGCCGCTTGTCACCGCCGGTTGCAAATGCCCGGCCCAGATCGGCCAGACTGTCCAGCGAATGGCAGGCGTGAAACGAGTCGACCAGCGGCAGCAGCACCTTGATGCCTGCGGCTTCAGGCGCGAAACCGTCGAATCGGAGCAGCGGGTTCAGCCAGATCAACCGGCGGCAGGATCGCGCCAGCCGCGCCGCCTCGGCCTGCAGGCAGGTCAGATCACCGCGTTCCAGCCCGTCGGTGATCAGCAGCACCACCGCGCCCTGCCCCAGCACCCGGCGCGACCAGTCGCGGTTGAACACGCGCAGCGCCTCGCCGATGCGCGTGCCACCCTGCCAGTCCGGCGCATCCCGCCCCAGGGCTTCCAGCGCCAGGTCCGGGTCTTTCAGCGCCAGCGCGCGCGAGATATTCGTCAGCCTCGTACCGAAGGTAAAGCCATGCACCCGGCCCCAGCCGGATTCAGGTGCCCATGTCAGCGCGTGCAGGAAATGCATCATCATCCGCCCATAGGCCGACATCGAGCCGGATATATCGCAGATCGCCACCAGATCGGGCGCGCGGTGCCGGGGTTTCTTCAGGCTCAGCCGGTCGATCTCGCCGCCCCGGCGTAACGAGCGGCGCAGCATCGCGCGGGCATCGGGGCGTCGCCCGTCCCGTGCCGCCTGAAACCGCCGGGTCAGAAGCGGCTCCACCGGCAGCCGCAACGTCCGGATCAAGGCGGTGGCGTCGGCCTGTTCGGCGGCGCTCATCTGCTCGAAATCCCGGGCGCGCAGCACCTCGCTGGCGGACCAGCTCAACTGTGCGTCAATCTCCAGCTCTTCTCGTTCGGGCGGGTCGGCGCGGGTCTGTTCAGGCTCCAGCAAGGCTTCCGAGGCGCGTTTATACGCCGCTTCGGGTGGCTGTTCCGCCTGCGCCATCGTCTGCATCAGCGGCAGCATCGAGCGCACCATGCGTTCCAGAAATTCCGGGTCGCGCCAGAACATGCCGAACACCTGATGGAACACTTCCAGATGTTCGGGCCGTGTGACCAGCGTGGCCCGCAGCGCGAAATAGTAATCCTCGCGTCGGCTGAACCCGGCCGCCGCTACCGCCGAGACCGCGCTTTCAACCTGCGAGGTGCCCACCTTCAGCCCGGCCTTGCGCAAGGCCCGCGCGAAATGGACGATATTGTCCACCAGCCTGCCATCGCGTTCCGGCAGGGCCGCCATCGCCTTACGAGGCCTCCGCCAGCTTCAGGCGGGCCTCGTCCAGAATGCGCGAGGCTTCCGAACCGGTGATCCGCGCGATATCGTCCTGATATTTCAGCAACGCGCCCAGCGTGTCGGAAATCACATCCGGGCTTAACGCCACCGCGTCCAGCGCGATCAGGCAGCGCGCCCAGTCGATGGTTTCCGCAACGCCGGGATTCTTGAACAGGTCCTCGCCGCGCAGGGCCTGCACGAAGGCAACGATTTCCGCCGACAGGGTGGCGGCGCAATCGGGCACGCGGGCATTCACGATGGCCAGTTCACGCTCAAATGCCGGGTAATCGACCCAGTGATACAGGCACCGCCGCTTCAGCGCGTCATGCACCTCGCGGGTGCGGTTCGATGTCAGGATGACAATCGGCGGCTCGGGCGCTGTCACCGTGCCGATCTCGGGGATGGTCACCTGGAAATCCGACAGCGCCTCCAGCAGGAATGCCTCGAACGGCTCGTCGGTGCGATCCACCTCGTCGATCAGCAAGACCGGCGGGCCTTCGGCATGCGCCTCCATTGCCTGCAACAGGGGACGCTGGATCAGGAAGTCCTGCGAGAACAGTTCCGCCTGCAAATCCTCGCGCCGCGCCCCGCCCGAGGCTTCGGCGGTGCGGATGGCGATCATCTGCGCCGCGAAGTTCCATTCGTAAATGGCCGAGGCCGCATCCAGCCCCTCGTAACATTGCAGCCGGATCAGCCGCCGCCCCAAAGCCGCCGCCAGCGCCTTGGCGATCTCGGTCTTGCCGACCCCGGCCTCGCCTTCCAGAAACAGCGGCTTGCCCAGTTTCAGCGCCAGAAATACCACCGTTCCCAGATCGCGCCCGCAGACATAGCTTTCGGCGGTCAGGGCGGCGATTGTGTCGTCAATATTCGCCGGGATATCGGCCATGATGCGCCTCGTCGGATCGGAACAGGGGGCATTTAAGCACCGGCGCGGCATGGTGTCCACGCGGTAAACGGTTGCGGCGGCCAATGGCTGTATTATGGTCAGGCGGCAAGCCACAGACAGGATGCCGAATGCCCGTTCCGATCATAGATGCAAGTTCGGTGATCGAACCGGTCCGCCAGCTGGCGGCGTCCGGCCAGCCCGGCGTGCTGGCCGTCATCACCGATATCGCCGGGCCGTCCTACCGGCCGCTCGGCGCGATGATGGCGGTGTTCGGCGACAAGGCGCGCATCGGCACGCTGTCGTCCGGCTGCGTTGAATCCGATATCGCGCTGCACGCGGTCGCGGCACTTGGGGCAGGCAAGCCGCAGACCGTGCTCTACGGTGCCGGATCGCCCTATGCGGATATTCAACTGCCCTGCGGCGGCGGGCTGGAGATTACCCTGATCCCGCGCCCCGATCAGGCGGTACTGTCCGAGATCTGCCGCCGCCACGCGGCGCGGCAGATCGCGGTTCTGTCGGTCGATCTGGCCAGCGGCGCGATGGCGGTGAAGGATGCGGGGCAGACCGGGCGCAAGGGCGGTGTCTTCGATATCGTGATCGAGCCGGAACTGTTCTTCTACGTCTTCGGCAAGGGCCCCGAGGCGACAACCTTCGCCGGGCTGGTGCAATCGGGCGGCTATCCGAACCTATTGCTGTCACCGGACGAGGAAACCCTGACCATCGCGCGGCAGGCCGGTTGCGAAACCCGGCACCTGACCTCGCCGGGATTTCCCGCCGATCTGGTGCCGGATGCCTATAGCGCCATCGTGCTGTTCTTCCACGATCACGAATGGGAGCCGCCGATCCTGTCGCATGCCGCCACCACCAGCGCCTTTTACATCGGCGCACAGGGCAGCAAACGCGCTGCCGAGGCGCGGCGGGCGGAACTGCTGGCGCTGGGGCTGTCAGCGGCGTCGCTGGCGCGGGTGCGCGGCCCGATCGGCCTGATCCCTTCGGTGCGCGATGCCCGCAAGCTGGCGGTCAGCGTGCTGGCGGATGTGCTGAACGAGGCGTGAGGGGGTTGCGTTCAAGCGCCGCTCTCAACTAAGGGCCGCGACCGACCCTGGGAGGGCGTTCCTGGCACTAGAGCTTGACGTACGCCGCGCAAAAACCGTGATATTTCAGCTATTTGCAGACTCACAAAGCGCCCTCCCGCGGGGAGGGTCGGGCGCGGCCCGGGGGTGCCCCCGTGCCAAAGTGGGGGCCGGATCGAATTTGCATGACGGTTTTCCAGCCAATTCTGCTGACCCCCCTCAGACAAACTTGCGAAACACCGAGGTGGTATCGAACAGCCCTTCCAGCCGGGCCATCCGCTCGCGCGCGCCGTCCCATCCGGCATCCTGCACCGCCGCGATCAGGGTTTCCGACAGGTGCAGCGCGCAGACGGTGGAATCCCAGGCCGACGGCACCTCGATCCGGCAATTGAATGTCAGCAGGGCCTCGGCACTGACCGGGCTTTGCCACTGATCGGTGATCAGGATGATGCGCACGCCCTGCTCGGAGGCATACCGCGCCATCTGCAATATCGCGTTCTCATACCGGCGGATATCGTAGACGATCATCACATCGCCCGCCGCCATATCCAGCGCCGAATGCGGCCAGGCGCTGGGGGTCGAGGGCACCAGCGTCACGCCGGGCCGGATCACCTGCAGATGCAGATAGATGTAATCCGCCAAGGCCCGCGTGATCCGCCCGCCGACGATGAACACGCGATGCGCGGGATCGGCGATCAGGTTGGCGGCGCGGTCGAACGCCTCGGCATCGATCTGCGCCAGGGTCTGGCGCAGATTGTCGATCACCGCTTCGGTAAAGCGGTTCAGCACATGCGCCTCGGGGGCCTGCTCGGCCCAGCGGTCATGCTTCAGGATCGGGTTGGAGAACCGTTCCTCCAGTTCCTCGCGCAGCGCGGTCTGGAATGCCGGAAAGCCGGAATATCCCAGCTTCTGCGCCAGCCGCGCCACCGTCGGGGTGGAGACCCGCGCCTCGGCGGCGATGCGGGTGATCGAGCCCAGGCCCGACATCGGATAATTCTTCAGGATCAGGTTGACCAGCTGGCGTTCGGCGCGCGTCAGGGCCGGCTCCAGCGCCTGAACCTTCTCGCGCACCGTTTTCGCTGTTTCGACCATCCGTGCATCCCGGGGAAGATTTCTGAAAAGATATCACCAAAAGAACATCCACGGAAGAAAAGTCTACAGAAATTATGTTGACAGGTCGGATCGGGCAGACGAAAATTCTTCAACAGCGGTGGGAGGCGCTGCCTGCGATGGTCGATTCGGATCGCGAAGATGTCGTTGTAACGACCGGTCTGACCGGCCCGTTCCCAAGCGCGGCGCTGATCCTGTGCGAACATGCCTCCAACCGTTTTCCGGCGCGAATCGGCGATCTGGGCCTGAGCGACGAGGCCAAGATCAGCCATGCCGCCTGGGACCCCGGCGCATTGGCGCTGGCCACCGGCATGGCGCGGCATCTGCGTGCGCCGCTGGTCGCGGCCACGGTGTCGCGGCTGATCTACGATTGCAACCGCCCGCCCGAGGCCGCCGATGCCGTGCCCGCAACCAGCGAGCGGTTTGACATTCCCGGCAACCGCGATCTGAAACCCGCAGACCGCGCCGCACGCGCCAGGGCGGTCTACGAGCCGTTCTCGGCCGAGGTGAGCCGGGTGCTGGACCTCGCCCGCCCGCAGGCGCTGGTGACCATCCACACCTTCACACCGGTCTATTTCGGCCAGCCCCGCGAGGTGGAAATCGGCATCCTGCACGACAGCGACACGCGGCTGGCCGACCATGTGCTGGACGCCACCACCGGCGGGCCGTGGAAGGTGATGCGCAACCAGCCCTACGGCCCGGCGGATGGCGTGACCCATTCGCTGCGCAAGCACGCGCTGGCGCGAGGTCTGGCAAACGTGATGATCGAGGTGCGCAACGATCTGGTCGCCGATGCCGCCGGTCTGGCCGCGATCGGCGCTTTCCTGAACGACGCCGTGCAACGCGCGCTGGCCGCCCGGCGCGACGAGGCCAGCGCCGCCATGCACGGCACGGACGGAGCCGCCTGATGCCCCGGTTCCTGATCCGTTACGTGCGCCTGGTCGATGGCCTCAATCGCGGCATCGGCCGGGTGATGATGTACGGCATCTTCGTGATGATGGCGATCCTGCTGTGGTCGTCGATCTCCAAGACCTTCTTCTACCCCTCGCTCTGGACGCTGGAAACCGCGCAATTCGCGCTGGTGGTCTATTACATCCTTGGCGGGCCATATTCGATCCAGATGGGATCGAACGTGCGGATGGACCTGTTCTACGGCGACTGGACCGACCATCGCAAAGCCTGGTTCGACGCCACCACCGTGCTGTTTTTGATGTTCTATCTCGGCGTCCTGCTTTACGGCGCGCTTGGCTCGACCGCCTATAGCCTGGGATATTTCGGCACCGACTTCTGGGGCTTCTACCGCGATCTGGCGGTCGGCTTCCTGACCGGCGGGCCGGACGGCGCGGCCGGGCATCTGGGCTATATGGAGCGTTCATCCACCGCCTGGCGGCCCTATCTCTGGCCGATCAAGGTCGTCATGATCTTCGGCTTCGCGCTGATGCTGCTTCAGGCCGCCAGCGAACTGGTCAAGGACATCGCCCGCATCCGGGGGGTGGAAATCTGATGCCGCAGGAAACCATCGCCATCCTGATGTTCTCGACCATGATGCTGATGCTGTTCACCGGCCAGCGGGTGTTCGGCGCCATCGGCTTTGTCGGGGTGGTGGCGGCGATCCTTCTCTGGGGGGTTGGCGGATCGGATATCGGCTTTTCGGCGGCGATGAAGCTGATGAAATGGTATCCGCTGCTGACGCTGCCGATGTTCATCTTCATGGGCTATGTGCTGTCGGAATCCGGCATTGCCAACGACCTGTACCGAATGTTCCACGTCTGGATGGGGCCGGTGCGCGGCGGGCTTGCCATCGGAACGATCCTGCTGATGGTGCTGGTCTCGGCGATGAACGGGCTGTCGGTGGCGGGCATGGCGATCGGCGCGACCATCGCGCTGCCGGAATTGCTGCGACGGGGTTACGACAAACGCATGGTTACCGGCGTGGTGCAGGCCGGTTCCAGCCTCGGCATCCTGGTGCCGCCATCGGTGGTGCTGGTGCTTTATGCCATGATCGCCCGCCAGCCGGTGGGCCAGCTCTGGCTGGCCGGTGTCATCCCGGGGCTGATGATGGCGACCATGTTCATCCTTTACGTGCTGATCCGCGCCTATTTCCAGCCCGACCTCGCCCCGGCCATCAGCGCCGAGGAACGCGCCGAGATCACCCGCGCCGAAAAGCTGCGCCTGCTGCGGGCGGGGATATTGCCGCTGTTGATCTTCGCGGTGATGATGGTGCCTTTCGTCAATGGCTGGACCTCGCTCGTGGAAAGCTCCGCCGTGGGGGCGCTGACGGCGTTCCTTGCGGCGGTGGTCAAGGGCGGCATGACGCGGCAGGTCCTGGAAACCTCGGTGCGCAACACGCTGGGGATTTCCTGCATGTTCATGTGGATCATCCTGGCCGCGATGGGCTTTGGCGCGGTGTTCGACGGGCTGGGCGCGGTCAGTGCCATCGAATCGCTGTTTACCGAACAGATGCATCTCAGCCCCTGGACGATCCTGATCCTGATGCAGCTCAGCTTCATCGTGATGGGCACGTTCCTGGACGACACCGCCATGCTGGTGATCGTCGCGCCGCTTTACGTGCCGCTGGTCGGCGCGCTTGGCTTCGATCTGATCTGGTACGGCGTGCTTTATACCATCACCACCCAGATCGCCTATATGACACCGCCTTTCGGCTACAACCTGTTTTTGATGCGGGCAATGGCCCCGCCCGAGATCACGCTGCGCGATATCTATTCGTCGATCCTGCCCTTTGTCGGGGTGATGATCCTGGCGCTGGTGGTGATCATGGCGTTCCCGCAGATCGCCCTCTGGCTGCCCGAATACATCTACCGGAAATAACCCCAAGAACTCCGGCGAACGGAGCAAGCAACCAACCAAGGAGAATTCGAAAATGGCTACCAACAGACGTAAGTTTCTGACCACGGCCGCCGCGGGCGCAATCGCCGCGCCGCTGGCCGCACCGGCGCTGGCACAATCGACAATCCGCTGGCGTCTGCAAACCTATGCCGGCCCGGCACTGGCCGAGCATGTGATCAAGCCGGCCATCGACAGTTTCAACAAGATCGCCGGCGACGAGATGCAGATCGAACTGTTCTACGCCGATCAGCTTGTGCCGACCGGCGAATTGTTCCGCGCCATGCAGAAAGGCACCATTGATGCCGTCCAGTCGGACGACGATTCGATGGCCTCGCCGACCGATGTCACCGTGTTCGGCGGCTATTTCCCGTTCGCGCTGCGCTATTCGCTGGATGTGCCGGTGCTGTTCAACCAGTACGGCCTGGATGCGATCTGGAAGGAAGAATACGCCAAGGTCGGGGTGCAGCATATCTCCGCCGGGTCCTGGGACCCCTGCCACTTCGCCACGAAAGAGCCGATCAACTCCCTGGAAGACCTGAAGGGCAAGCGCATCTTCACCTTCCCCACCGCCGGGCGCTTCCTGACCAAGTTCGGCGTCGTGCCGGTGACCCTGCCCTGGGAGGATATCGAGGTTGCGGTGCAGACCGGCGAACTGGACGGCATCGCCTGGTCCGGCATCACCGAGGATTATACCGTTGGCTGGGCCGATGTGACCGACTACTTCCTGACCAACAACATCTCGGGCGCCTGGATCGGCCATTTCTTCGCCAATCAGGATCGCTGGAACGAATTGCCCGAGCATCTTCAGGAATTGCTTCGGATGTGCACGGATTCATCGCATTACTATCGCCAGTGGTGGTATTGGGGCGGTGAAGCGGCCCTGCGCGTGGGTGGCCCGAAAATGCAGCTGACCTCGATCCCCGATGCGGAATGGGCGCAGGTGGAAAGTGCCGCTGCCGAGTTCTGGGATGAAATCGCCGGTATGGGCGCGACCCAGGCCAAGGTTGTCGGCAAGATCAAGGAATACAATGCTGTGATGGCCAAGGCCGGACGGCCTTACCGCTACGGCTGATCGCACGGCACGAAACCTTGCGCCCCCGGCCGGATCGGGGGCGCAATTCTGACAGAAATACCTAAGGAAGGGATCGCAGAATGCCCGGAATGCTCAGCTTTGATGATCTGAAGAACGCCACCGCAAGCGGCGAGATCGACACCGTCCTGGCGTGTTTTTGCGACATGCAGGGCCGGCTCATGGGCAAGCGGTTCCTGGCGCGGCATTTCGTCGAAAGTGCCTGGCGCGAAACCCATTGCTGCAATTACCTGCTGGCCACCGATCTGGAAATGACCCCGGTGGACGGCTACCGCGCCACGTCCTGGGCGGCGGGATATGGCGACTACACCATGCGCCCCGACATGAGCACCCTGCGCCGCGCCGCCTGGCTGGAGGGCACCGCGATGGTGCTGTGCGACGTGCTGGACCATCACGGCCATCACGAGATCGCCCACAGCCCCCGCGCCATGCTGAAATCCCAGATCGCGCGGCTGGCCGATCTGGGCTTCACCGCCATTGCCGCGACCGAGCTTGAGTTTTTCATCTTCCGCGACAGCTTCGAGGCGATTGCCGCCGGGGGCTTTCGCGACCTAACCCCGATTTCCGCCTATAACGAGGATTACCATATCCTCCAGACCACCAAGGAAGAAGGCGTGATGCGCCGTCTGCGCAACGATCTGGATGCTTCCGGCGTGCCCGTGGAAGGCTCCAAGGGCGAGGCCGAGGCCGGGCAGGAGGAACTGAACATCCGCTATGGCACGGCGCTGGCGACGGCGGAAAACCACGCCATCGCCAAGCACGCCGCCAAGGAAATCGGCTGGCAGCAGGGCCATGCCGTCAGCTTCCTGCCGAAATGGCACCATGCCCGCGTCGGCTCGGCCAGCCATGTGCATCAATCGCTGCAAACCGCCGACGGCACACCCGCCTTTTTCGACGAGGCCGCCGATCTCGGCCTGTCCGGTATCGGGCGGCACTACCTTGGCGGCTTGCTGAAATATGCCGGCGACATCACGGTGTTCATGGCGCCTTACGTCAACAGCTACAAACGCTTCCAGAAGGGCAGTTTCGCGCCGACAAGACGGGTATGGTCGGTGGATAACCGTACTTCGGCCTTCCGGTTATGCGGTGATGGCACAAAGGCGGTGCGGGTGGAATGCCGGGTGCCGGGGGCGGATGTGAACCCCTACCTCGCCATCGCCGCCATGCTGGCCGCCGGGATTGCCGGGCTGACCGAGAAACTGGACCCCGGCCCGCCCGCCAGGGGCGATGCCTATACCGGCGATGGCAAGGACAAGATCCCGACCACCCTTATCGCGGCCACCGCAGCGCTGCGCGGCTCAACCATGCTGCGCGCGGCCTTTGGCGACGATGTGGTGGATCATTACGTCCGCATGGCCGAATGGGAACAGGAAGCCTTCGACGCCGTCGTCACCGACTGGGAAATCGCCCGCGGGTTTGAACGGGCCTAGCAACAACCAAACGACAAGTGAGCATCATGACCACGATCCTACGCTGCATCTCGCCCATCGACGGCTCGATCGTCGCCGAACGCCCGACACTGGCCGCCGCCGACGCCTCTGCCGCCATCGCGCGCGCCCGCAAGGCGCAGGCCGATTGGGCCGCGCTGCCCCTGCAGGCCCGCATTGACATGGTGCTGGCCGGGGTTGCCCGGATCGGCGCGATGAATGACGAGGTGGTGCCGGAACTGGCGCGGCAAATGGGCCGCCCGGTGCGCTATGGCGGCGAGTTTTCCGGCTTCACCGAACGCGCCAGCCATATGGCCGGGATCGCCGAAGCCGCCCTCGCCCCGATCCGCCTGGAAGACAGCGGCAATTTCCGCCGCCTGATCCGGCGCGAACCGCATGGCGTGGTGTTCGTCGTCGCGCCGTGGAACTACCCCTACATGACCGCCATCAACACCGTCGCCCCGGCACTGATCGCGGGCAATGCGGTGGTGCTGAAACACGCCACGCAAACCCTGCTGGTCGGCGAACGCATGGTGCGTGCCTTCCACGAGGCCGGCGTGCCGCAGGACGTGTTCCAGAACGTGTTCCTGGATCACGCCACCTCCGGTGCGCTGATCGCCGCCGGTGAATTCAACTTCATCAATTTCACCGGCTCGGTCGAGGCTGGCCGCGCGATTGAAACCTCGGCCGCAGGCACCTTCACCCCGGTCGGGCTGGAGCTTGGCGGCAAGGACCCCGGTTACGTAATGGAGGACGCCGATCTTGACGCCGCCGTCGCCACGCTGGTCGATGCCGCCATGTACAATTCCGGGCAATGCTGCTGCGGGATCGAGCGGATCTATGTCGCCCGCCCGCTATTCGATGCCTTCGTGGAAAAGGCGGTGGACACCGTGCGCGGCTATCGCCTCGGCAACCCGCTGGACCAGGCCACCACGCTTGGCCCGATGGCGCATAAACGCTTCGCCGATACCGTCCGCGCCCAGATCGCCGATGCCGTCAGCCAGGGCGCGGTGGCGCATGTGCCCACTTTCGCCGAAGATGACGGCGGCTGCTACCTGACGCCGCAACTGCTGACCGGGGTGACCCACGACATGGATGTCATGCGCACGGAATCCTTCGGCCCCGTCGCCGGGATCATGCCGGTCGATGACGACGAACAGGCCCTTCGCCTGATGAACGATTCCGATTACGGATTGACTGCCTCGCTCTGGACCCCCGATGTCGACCGCGCCGAGGCGCTGGGGGCGCGCATTGAAACCGGCACGGTATTCCTGAACCGCGCCGATTACCTCGATCCCGGCCTCTGCTGGACCGGCTGCAAGCAGACCGGGCGCGGTGGCGGCCTGTCGGTGATCGGCTATCACAACCTGACACGGCCCAAATCCTATCATTTGAAGAAGGTGACGAAATGAGCGTTCCAACCGCCAACTGGTCCTACCCGACCGCCATCCGCTTCGGTGCGGGCCGTATCGGGGAACTGGCCGAGGCCTGCCGTTCGGCGGGCATGTCGCGCCCGCTGCTGGTGACGGATCGCGGCCTTGCCGACCTGCCGATCACCCAAGCCGCGCTCGATCTGCTGGACAAAGCCGGGATGGGCCGCGCGATGTTTTCCGGCGTCGACCCCAACCCGACCGAGGTCAACCTGGAGGCCGGGCTGAAAGCCTACCGCGATGGCGGCCATGATGGCGTGGTGGCGTTCGGCGGCGGCTCGGGGCTGGATCTGGGCAAGATGGTCGCCTTCATGTCCGGCCAGACCCGGCCCCTGTGGGATTTCGAGGATGTCGGCGATTGGTGGACCCGCGCCGATCCCGCCGGTATCGCACCGATCATCGCCGTGCCGACCACCGCCGGCACCGGCTCGGAGGTCGGTCGTGCCTCGGTCATCACCAATTCCGTGACGCATGTGAAGAAGATCATCTTCCACCCGCAGGTGCTGCCCACCATCGTCATCTCGGACCCTGAACTGACCGTTGGCCTGCCACCCGCGATCACCGCCGGCACCGGCATGGACGCTTTCGCCCACAGCCTGGAGGCCTATTGCAGCCCGCATTTCCACCCGATGAGCCAGGGCATCGCGCTGGAAGGCATGCGGCTGGTCAGGGATTACCTGCCCCGCGCCTTCGCCGATGGCCGCGATCTTGAGGCGCGCGGCCAGATGATGGCGGCGGCGGCAATGGGCGCGGTGGCGTTCCAGAAGGGGCTGGGCGTGATCCATGCGATCAGCCATCCGATCGGCGCGGTCTACGGCACGCATCACGGCACCACCAATGCCGTGGTGATGCCCGCCTGCCTGCATTTCAACCGCGCCGCCATCGAAGGCAGGATCGAACTGGCCGCGGCCTATCTCGGCATCAAGGGCGGCTTTGACGGCTTCCATGCCGCCGTGGTGGCGCTGAACAAACAGCTTGGCATCCCCGAGCGGCTGTCGGCCCTCGGCGTCAAGCGCGACCGGCTGGACGATATCGCCGGCATGGCGCTGGAAGACCCGTCGGTCGGCGGCAACCCGGTGGCGATGACATTCGACAATACCCGCGCCCTGCTCGATCAGGTAGTCTGAGGCGCGGCCCCCGAAAAGGATTACCGAAGGCCCTCCTTCCCGTCGTTCCCAACCGGGCCTTCGCAATAGTGACGACCAAAGACCAACCAACAGAAAGTGAGGATATCATGAAACATCTGACCAAACGCGCGGTGATGCTGATCTCGGCCACCGGCATTGCCACCTTCGGGCTGTTCGGCGCGGCCAGCGCCGACACGCTCCGCCTGCTGACCTGGGGCGGCTATGCGCCCGAGGACGTGGTGGCAATGTTCGAGGCGGAAACCGGCCATACGGTTGAAGTCACGCTGTCCAACAACGAAGAAATGATCGCCAAGTTGCGTGCAACCGGCGGTCGCGGCTTCGATCTGGCGCAGCCCAGCCAGGACCGGATTTCCGGCCCGCAGGAAGAATTCGGCATCTACAAGCCGATCGACATGTCCAAGATCGACCAGAGCCAGTTCATCACCTCGATGCTGAACGCCACCCTCGGCAATACCACGGTGGGCGGTCAGCCCTTTGCCGTGCCGCATGTCTGGGGCACCTCGGGGCTGGTGGTCAACACCGCCAAGGCACCGGGCGTGAAGGATTACCTGGACCTGTGCGGCGCGGATGTGGCGGGTGCAGTCACCTACCGCCTGAAGCGCCCGACGCTGATCGGCTTTGCCTATTCGATGGGGCTTGATCCCTTTGCCGCCTACGGCGATGTCGCGGCCTATACCGACATCATCAACAAGGTCGAGGCCAAGCTGATCGAATGCAAGCCGGGCGTGAAAACCTACTGGGGTGGCGGCGACGAATTGCTGGGGCTGATGCGCTCGGGCGAGACCGTGGCCTCGATGGCCTGGGATACCGGCGGCTGGAAGCTGAATGCCGAGAACCCCGACATCACCTTCGTCGCCCCGGCCTCGGGCGCTCTGGGCTGGATCGACACTTTCGTGCTGCCCGCCAAGGGCGAAGCGGATGATGCCGCCTATGCCTGGATCAACTTCGTGATGCGCCCCGATATCGCCGGCATGATCACCGCCGCGGCGGGCAACTTCACCGCCTCCAAAGGTGCCGACGAGCATGTCTCGGACGACCTGAAGGCGCGCTATCAGGCCAGCTTCCCGCCGGCCGCGGTGGACAATATCAAGTGGTATCCGCCGGTTCCCGCCGGTCTGGAAGCGATCGAGGGTGCCGCCCTTGACCGCGTGAAAGCCGCCAACTGATCGCGGCTGACACCCGCACAAGCCAACGGCGGCCCCGGATCAATGTCCGGGGCCGCCCGCCCAGCCGGAGGCCCCATGACCCTGCCCGACCTTGAATGCCTGTCCCTCAGCAAGACGTTCGGAGGGTTTACCGCGGTCGAGGATGTTTCCTTCGCGGTTCCGCCATCCTCGTTCTTTTCCATCCTCGGGCCATCGGGCTGCGGCAAGACCACGATCATGCGCATGATCGCGGGGTTCCTCGATCCGACCTCGGGCGATATCCGCATCAAGGGCAGGTCGATCCTGCAGACCCCGCCGAACAAGCGCCCGGTCAACATGGTGTTCCAGCACCTGGCGCTGTTTCCGATGATGAATGTGGCCGATAATATCGGCTACGGGTTGCGCCGCAAGGGCGTGCCGAGGCCCGAGATCGACCGCCGCGTCGGCGAAGTGCTGGAACGCATCAGCCTGCCCGATGCCGGCCGCCGCCGGGTGGATGAATTGTCCGGCGGCCAGAAACAGCGGATCGCGATTGCCCGCTGCATCGTGCTGGAACCCGATGTGCTGTTGCTGGACGAACCGCTTGGCGCGCTCGATCTGAAGCTGCGCGAGCATATGAAGATCGAGTTGAAGGCCCTGCAGGCGGCGTTCGGCACCACCTTCGTCTACATCACCCACGACCAGTCCGAGGCACTGGTGATGTCCGACCAGATCGCGGTGATGAACCACGGCAAGTTCGAGCAGGTCGCCTCGGCGGCCGAGTTGTATTACCGCCCCGCCACTTCGTTCGTGGCCGGCTTTGTCGGCGACAACAACCGCTGGCGCGGCACCCTGACCCGCGCCGAGGGCGACGAGTTGCAACTGACCACCGATGCCGGGCTGGTGATGACCGGCGCACAGCATGGCCGCGGCCTTCGCCCCGGCGACAAGGCCGAGATTTTCGTGCGCCCCGAAGCGATCCGCATCGCCCGCGCCGCCGCCGATATCAAGGGCTTTGACAACCGATTGTCGGGCAAGGTCACCTCCACCCTGTTCAACGGGGCCGCCAGCCGGGTGCTGCTGCGCCCAGATGGCAGCCATGACGAAATCCAGGTGGCGCTGCCGCAATCGGGCGAGTTCGCCGATCTGGGGCGCGGCGATGATGTCCATGTCGGCTGGAACGCCGCGCAGGCCAATGTCTTTCCCGCCAATGATGAGGCCGGATGATGCAGACCGGCGCCAGAATCGGGTTCATCCTGTTGTTCGCGCCGCTGCTGTTATGGCTGGGCCTGCTGATCGTGATCCCGCATATCGACCTGTTCCTGTTGTCCTTGCGCGAACGCATCGGGGTCGGCGAATACCGCACCAGCCTGGCCAATTACATCGCGTTCTTCGGCGAGCCGCTATATCTGGTCACCTTCATGCGCACCGCGATCATGTCGGTGCTGGCAACCGTGCTGACGCTGATCATCGGCTTTCCGGTCGCCTTCTACATCGCAAAATTCGCCAAGGGCCGGGCGCAATCGGTGCTGTTCCTGCTATGCCTCGTGCCGTTCTGGGTGTCCGAACTGGTGCGCACGTTCGGCTGGATGATCCTGCTGCGCGAAACCGGCATATTCTCGGAATTGCTGCAATGGTCGGGGCTGGTCGATGGCCCGGTCGAGATGCTGTATAACGACGCCGCGATGATGGTCGGGCTGGTCTATACCTCGATGCTGTTCATGATCGTGCCGCTGATCACCACGCTGGAAAGCCTGGACGACAGCGTGATCGAGGCGGGCTATGATCTTGGCGGCACCGGCCCGTCGGTCCTGCGCGAGATCGTCATTCCCCATGCCATGCCGGGGATCGTGTCGGGCTCGATCGTGGTATTCATGCTCAGCCTCGGCAATTACCTGACGCCCACCATGCTGGGCGGCAAGGACAGCCTGTGGTTCACCGAAATGATCTATGCCCAGTTCATCGTGCGCTTCAACTGGGAACTGGGCGCGGCGTTCGGCTTCATGCTGCTGATCCTGTCCTCGCTGATCGTCTGGGCTATGCTGCGGCTGACCGGGCAGACGCTTGAAAAGACGATGGGATAGGCCGTGATACCCTCCATCCGCCAGCCCGCCGCCTTTCGCATCCTCTGGAAGCTCTATGTCGCGCTGTTCTTTGTCTACCTCGCGCTGCCGCTGGTGGTGGTGTCGGTCTTTGCCTTCAACGACAGCCTGTTTCCATCCTTGCCGTGGAAGGGCTTCACGCTGGAATGGTTCTTCGGCCAGAGCCGCCCGATGATCGGGGTGTTCAACGAACGCCCGATCATGCGGGCACTGGGCAATTCGGCCTTCATCGCGGTGATGGTCTCGGCCCTGTCGGTGGCGGTGGGAACCTCGAACGCGTTCCTGTTCAACCGCTACCAGTTCCGCTTTCGCGGCCTGCTCTATGTGCTGCTGCTGCTGCCGCTGGTCATTCCCGGCATCGTTCTGGGGATTTCGATCCTGATCTTTTCGTCGAACGTGGCGAACGGGCTGGAAGACAGCTTTGGCTGGGATATCGCCGCGCTGCGCCCCGGACTTGTGCTGGTGATCCTGGGGCAGTTTTCCTTTGTCGCCACCATCGTCACGCTGGTGGTTTCGGCCCGGTTGCAGAAATTCGATCCCACCCTGGAAGAGGCGGCGCTGAACCTCGGGGCGACGCGGCTGACAGCGGTGCGCACGATCACCCTGCCTTACCTGATGCCCGCCCTTGTCGGCGGCTTCATCGTGGCGTTTCTGATGAGTTTCGAGAATTTCAACACCACGCTGATGCTGGTGGGATCCGACGCGCCGCTGACCATCGCCATGTTCGATCGCCTGAAGGAAGGCTCGACGCCCTTGCTGAACGCGGTGTCGCTGGTGCTGATGATCGGCTCAACCGGGCTGGCGCTGCTGATGATCCTGTTTCAGGGGCGCAAGACGGGCGGCTGATGGCGACGCAGCGATGGGCGAATTTGTCGCCGACCCGATGCGGGTGATCGGTATTGCAATGCCCGGGCGGCCCACCTAGTTAGTGATCTATAACCTAACTCGGGAGTCACGCCATGAACACCCAACCCATGCCCATAGCCGCGCCATCGACAGGTATCCGCATCCTTGCCGCCCTTGCCGCTGTCTTCGGCATCCTGACGATCTTTTCCGGCGGCAATGTCCTGTTCGGCCCCGACGAGGCCCGCGCCGCCGCCGGCAATTACGTCGGCTTCGTGCTGTGGTTCAATTTCCTCGCCGGCTGGGTCTATGTGCTGGCGGCCATCGGCCTCTGGCTGGGGCGGGCATGGGCGCTGCGCCTGGCCGCGCTGATCGCCATCGCAACATCGCTGGCCGCGCTCGGCTTTGTTGCCGTGGCCCTGAGCGGCACCGCGTTCGAGCCGCGCACGGTGGGCGCGATGGCCATAAGGGTGACGTTCTGGGTGGTGGTGGCGATACTGGCGCGGCGCTGGACTCCGGCGGCGTGAGGCAAGACCACCCTCAGCGGAGCAAGCCGTCCGCTGGCCGGGCAGGCAACGACTGGTTGACCAATCGACCAGTCGACTAGTCAGTTAATCGACCAACCGGCCAATCGACTAATCGACTGGTCGATTGGCCGGTCAAACAAACCACCCCGGCCAGTGCAGACAGCAATTGCAACTGCACGCCTCACGTTCAATACTCGCCCGGGCCACAACCGGCCCGCATCGGACCGTCAGGAGACGCGCCATGAAAACCGGCTTCAAACTGGCCCTGATCACGCTTCCCATTGCCGCCATCGGTGCCGGCATCCTGGCCTATGTCGTGTCCACCAGCCCGCCGCCCGGGCGCATCGACATCGCCGAACGCGCCGTCGCGGTGCGCGTGATCACCGCCGAGATTACCGAGATCACGCCGGCATTGGTCGGCTTCGGCGTGGTCGCCCCGGCCCGCACCTTCGAGGCCATCGCCCAGATCGGCGGCACTGTCGAATACGTCAATCCCGGCCTGCAGAACGGCCAGATCCTGCCCGAGGGCGCGGTGCTGCTGCGCCTGTCGCCGACCGATTTCAACCTTGCCATTGCACAAGCCAGCGCCAATATCCGCGCCGCCGAGGCGCGGCTGGACGAACTGGCCATCTCCGAGCAGAACCAGCGTGCCGCGCTGGCGATCGAACACGAGGTTCTGGCGGTCAAGGCCGCCGATCTTGCCCGCGCCGAGGCGCTGTTCGCGTCCGGCTCGCTGGCGCAAAGCAGCCGCGATGGTGCCCGCGCGGCGCATCTTGCGCAGCGTCAGAAGGTGCAGGGGATCGAGGGCACGCTGGCGCTGTTCCCGACCCAGCGCGCGGTGCAGACCGAACAGATCGCGGTCTACCGCACCAGCCTCGCCACGGCTGAACTCAACCTCAAACGCAGCGAGTTGATCCTGCCGTTTCCGGCGCGTGTCGCCTCGCATTCCGTCGAGGTCGGGCAATTCCTGAAAACCGGCCAGACAGCGGCCGTACTGGACGGCATCGACCGCGCCGAGATCGAGGTGCAATTGTCGATGGACCGTTTCCGCAGCCTGGTGCGTGCCGGCAAACCGGCGGGCGCGACCCTGCCGATGGACCCGACACGGATGAGCCAGTCGCTGAGCGATATGGGCCTGACCGCCGAGGTACATCTGCGCCTTGGCAACGAGGTGCTGATCTGGCCCGCCCGGGTGGAGCGGATCAGCGATGGCATTGATCCAAAGACCGGCACCATCGGCATCGTGGTGCAGGTGGATGCCGCCTATGGCCAGTCCGGCAGCGGCGAAGGCGACCGCCCGCCGCTGACCAAGGGCATGTTCGTCGAGGTGGTGCTGGGCACCCAACCTGTCACGGGCATCGTGGTGCCGCGCAGCGCGCTGAACAATGGCCGCCTGCTGTTTGCCGATGCCGATAACCGGCTCCGGCTGATGGCCGCCTTGCCCGATCTGGTGCAGGGCGGCATCGCGCTGTTCACCTCCGGTATCAGCGAAGGCAGCCGCATCGTCCTCAGCGCGCCCAGCCCGATGATCGACGGCCTGCTGCTGGACACGCATCCCGACACCGCGACCTTGCCGATGCTGCTGGGCGGGGACAAGACGCCATGATCCGCTTTTTCACGGCGCATCCGACCATCGCCAATCTGCTGATGATCCTGTTTCTTGCCGCCGGTCTGTTCGTCGCCCCGACGCTGTTGCGCGAGACCTTCCCGCGCGCCAATCCGTCCGAAGTTGAAATCAGCGTCCCCTATCCCGGTGCCCGCCCCGAGGAGGTGGAAACCGCCATCTGCGAGCGGATCGAGACCGCGCTCGACGCCGTGACCGGGCTTGACCGGCAATCCTGCGAATCGCGCGAGAACCTGGGCCGTGCCGTGGTGAAGATGCGCGAGGGCGACGATTTCCAGGCCTTCGTGGCCGAGGTCAAGTCCGAGATCGACGCCATCTCCGATTTCCCCGACCGCGCCGAGGCCGCCACGGTGCGCCCGCTGGGGCTGACCGATTTCGTGGCCTCCGTCGCCATCACCGGCCCGGCGACCCGCACCGATCTGAAGGATTACGCCGAACAGGTGCGCACCGGCATGCTGCGCTGGGGCGGTATTCCCAAGGTCGATATCCGCGGCTTTTCCACCCGCGAATTGCAGGTCAACCTGCGCCCCGGCGATTTGCAGAAATTCGGCGTATCGGTGGCCGATATCGCCCGCGCCATTCAGGCCGCCAGCCTCGATCTGCCCGCCGGTTCCATCGAGGCCGCCAGCGAAACCCTGCTGATCCGCATTGCCGAGGAACGCCGCACCGCCGCATCGCTGGCGGCACTGATCGTGCGCTCGTCGGCCAAGGGCGGGCAGGTCCGGCTGGGCGATATCGCCGACATCACCGAAGGCTTCGCGGCCACCGATGACGTGATCCTGTTCGACGATCAGCCCGCCGCGATCCTCGACATCACCAAGACACGGGCCGAGGATTCCCTGCGCACGCTCGACGCGCTGAAGGCGTTTCTGGAGGCCGAACGCGCCCTGGCCCCCGACGGCATCACCCTGGCGATCACCGCCGACGGGGCCTCGGTGGTACGCGAACGCCTGACGCTGGTGGTGGTCAACGGCCTTCAGGGGCTGGCGCTGGTGTTTCTGGTGCTGTGGCTGTTCTTCGGCTTCCGCTTTTCGTTCTGGGTGGCGATGGGGTTGCCGGTATCCTTCATGGGCGGTGTCGCGCTGATGGGGCTGGTCGGCTATTCGCTGAACCTGATGACCACGCTTGGCCTTCTGATCGTGATCGGCCTTCTGATGGACGACGCCATCGTGATCGCGGAAAACATCGCCCGCCTGCGCGAGAAAGGCCGCAGCGCGCTGGATGCGGCGGTGGAGGGTGCGGGCCAGGTCTTTCCCAACGTGCTGGCCTCGTTCGGCACCACCGCGATGATCTTCGGCTCGCTTGCCTTTCTGGCGGGCGATCTTGGCGCGGTCCTTCGGGTGGTGCCGGTGGTGATGCTGTTCGTGCTGATGGTATCGCTGGTCGAGGCGTTTTTGATCCTGCCGCACCACCTGATCCACAGCCTTGAGGTGGCCGACCGCTCCAGCGGTATCGGCGCAAGGGTCGAAGCCGCGGTGGCCTGGAGCCGCGACCGCCTGGTCGGCCCCCTGGTCGATCTGACGATCAGGTGGCGCTATGCAGTGGCCGGGTTCAGCATGACGGTGCTGCTGGTCTCGGTCTCGATGCTGGCCGGCGGTTACCTGAAATTCACCGCCTTCCCGGAACTGGACGGCGATACCATCGTCGCAAGGGTGCTGTTGCCGCAGGGCACGCCGCTGGAACGCACCGACAGCATCGTCGCGCGGCTGGAGGCTGGCCTTGATCAGGTCAACGCCACGCTGACGCCGCTGCAACCCGGCAGGGCCGAACTGATCCGCCATGTCTCGGTATTTCACGGGCTGAACCGCGACGCCTTCGAGACCGGCGCGCATGTGGTGACGCTGAGTGTCGATCTGCTGCCCTCGGCGGAACGGATCAGCACGCCTGACGAGATCATGGAAATGTGGCGTGGCATCGTCGGGCCGGTGCCCGATGTGATCTCGCTGAAATACGCCGAAAGCACCATCGGCCCGGCGGGTATCGCGATTGACCTGCACCTGAAGGGCGACGATCTGGCGGCGCTGAAAGCCGCCTCGGTCGAATTGCAGGACTGGCTCTGGCAATATGAAGGGGTGACCTCGATCCTCGACGATCTGCGCCCCGGCAAGCGCGAATTGCGGGTGACGCTGAAGGACGAGGCCGGACCGATGGGCATCACCGCCGCGATGGTCGCGGATCAGTTGCGCACCGCCTATATCGGCACCACGATCAGCGAGATGCAGATCGACGGAAGCCTGGTCGAAGTGACCGCCCGGTTCGGCGAGGCCGACCGCGCCAGCCGCGACGTGTTCGACGATTTCACCATCACCCGCGCCGATGGCTCCTACGTGCCGCTGAACGTGGTGGCGCATGTCGATATCGGCCAGGGCTATGCCCGCATCAACCGCGAGAACGGCATTCGCAGCGTCACCGTGCAGGGCGCCATCGACACCCGCATCGCCAATGCCAATGCCATCGTCGGCGATACCACCGCGCGTTTCATTCCGGGCCTGCTGCAACGCTATCCCGGCGTGGCGCTGGATGTCGAAGGCCAGAATGCCGAAGCCGGCAAGACCCAGCAATCCATGCTGAAAGGCTTCGTGATCGGGCTTCTGGGGGTGTTCCTGCTGCTCAGTTTCCTGTTCCGGTCCTATCTTGAACCGATCGTGGTGATGCTGGTGATCCCGCTGTCGCTGCCCGGCGCGGTGTTCGGGCATATGGCGATGGGAATGGATTTCTCGATGCCCTCGATGCTGGGTTTCGTGGCCTTGGCGGGCGTAGTGGTCAACAACTCGATCCTGCTGGTGGATTTCGTCAAGCGCGAACACGAGGGGGCAGGCAGCGTGGCCGAGGCCGCCTCGCTTGCCGCACGGGCGCGGTTCCGGGCGATCTTCCTGACCACCAGCACCACCACGGCGGGGCTGTTGCCGATCCTGACGGAAACCAGCCTGCAGGCGCAGATCCTGATCCCGCTGGTCGCCAGCCTGGTCTTCGGTTTGCTGAACGCGGTTCTGGTGGTGCTGTTCGTGCTGCCGGCGATCTATGCCATCCTGTCGGACCTGGGCCTCAGCACGCTATCCGATCCCGACCCGGACCCGGACCCGGAGGCGGAAGCGGCCTCCGAATCAGCCGCGAAAACCGGATCGCAGGCGGCCTGACGGCAGAATCCCCCTTTTCATTCCCGCCCTTTCGCCTTATAGCGCGGGCTTCCTGCGGCCCTGCACCCTTGGAGGAGAGCCGCATTTGCAACCTTAGGAGAATACCGATGGCTGGACAGATTCCGGATCTTAACGCCACGGCGCGCGCGGGGACAGGCAAGGGGGCCGCCCGCCAGGCACGTCGTGAGGGGCTTGTCCCCGGTGTGGTCTATGGCGGCGGGACGGACCCGCAGCCGATCAACATCAAATACAACGAACTTCTGAAGCGCCTGAAGGCCGGTCGCTTCCTGTCGACCCTGTTCAACCTCAAGGTCGAAGGCCAGGACGATGTCCGCGTCATCTGCCGCGGTGTGCAGCGCGACGTGGTCAAGGACCTGCCGACGCATGTCGACCTGATGCGCCTGCACCGCACCAGCCGCGTCAACCTGTTCATCCCGGTCGAATTTACCGGCCAGGAAAACTGCAAGGGCCTGCGCCGTGGCGGTGTTCTGACCGTCGTGCGCAACGAGGTTGAACTGCGCGTCACCGCTGGTGATATCCCCGAGGTGCTGCAGGTGGATATCACCGAGCACGATATCGGCGACGTGATCCACATGTCCGAGATCACCCTGCCCGAAGGGGCGCGGTCGGTGATCACCGGGCGTGACTTCGTGATCGGCAATATCTCGGCTCCGTCCAGCCTGAAATCCGCCGACGACGAGGCCGAGGAAGCCGAAGCCGAAGCCGAATCGCTGGCCGCCGCAGAGGCCGCCGACGAAGCTGCCGAAGAAGAGTAAGTCGCCTTCACCGCAAGGCCGTGTTATCAGAACGCGCCGGTCGCAGGATCGGCGCGTTTTGTGTTGTGAGGGCAGATGCAGCTTTTCGTCGGACTGGGCAATCCCGGCGGCAAATATGCCGGTCATCGGCATAATGTCGGCTTCATGGCGCTGGACCGGATCGCCGCCGATCACGGCTTCGGGCCGTGGAAGGCGAAGTTTCAGGGCCAGATTTCCGAGGGCCGCCTGGGCGGCACCAAGGTGCTGCTGCTGAAGCCGGAAACCTTCATGAACCTGTCGGGCCAGTCGGTCGGCGCGGCCCTTCGGTTTCACAAGCTGGAGCCTGGCGACGTGGTGGTGTTCCACGACGAACTGGACCTCGCCCCCGGCAAGGTCCGCGCCAAGACCGGTGGCGGCCATGCGGGCCATAACGGCCTGCGCTCGCTGCACAGCCATATCGGTGCGGAGTATCGCCGGGTGCGCATCGGCATCGGCCATCCCGGCCACAAGGACAGCGTATCGGGCTATGTGCTGCACGATTTCGCCAAATCCGATGCCGATTGGCTGGAGGATGTGCTGGGCGGCATCAGCGACGGTGCCGCCGATCTGGCCGCAGGCGATGCTGCCGGCTTCATGAACGCGGTGGGCCTGAAGGTCAAACCGCCGCGCGCGAAGGCCGAACCGAAGGCGAGCGCGCCACGGACAGCCGAACCCCGGAAAGACGAGCCGGTTGCCGACACCCGCTCGGCCCTGCAAAAACTGGTGGACCGGTTCCGATGAGCCTGCCCGAGATTTTCGAGGTGCAGGCGGGGCATTGCGACAGGCTCGGCTCGCCCTTCACCGCCCGCATCCTGCGCCGTGCCGCCGCCCTGCTGCCCGAAGGCGGCGAGGTGGCGATGCGCATTCGGAACTGGCAGGGCGATGCCTCCGGCAGCGGGGATTCCGTGCCGCTCAGGCTGGCGGGCGGGCTGCATGCGCTGGTGCTGAGCGGGCAGGATGCCGCTTTGGCCGCGCTTTATCCTCCCGCGCCCGCACCCGACGATGCGCGACTGACCGGGGCAATCAGGGCCGCCTTCGCGCGGCATCCGGCGCATTTGCTGCATTGGCTGGACAGCCCGCCGCAGACCAACGAGGCCGGGCGCAGCGCCGCCCTGCTGCCCGCGGGCATGTGGCTGTCGGCGCGGTTCGGCCTGCCGCTGGGCCTGCTGGAGCTTGGCACCAGCGCCGGGCTGAACCTTTACTGGGACCAACTGGCGCTGGCGATCGGCGAGGCGCGGTTCGGGCCTGAGGCCCCGGCCTTGACCTTGCGCCCGCGCTGGTCCGGCGATCTGCCCGAAGCGGCGACGGTCCGCGTGGCCAGCCGCGCCGGTACGGACATCAACCCGCTGGATACAACCAAGGCTGAGGATGCCCTCAGGCTGTTATCCTATGTCTGGCCGGATCAGCCCGACCGGCTGGCGCGGATGCGCACCATGCTGGAGGTGGCGCGCGCGACACCCCCCCGGATCAGCCGCGCCGATGCCGCCGACTGGCTGGAAACCGCGCTGGCCGCCCCGGTGCCGGGCGTGGTGACGACAGTCTTCCACACCATCGCCTGGCAATATTTCCCCGCCGCCACCAAAGCCCGCGCCGAGGCGGCGATCCGGGCGGCAGGCAGGCGCGCCCGCGCCGAGGCACCGCTGGCCTGGCTGTCGATGGAGGCGGATGGCGGCGGCGATGGCGCGGCGCTGAGGCTGCGGCTCTGGCCCGGGGATTTCAGCCTTGATCTGGGGCGTGCCGATTTCCACGGACGCTGGATCGACTGGAAAGCCCCCGGCGCATCGGCATAACGGACGCGCCGCCGCACCGCGCGGCATCTGGCCGGCGGTGGAGGCGGTGTCTCGTTGGGTAGGGATCGGTAAGTGGCGGGCCCGCCGAAGCGTGGGTTTGCTGCCGGGACAGGGGTTGAACCCTCTGTACCTTGTCGATCTTACGGTATCCGGCTGGCCCCCTCGGGATGATAACCCGTGTTGTACGGAGACCAGAACCACTTCGTGCACGGGGCGGGTTCTACGGCGTGGCGGTTAGGATGTTCTTAACCATGCGTGCGCCCTGCCGGGCTTTCCGCAACGCCGGGGCCGGAATGCAAGGGCATTCCAGCCCCGGGGGTCAGCCATCCACCCGGATTTTTGCATTGCCAGGATCGTAAGGCGAATCCTCTGCAATCTCGGCATCCCACAGCTTGTTCAGCATCCTCACCTTCAGCTTTTGCCCCGGCACCGCCAGATCCGGGGTCACATAGCCCATGCCGATCTGCTTGCCGAAGGCCACGGAATAACCGCCCGAGGTCAGCCGCCCGACCTTGGTATCGCCGTGATAGAGCGCCTCGCGGCCCCAGGGATCGGCATCGTCGGGGCCGTCGATCAGCAGGGTGACGCATTTGGCGCGGATGCCTTTGGCAACCATGTCATCCTTGCCGTGGAAATCCTTGCCAAGGTCCACGAAGCGCGGCAGATCGGCCTCCAGCGGGGTGGCGTCGCGGCCAAGTTCGGTGCCGAAGGCGCGGTAGGATTTTTCCTGCCTCAGCCAGTTCTGCGCCCGGCCCCCGACCAGCTTCATGCCATGTGGCGCACCGGCCTTCAGCAACAGATCGAACAGGTAGCGCTGCATCTCGATCGGGTGGTGGAGTTCCCAGCCCAATTCGCCGGTATAGGCCACGCGGATGGCGTGGACCGGGCACATGCCCAGTTCGATATCGCGTGCCGTGAGCCACGGGAACCGCTTGTTCGACAGCGCCGAGGCCTTGTCGGCATCGACGATCACCTCGCGTAGAACATCGCGCGATTTCGGCCCGGCAATGGCGAACACGCCCCATTGCGTGGTCACGTCCTGAATCTCGATATAGCCGAATTCAGGCGCCTTGTCGGCGGCGGCCTTCTTCAGGTAATCGGCATCATAGGCTGTCCAGGCCCCGGCGGAGACCAGGTAATATTCGCTCTCGGCCTTGCGCACGATGGTGTATTCGGTGCGCGTGGTGCCGGTGGCGGTCAGCGCGTAGGTCAGGTTGATGCGCCCCACACGCGGCAGCTTGTTGCAGGTGAACCAGTCCAGAAAGGCGGTGGCACCCGGGCCCTTGACGACATGCTTGGTGAAGGCGGTGGCGTCGATCAGGCCGACGCCGGAGCGCACCGCCTCGGCCTCGGCCTTGGCATATTGCCACCATGCGCCGCGCCGGAACGAGCGGGAGTCATGATCGAAACTGTCGGGCGCATCCAGCGGGCCGTAGTAATTCGGCCGCTCGAACCCGTTCACACAGCCGAACTGCGCCCCCAGCGCCTTCTGGCGATCATAGGCGGGCGCGGTGCGCAGGGGCCGGCAGGCCGGGCGTTCCTCGTCCGGGTGGTGCAGGATGTAGACGTGGTTGTAGCATTCCTCGTTCTTGCGGGCGGCATATTCGGTGGTCATCCAGTTTTCGCCGAAGCGTTTCGGATCAAGCGACGCCATGTCGATCTCGGCCTCGCCATCCACCATCATCTGCGCCAGGTAATACCCCGTTCCCCCGGCGGCGGTGATGCCGAAGGAAAAGCCCTCGGCCAGCCACATGTTGCGCAGGCCCGGTGCAGGGCCGACCAGCGGGTTGCCATCGGGCGTATAGCAGATCGGACCGTTGAAATCGTCTTTCAGGCCGCTGTCCTCGCAGGACGGCATGCGGTGGATCATCGCCATGTACTGGCCTTCGATCCGCTCCAGGTCCAGCGGGAACAGATCGGCGCGGAAGGAATCGGGCACGCCATGCGCGAAACAGGCCGGTGCGCCGACCTCGTAAACCCCCAGGATCCAGCCGCCGCGTTCTTCGCGCACATAGGATTGCGCATCGGCATCGCGGATCACCGGATGCTCGGGGTTGCCGTCGGCGCGCCATTTCTGCAAGGCCGGATCGGCGTCGGTAACGATGAACTGATGCTCGACCGGGATCGCGGGGATCTTGATGCCCAACTGCTTCGCGGTGCGCTGCGCATGGTTGCCGGTGGCGGTGACCACATGTTCGGCGTGGATTTCAAAGGTCTCGTCCGAGGCGACCAGATTGCCGCCCTTTTCCACCATCACCGTGCCCCGCACGATCCATTCCGAGCCGGTCCAGTCATAGGAATCCACCTGCCGCTTGCGAATGATCTCGACGCCGCGCTGGCGTGCCCCCTTGGCCATCGCCATCGTCACATCCGCCGGATTGATATAGCCGTCGGTGGGATGATAGAGCGCGCCTTTCAGATCGTCGGTGCGGATCAGCGGCCAGCGTTCCCTGATCTGGTCCGGCGTCAGGAATTCGTAGGGAATGCCCACGGTCTCGGCGGTCGAGGCATAAAGCATGTATTCGTCCATCCGCGCATCCGTCTGCGCCATGCGCAGATTGCCGACCACCGAGAAGCCGGCATTCAGCCCGGTTTCCGCTTCCAGTGTCTTGTAGAACCGCACCGAATAATCGTGGATATGGCTGGTCGCGTAGCCCATGTTGAACAAGGGCAGCAACCCGGCGGCGTGCCAGGTGGAGCCCGAGGTCAGCTCGTCGCGCTCCAGCAGCACGACATCTTTCCACCCCGCCCTGGCCAGATGATAGGCGATCCCGGTGCCGACCGCGCCGCCACCTACAACAAGAGCCTTGATACGCCTGGTCATGTCCAAATTCCCCGAAAGATTCCCGATTCAGCGGTAAATTGCAGGAAATCACCGCCCGCGGGAAGGAATAGTCGACTTGGCCCCGCGCGAAAACGACATCGCCGCGGAACGCGCGCTTCTTGTTGGTAAAAATACTCCCGCCGGAGGCGATTTTGGGGTAAACAACGCGCCGAAGGCGCTCCGTTTGGCAGCGCCTGAAGTGGTTGCGCCGTTACGGGAGCCTGCGATTGCGGTTGGCATTCTGCCAATCCGGCCTATGTAGGCAACAGCCCGCAACGAAGGACCCATCCGATGGCCACGCCAGAATCCCAATACGATACCTCCGCCCCGGTGCTGGTCACCGGTGCCACCGGCTATGTCGCCGGATGGCTGATCCGCCGGTTGCTGGAGGAAGGCTTCACCGTACATGCCGCCGTGCGCGACCCCGAGAATGCGTCGAAGGTCGGCCATCTGACAAAGATGGCTTCGGACCTGAAGGGGGACCTGAAGCTGTTCGCCGCCGATCTGCTGGACGAGGGCAGCTATACCGAGGCCATGCAGGATTGTTCGGTGGTGTTCCACACCGCCTCGCCCTTCATCAATTCGGTCGCCGACCCGCAGCGCGATCTGGTTGACCCCGCGCTGATCGGCACGCGCAACGTGCTGGAAACCGTGAACGGCGTGCCGAGCGTGCGGCGCGTCGTCGTCACCTCGTCCTGTGCCGCGATCTACGGCGACGGCGCGGATTGCGCCCGCGCGCCCGGCGGCACCTTGACCGAGGATATCTGGAACACCACCTCCGGCATCGGCCACAACGCCTATTCCTATTCCAAGACGCTGGCGGAACGCGCCGCCTGGGAGATCGCCGAAGCGCAATCGCGCTGGAAGCTGGTCACGATCAACCCGTCGCTGGTGCTGGGTCCGGCGCTGAACGCCAAGCCGACCTCGGAATCCTTCAACCTGATCGCGCAGGCCGGAAACGGCGCGATGAAATCCGGTGTGCCGAAGATCGAGATCGGCGCGGTCGATGTGCGCGATGTGGCAGAGGCGCATATGCGGGCGGGGTTTGTCGAAGATGCTGCCGGGCGCTACATCACCTCGGCCCGCACGATCAGCTTTCTGGAGGTCGGCCAGGCGCTGGCGGCGCATTTCGGTGACGGCTGGCCGTTCCCGCGCCGCGAAATGCCGAAATGGCTGATCTGGCTGGCCGGACCGATGGTCAACAAGGCGTTCACGCGCCGCTGGGTATCGGCCAATGTCGGGCATCCCTGGAAGGCGGACAATTCCCGCTCGGTGCGCGATCTCGGGATGACCTACCGGCCGCTGGACGTCGCGGCGGTCGAGATGTTCCAGCAGATGATCGACACCGGCAAGGTGAAGAAACGCTGACGACGGTTTTGCGGTGCGATATTGGCATGTCGCACCGTTCTTGGCACGGGGGCACCCCCGGGCCGCGCCCTCCCCTCCCCACGGGAGGGCGCTCGCTGTGGCAGCAAATTGCTGGCAGGTAACAGTTTTTTCGACTCGTCGCCAAGCATCACGATACCGGGCACCCTCCCAGGGTCGGTCGCGGCCCTCCTTTGGCATGGATCTTATCAATCAGGCGGCAGGCCGATCAGGCAAGCGTTCATCACACATCAAAAAACCCGGGCCGCAATCACGCGACCCGGGCGTTCGTTACGCGAGGTGCACCAGCCTTGCGCCTACGCGGCCTTGGAGACCGCTTTCTTGGCCGGCTCGTCGACCAGCGTCTTCGCCGAGGCGATCTCGATCCGGCGCGGCTTCAGCGCTTCCGGCATTTCGCGCACCAGGTCGATATGCAGCATGCCGCTTTCAAAGGTCGCACCGGTCACGACCACATGATCGGCCAGTTGGAAACGCTTTTCAAAACTGCGCTCGGCAATGCCGCGATGCAGGAAGGTGCGGGAATCGCCGCTCTGGTCTTCCACCTTGCGGGCGGCGATCAGAAGCTGGTTGTCGCGGGTTTCGACGCTGAGTTCGTCTTCCGCGAAGCCCGCCGCCGCGATCGAGATGCGATAGGCATCTTCGGCGGTTTTCTCGATATTGTAGGGCGGATAGGTGCTCTGGCCGGTTTCGCCGGTGAAGGCCCGGTCGAACATGTTGGCGAGGTGGTCAAAGCCCACCGTCGAGCGGTAGAGGGGGGTAAAGTCAAGATTACGCATCATCGTATCCTCCGATTTGAGCGACACTCAAGGTTGCGGCCTTCCGGTATGGACAGGCCATTTCTTTGGGCGTCAGACCCTGCAACAGGCGCCTGACAGGACAGATATGGGAGCGTTTTTCGACAGATCAAGGGGGCAGCCGCCGGGCCGCCCCCCTTCTGATTTCGGTATTGCCGCGCCCGGGCAATCAGTGCGAGGCGACGGTTTCGATCCGGTGGAACACGCCATCGCTGGCATTCATCTGCGCGATCAGGTTTTCCAACGGCAGCCCCAGCGAGGTGCCAAGCGACACGTCCTGGTTCTTCCACTCCGCCTTGGCCGACACCACCGAGGCGATCTGCGGCACGCCGTTCTCGATCACGAAGATCGGCGACCCCGAGGCCCCGAACGTCACCTTGCACGACAGCACCAGCACGCTGGGATCGCGCCCCAGAACATGGCAGGTTTCCTGCAGCGAGGGCGCTTCGGAATGGTCCTGTGAATACGACACCAGCTTGACCTCCTGGCCGATCCGCGGCCGCTTGGCCCAGCCGAACGGCTTGATGCGGGAATTGCGGATGGGCTGGTCCAGTTCGATCAGCGCCAGGTCATTTGCCACCCGGTCCAGCCGCTTGCGCGAGGCATAGCTGTAATCGGGATGCAGGATCACACGGCGCGCGCTGCGCACTGCCGCCGCCCGCCCATCGCGCCAACCGGCGAGAAATTCGATATCGCGGATCCGCACCGCCTCGCCGGTGCGTTTGTCGAACATGCAATGGGCCGCAGTCAGCACCAGACGTTCGGTAATCAAGGCCCCGGTACAAAACCCCGTGCCGTTGACATTGACCCGGCCAACCGCCTGCCAGGCCTTGGCGGCATCCGCCGATGACAACAATACCGGCGCGGTCTCGGCTGCATGAGCACGATCAGCCGTGATCCATAGCACGAGCAGCAGCAGAAAGAATTTGCGCATCCCTGAAATCCTCAGTTCGCGCCCCCACCGGCCAATCTACCGTCGGGTGGGGCGGAACTATGGCCGAATTGCGCTCAATCCGGCCAGGGTCAGGACAAGTTCAGGGCATTTGCTCCATTGGTTCCGACGGGGTAACGATTGTTACCCGAGGCGCGACAATGCCGGTGGTTTCGGCCCGCCTGTCGCCCAATCGAGCAATTCGACGGTATGGACAACCGGCACATCCGCACCGGCCCCGATCTGCATCATGCAGCCGATATTGCCCGCCGCGATCACCTCGGGGCGGGTTGCGGCGATGGTTTTCTGCTTGCGGGCCTTCAGCTTGCCGGCGATCTCGGGCTGCAACAGGTTGTAGGTGCCGGCCGAACCGCAGCACAGATGCGAATCAGCCGGTTCGCGCACCTGATAGCCGGCGCGTTGCAGAAGGGTCTTGGGGTGGGTCTTGATCTGCTGGCCATGCTGCAGCGAACAGGCGGCGTGATAGGTCACCTGCATCGGCTCGGCCCCGCCCTGCGGCAGATCGAGGCCGACCAGCACTTCCGAGATGTCCCGCGTCAGGGCGGCAACGGTCGCGGCATCATCCGCCAGCGCATCGCTGCGGAACATATGGCCGTAATCCTTGACCGTGGTGCCGCAGCCCGAGGTGTTGACGACGATGGCATCCAGCCCCTCGCCCTTGATCTCGGCCATCCAGGCGTGGATGTTCCTGGCCGCCGTGGCATGGCTTTCGCCGGTCTTGCCCATGTGATGGGTCAGCGCACCGCAACATCCCGCTCCCTTGGCCACCACCACCTCGCAGCCGTGGCGGCGCAGGATGCGGATGGTGGCGTCGTTGATATCGGTGTTCAGCGCCTTTTGCGCACAGCCCGTCATCAGCGCGATGCGTTGCTTGCGCGTGCCGATGGCCGGGAAGACCTGGGCATCGTCATTGCGGCTGACCGGCGGCAGCGAGGGTGGTGCGAACTCGACCAATGCCCTGAGCTTGCCCGGCAGCAGGCGGCTGAACGGCCGCGCCATCCAGGCCCCGAGGATCGCCACGCGAAAGCGGTTTGGATAGGGCAGGATACGCGCCAGCAACCATCGAAGCGCCCGATCAGACAGGGGGCGCTGGTAGGTTTCCTCGATATATTCGCGCGCCAGATCGACCAGATGCATGTAATGCACGCCCGAGGGGCAGGTGGACATGCAGGACAGGCAGGACAGGCAGCGATCGACATGCTGCACGGTTTTCGCATCCGCCGGGCGGCCCTGTTCCAGCATGTCCTTGATCAGGTAGATGCGGCCGCGCGGGCTGTCCAGTTCGTCACCCAGCACCTGATAGGTCGGGCAGGTCGCGGTGCAAAAGCCGCAATGCACACAGGCGCGCAGGATGTCATTGGCGCGGTGCAGGCCGGGGTCGCGCAACTGGTCTTCGGTGAACTGCGTCTGCATGGTGCTACTCCACCGGTTTCGGAGCCATCAGCCCGGGATTGAGGATACCGCGCGGATCGAACTTCGCCCGCAAGGCGGCGGTGATCCGGTCCAGCGCCGGGCCTTCGGACGGGAAGGCCCCAAGCGCGGCGCGGGTGGCCTGCGCGGCGCGTTCGATCCTTGCATGGCCCGGCAGGCCCGCCAGTACCGGGCGCAGGTCCGATCCTGCGGGCACCAAGGCCCAGACCAGCCCGCCGCCCCAGTCATAGATCAGATCGGCGTCGAACGCCGCGCGAAGCCTCGCAGCTGCCTCCGGCGCGTCCGAAGGTTTCAGCGATATCCGCCAGACATCGCCCGCGCGGCGATGAAACGCCTCGACATCGCGCAGCCATCGCCAGAGGGCAGCGGCCCGCGCGGGATCGGTTTCAATCCTAATGTCGCCAGCCAGCGATTCGCGCAGCTTGCCGGCGCGGTAGGCCACCGAATCGGCAAATCCCTCCAGCCGGATCATCGTCAGCGGCCCGCCATCCGGCCCCCTGGCGGCATGCGCCGCCCCGGTGACATCGAAGGGCGAGCCAAGCGAGGCCGACAATGCCGCCACCGCCGCCCTGTCGTCCAGCCCCTCGATCAGCAGAACCAGCGCCGCCTCGGCCTTCGGCAGGACCTTCAGCGCCACCTCGCTCAAAACCCCCAGCGTGCCCCAGGACCCGGCCATCAGCTTGACCAGATCGTAGCCGGTGACGTTCTTCATCACCCGCCCGCCGTTTTTCAGCACCCGCCCGGCGCCATCGACGAACCGCACCCCCAGCAGGAAATCCCGGCAGGCCCCGGCCTGCACCCGGCGCGGCCCCGAGATATTCGCCGCCACCACGCCGCCGATGGTCGGCTCGCCCGCTGTGCCCAGAAGCCCGCGATGATCCATCGGCTCGAAGGCCAGCCGCTGGCCCTCGGCCTCCAGCAAGGCGTCGATCTCGGACAAGGGCGTGCCCGCGCGGACCACCAGTGTCAGCGCTCCCGGTTCGTATAATGTCACGCCGGTCAGCCCCGCCACCGACAGGGGCGTTCCCTCGACCGGATTGCCGATCGCCCGCGTGCCCCCGCCGATGATCCGCAGCGGCGCATCCGCCCCGGCAATCGCCGCCTTCAGATCGTCTTCGCTCAGAATATCCAACGTGGTTCCCTAAATCCTCATGTCTGGCGCAGCATATGCGCGCGCCATTCGCCGCGATGCGGTGGCGTCCAGCGGGAACACCTTGGCGGGGTTCAACAGCCATGCGGGATCGAACACGTCCTTTACCGCCATCTGCACATCGATATCGTCGGCTGAATACTGGCTGTACATCAGGTCGCGTTTCTCAACACCCACGCCGTGTTCGCCGGTCAGGCAACCGCCAACCTCGACACAGAGCCGCAGGATATCCGCCCCCATCGCCTCGCATTTCTCCAGATCGCCGGGGCGGTTGGCGTCATAGAGGATCAGGGGGTGCATGTTGCCATCACCGGCATGAAACACATTGCCGACATCCAGCCCGTATTGCGCCGACAAATCCCGGATGCGCGCCAGAACGTGCGGCAACTGGCTGACCGGAATGGTGCCGTCCAGGCACATGTAATCGTTGATCTGCCCCATCGCGCCGAACGCCGCCTTGCGCCCGGCCCAGATCTTCGCGCTTTCCTCAGGGCTGCCGCTTTCGCGGATCTCGACCGGATCATGCGCTTTGGCGATGGTAACGATCTTGTCCAGTTGCCAGGCGATCTCGGCTTCGGAGCCTTCAACCTCGATGATCAGCAGCGCCTCGACATTGGGATAACCGGCATGCACGAAGTTTTCCGTGGCGCGGATGCAGGGGCGGTCCATGAATTCGATGGCGACCGGCAGGATGCCCGATCGGATGATATCTGACACGCATTCCCCGGCCGCTTCGTTGCTGTCGAACCCGATCAGCACCGGGCGGGCACCTTCGGGTGAACGCAATATCCGCAAGGTGGCCTCGGTCACCACGCCCAACTGGCCTTCCGAGCCACAGACCAGCCCCAGCAGGTCCAGCCCCGCCGCGTCCAGATGCGCGCCGCCGATCTCGACCACCTCGCCCTGCATGGTGACCAGCGTGACGCCCAGCAGGTTGTTGGTGGTAACGCCGTATTTCAGGCAATGCGCCCCGCCGGAATTCATCGCCACATTACCGGCAATGGCGCAGGCCAGCTGGCTGGACGGATCGGGGGCATAGAAGAAGCCGTCCGCTTCCACCGCGCCGGTGACGCTGAGATTGGTACGCCCCGACTGCACCCGGATGAAGCGGTTGGCATAATCGGTTTCCAGCACCGCGTTCAGCCGCGCCACGCCCAGGATCACGCTGTCGGCGGTTGGCAGGGCACCGCCCGCCAACGAGGTTCCGGCCCCGCGCGGCACCACCGGCACAGCCAAGTCGTGGCAGGTTTTCAGCAAGGCCGCGACCTCGGCGGTGGTCGTGGGCAGCACCACGGCGAGCGGCGGGCAGCGATAGGCGGTCAGCGCGTCGCATTCGTAGACGCGGGTTTCGGTTTCGTCGTCGATCACCGCATCGGCGGGCAGGATCGCCCGCAGGCGCTGCACGATTTCGCGCTTGCGCGACAGGATCGCAGGATCGGGAACCGGCATTTCCATGAAAATATCCCTGCTTTGGTAAAATTACCTTACCAATTAACCCGAAACAACCGTCCAGTCCACCACCAAATCCGCTAGCGACCCTCGCGCAGCCAGGCAGTCAGCATCAGCGCCATGCCCAGCAGCAGGAACACCAGCACCGGACCAAGCGGCGTCAGCCGGATGCCGGTGGTGACATAGGCCCCCCTCGGCGTCAGCCCGATCCAGCCGCGCCCGGCCGCGACCCGGCCTTCGCGCACCAGCCGGACATCCGGCAGGCCGGCCTCGATCCGGCGCACCCCGCCACTTGTGGCATTGGCAAAGGGGGCCAGGATATCGGGATTGGAAATCGCATTCTCGAATTCCTTCGGCGCTGCCGGCCCAAGCGCCACCACGGTATCCAGCCCGCCTTCGCGCAGCCGGTAAAGGCCGTTTTCCGGCCCGTCGAAACTGGCGGTGTAGCGCCCCGGCGAGACTTCGCGCAGCGGCAATTGCGCGACAAGGCCACCTGGGCCTTCCACCTCGGCGACGCGGTCGCCTTCGTCCAGCGACCGGCGCAGAACGGTGATCTTGTGGCCGCGCGCGGTGGCGCTCAGGGCTTCTTCCTCAAGCTCGGGTTCCCTCATCATCCAATGCGCCAGGCGGCGCAGCAGTTCCAGCTGCGGGCCGCCGCCCTCGAACCCGCGATGCCACAGCCAGGCGTGATCCGAGGCCAGCAGCGCAATCCGCCCCTCGCCCACCCGGTCGAGCACCAGCAGCGGGCTGCCGTCGGCGCCGGTCATCACCACGTCGCCGGTGGCGTCGGCCAGTTCGATCTGGCGCATCCAGCGGCCCCATTCGGTGCCGCCCGGCGGCGCGTCCAGCCCGGCCGTGACCGGGTGGCGGGCGCCCAGTTCGGTGACCTCGGGGCGAAAGCGGCGTTCGATCACCCGTGCCGTGGGACGTGCCGGCACGACCGCCTCGAGCGGGCCGCGATAGATGCTTTCGGCACCGGCGAAATCGGGCCCCGCCACCAGCAGCACCGCGCCGCCCTGTTCGACATACTGGCGCACATTGTCGAGATAGATCGCCGGCAGGATGCCGCGCCGCTTGTAGCGGTCGAAGATGATGAGATCGAATTCGTCGAGCTTCTGGTCGAAGAGCTCGT
Source organism: Paracoccaceae bacterium (assembly GCA_019911965.1). Lineage (GTDB taxonomy): Bacteria > Pseudomonadota > Alphaproteobacteria > Rhodobacterales > Rhodobacteraceae > UBA5972. The sequence goes on along the minus strand of JAIOJF010000039.1, from coordinate 249 downwards.
GCGTCGGAAAGGTGATGAGCGAAAGCTCGCCAATGGGCGTGCCGTCATGCTTCTCCGGCGGACGCAGGATGGTGAAGTGGACGAGGTCGACGGACGGGTCCGACTTCAGGAGATTGCGCCAGGTGCGTTCGCCCGGATGCGGCTCGCCCGAAACGAGCAGCACGCGGAGGCGGTCGCGCACGCCGTTTGCGACGACGACCGCACGGTTGTTGAGTAGGGTGAGTTCATCCGGCCCCTCGTCGACGTCGA
>JAIOJF010000038.1 GCA_019911965.1 Paracoccaceae bacterium | reverse complement strand
GGATGCAAGGTTTGGCGTGGCGGGGTGGCGTTGGGTCAATCTGAACTTTGGAAAACCATTTGCCGCAAATCCCGAGGGCAGCGCCCGACCCGTGCGAAGCGAAGCGCCCGCCTGGGGGCGGGTCGGGCGCTGCCCGGCGGTCCCGCCGGGCGAGGCGACTTCAAGGGCGCTAAGAATCTCGTCTAAAACAGGGGTATCTGAAAGCCTGTGTATTGGCTCTTGCCGATGCGGTTGAAACGGGTCACCTGTGTCAGAATGGCTTGGGATGCATTACCGCGCAAAATCTGGGGTGCGATCTGTAATCGCCGCGCTCGAACCTTTCAAGGTGAACCGCGCGCCATCCCCGTTCTCGAAGAGGACATGCACACTACGGTGCGACTTGAGCTTGCGGATCACATATTCATAGTTTCCCATACAGGCGCGGCAGTCCGAGGTGATGTCCCCGTTAGAAATCCAAATCTGCTCTGGATCATCATTGTCAAATGTCAATGTTATTCTACTTCCTGTAGGTGCCCACCCTGCGAGCGTAAAAGATACTCCTGTCGACCCTGATCCGCCGCCTTCGTTGCAGGTTACATAGATTTCATTTCATGGGCCGTGCGTCACAATCAGCTCTGCGATACCTTGTCCCCAGCCACTAACCCACCTGTCATCCTGGCCGAACGCCGTGGCGACCGTGGGTGCGACTACAATCGTCGCGGCGATAATTGCGGCATGTTTGTTCATCATAATACGAGTGCCTTGCTAACCCTCATCGTTGGCGAGTTTAGCGGCTTGTTTTGCCCAGCCCAGTCGATCCCGGGGCTAATACGTATCGCGTTCTTTCGGATTCAATACATTCACCGAAGCTGGGGCGAGGCAGCATTTTCAAAGAACAACGCGTTCGCCCCGGCTTCGGTGAATTCGATTAAACGCGATATGCTCTAATGGCGATTTATTCCAGAATCTTCCAGTTCTGCGGGGTGACACCGTCGGATGAGGTCCCGGAGCAAGTCCGGGACTGCGGGGTTTGTGCTGTTGGTCCCTGCCCTATTCCTTTACCGCCGGTGCGCCACCGGCGAAGCGGTTTTCGGATTCGTAGTTGCAGGGCGCTTCCTGCATTTGCAGGTGCAGGCCGGTGCCGGTGAAGGGATGGGCGCGGGCCAGGGCCTCGTCGAACTCGATGCCGAGGCCGGGGGCGGTGGGGGCGCGGATATGGCCGTCCTCGACCCTGATCGCATGTCTGATCAGCGGCAGGTGAAATTCGCCGCCGGTGCCGATGGTCTCGACCATCAGCAGGTTCGGGATATTCGCCGCAAGCTGGATGTTCGCCGCCCATTCTACCGGCCCGGCATAGAGATGCGGCGCGATCTGGGCGTTGAAGGCCTCCGCCATGCCAGCGATCTTCTTGGTTTCCAGAATGCCGCCCGAGCGCCCCAAAGCCGGTTGCAGGATCGCCGCACCGCCGGTTCTGAGAACCGCCCCGAACTCGGCCCTGGTGGTCATCCGCTCGCCGGTGGCGATGGGGATATGGACGTGGCGGGCCACCTCGGCAAACTCGGCTAGGTTATCCGGCGGCACCGGTTCCTCGAACCACAGGGGCTGGTAGGGCTCGATTGCCTTGCCCAGCCGGATCGCGCCCGAGGTGGTGAACTGGCCATGCGTGCCGAACAACAGGTCCGCGCGGTCGCCCACCGCCTCGCGGATGGCGCGGCAGAACGCGACCGAGCGCGAGATGTCGCGCATCGCCGGCTGGTGGCCGCCGCGGATCGTATAGGGGCCGGCGGGGTCGAACTTGACGGCGGTGAAGCCGAGATCGACCATCGCCAGCGCAGATTCCGCCGCCATATCGGGGCTGTTCCAGAAGGCATCGATATCGTGATGCGGCAGCGGATAGAGATAGGTATAGGCGCGGATGCGGGCATTCATCAGCCCGCCCAGCAGCGCGTAGACGGGACGCTCATGCGCCTTGCCCAGAATGTCCCAGCAGGCGATTTCCAGCCCGGAAAACGCGCCCATGACGCTGAGATCGGGGCGCTGCGTGAAACCGGCTGAATAGGCGCGGCGGAACATCAATTCGATATTCTCGGGGTTCTCGCCCTCCATATGGCGCGAAAACACATCCGCGATCACCGCGCGCATCGCGTCGGGGCCGACACTGGCGGCATAGACCTCGCCCATGCCGCTGATGCCGTTATCGGTGGTCAGCCTGACGAATATCCAGTAGCGCCCGCCCCAGCCGGGCGGCGGCGGGGCGACGACGAATATCTCCAGATCGCGCAGTTTCATGCTGTCCTCCGGTCCTGCAATCCAATTCACCGCGCGAAGTGTGGAAGGCGGGGTTGCGGAAAGCCAGCACAAATGCGACACGGGGCGCTCGAATTTTCGTGGCCCCGCGCATGGTCCGGGCAAACCCCGCCATCGCGCCATCGCCCCGATCCCGGGGCCGACCGCCACCAACGACAGGAACATTGATGCCCGTAAGATACGCGTTCGCCGCCTTCACGCGGCGACTTGCCCCGAACGGCGGCGAGCCGATCACCGCCGCGCAAAGCCGCATCGACATCCTGTCCGGCCTGACCGTGGCGCTGGCGCTGGTGCCCGAGGCGGTGGCGTTTTCCTTCGTGGCCGGGGTGGAACCGCTGGTCGGCCTTTATGCCGCCTTCATCGTCGGGCTGATCACCGCCCTGTTCGGCGGGCGGCCCGGCATGATTTCCGGAGCGACGGGGGCCTTGGCGGTGGTGATGGTATCGCTGGTGGCGGATCACGGCGTGCAATACCTGTTCGCCACGGTGGTGCTGATGGGATTGATCCAGATCGGCATCGGGCTGATGCGCTGGGGCAAGTTCATCCGCATGGTGCCGCATCCGGTGATGCTGGGCTTCGTGAACGGGCTGGCCATCGTGATCTTCCTGGCGCAACTGGAACAGTTCAAGGTGATTGATGCCGCCGGCAACCATATCTGGATGACCGGCCCGCGCCTGTGGATCACGCTTGGACTGGTCGCGGCCACGATGGCGCTGATCTGGGTCACGCCGAAAATCACCCGCCTGATCCCGGCACCGCTGGTGGCCATCGCCGTGATCTCGGTGGCGGTGATCGCGTTTGACCTGCCGGTGCCGCGCGTCGGCGATCTCGGCTCGGTGGCCGGTGGATTGCCCAGCTTTGCCATACCGGACGTGCCGATGTCGCTGGAAACGCTGGAAATCATCCTGCCCTATGCGGTGATCCTGGCGCTGATCGGGGTGATCGAAAGCCTGCTGACGCTGAACCTCGTGGGCGAGATCAAGGGCGAACGCGGCGGGGCCAGCCGGGAATGCCTGGCGCAGGGCGCGGCCAATACCGTCACCGGGTTTTTCGGCGGCATGGGCGGTTGCGCGATGATCGGACAATCCATGATCAACGTGAAATCCGGCGGGCGCACCCGGTTGTCGGGGGTCTCGGCGGCCTTGTTCCTGCTGGTCTTCATCCTGTTCGCCAGTTCGGTGATCGATCTGATCCCGCTGGCGGCGCTGGTCGGGGTGATGTTCATGGTGGTGATCGGCACCTTCGCCTGGCAGAGCATAAAGATCCTGGCCATCGTGCCGCGCGCCGATGCGGTGGTGATCCTGCTGGTCACCGCCGTCACCGTGGCCGAGGATCTGGCAACTGCGGTGGTGGTCGGGGTGATCGTCTCGGCGCTGGTCTATGCCTGGAACGCCGCCTCGCGCATTCACGCCTCCACGCGCAATTCCGCGCGCCAGCCGGGGGCCAAGGTGTACGAGATCGAGGGGCCGCTGTTTTTCGGCTCGGCGGCCGGTTTTCAGGCGCTGTTCCACCCCGAGGATGACCCCGACACCGTGATCCTCGATTTCATGGACAGCCGCATTGTCGATCAGTCCGGTCTGCAGGCGATCGAAGCGGTGGCGCAGAAATATTCCGAGGCCGGCAAGCGGCTGCAGATCCGCCATCTGTCGCGCGATTGTCACAAACTGCTCACCCGCGCCGGGCAATTGATGGTCGAACTGGACGACGATCCCGATTATTCGGTCGCGGTGGATTACGATATCCGGCTGGGACGGATCGGCGGGCATTGACGAAACCGCGCCCCGGTCTTAACCACCGGCGCAAATATGCGGGAGCGAGACATGAGCGAGATCGGAACGATTTTCCTGGAAGACCTGACGCCGGGTCTCAGCCGGTCGATCACCAAGGTGATCGGCGAGGCCGAGGTGCAGAAATTCGCCGAGGTGAGCGAGGATCGCAATCCGGTGCATCTGGACGAGGCGGCGGCGGCAGCCTCGATCTTCAAGGGGCGGGTGGCGCATGGCATGCTGTCGGCCAGCCTGTTTTCCGCGCTGCTGGGCGAGCGTCTGCCGGGGCATGGCACGATCTACCTGGCGCAGAACCTGAAATTCACCGCGCCGGTTCGGATCGGCGACGAGGTAACCGCGACCGTTACCGTGCGGAATGTCGATCAGGCCAAGGGCCGGGTCGGCCTTGATTGCATCGCCCGGGTCGGCGATACCGTGGTGATCAAGGGCGACGCGACGGTCCTGGCACCACGGCGCGGCTGAAACGGGGGCAGGACCATTGATGCGCACCATCCGCGATTACAAATATGTCAGCCCCGCCGACCGCGGAGCAACGGCGGCCATCGGCAATTTCGACGGCGTGCATCTGGGCCATCAATCGGTGATCGACATCGCCCGCAGAAAGGCGATTGACCTGAACTGCCCCCTGGGCGTGATGACGTTCGAGCCGCACCCGCGCGAATATTTCGCGCCCGACGCGCCGGCCTTCCGGCTGATGAACGCCGAAGCACGCGCGCACCGCCTGCAAAAGCTGGGGGTGGAGCGGTTGTACGAGTTGAACTTCAACGCCGCCCTGTCTTCGCTGAGCGCCGAGGCATTTGCGCGCGACGTGATCGCCGAAGGTTTCGGCCTGCGCCACGTTGTGGTCGGCAAGGATTTCAACTTCGGCAAGGGCCGGGCGGGCGATGCCGCCATGCTGAAGGCGTTCGGGCGCGAATTCGGCTTCGGCGTCAGCATCGCGCCCTTGATCAGCGATGCGCTTGGCGAATATTCATCGACCAGTATTCGCCAGGCATTGAGCGAGGGTCGCCCTGAAGATGCCGCCCGGATGCTGGGCCACTGGCACCGGATCGACGGCCCGGTGGTGGGCGGCGATCAGCGCGGGCGCGGCATCGGCTATCCGACGGCGAATCTGGCCATCGACGGGCTGCATCCGCCGAAATTCGGGGTTTATGCCGTGCTGGTCGATATCCTGGAAGGCCCGCATATGGGGCATTACCACGGCGCGGCCTCGATCGGCCTGCGCCCGACCTTCGGCGGCGATCACCCCAATCTGGAAGTGTTCATCTTCGATTTCTCGGGGGATATCTATGGCATCGACATATCCGTCGCACTGGTGGCGTTTCAGCGCCCCGAACTGAAATTCGACGTGATGGACGACCTGATCCGCCAGATCGACGAAGACTGCATCGAAAGCCGGCGCATTCTGGCGGATATCTGAGGGGCCGCCCTCAACCCCCGCCTTCGCCCTTGTTCAGCACCACGCCGATCAGCGGCACGGTATCGCCCAGCATGCGTTCGACCTCGCGCACCTCGTCCGCCGTGGTCTCGCCACCGCCGACCACCAGCAGCATGCCATCGAGCTGCGGCAGGAAGGCGATCACGTCGTCATGGTCCAGCGCCGATGGCAGGTCGTAGATCACCACGTCGGGGCGGAACAGGCTGCACATTTCCGCCAGCACCTCGGCGGTCATGGTTTCCAGCAGCAATTCGGATGCGCCGCTTTCGATTGTGGAATTCAGGCCCAGAACAAGGTTCTGCCCGACCTTCAGGAAATATTCCTCGGCCAGTTGGTAGCCGCCCAGATAATCGCGCAGACGCGGCGGGCTGGGCACGCCGAACACCTGTGCGAGGCCGGGATTGCGCAGGTCCATGTCGATCAGCACCACCCGTCGGCTTTCGCCGCGCGCCATCGCCACCGCCAGGTTCGAGGCCACGAAAGTCTTGCCGCAGCCCTTGGTGGCCGAGGTGATGCCGACCCGGCGCCAGCCATGTTCCTGCATCGCCTGCAAAAGCCGGGTGCGCAGCATGTCGATGGCCACATGCGAAGGGTCCTTGCGCATGGCACTGATGACCTTGCTGCGGTTCAGTTGCTGGGTACTGATCCGCGCGCCTGTCAGCCCGGCCCAGATATCCCCGGCAGCGCCCTTCACCAGCTTCAGGTCGCTGTCGGATTGTCCTGCCTGTTTCGCCTTCGCCACGTCTGATCTCCCCGGCCCGTTTGCGGGCGATGCTAGCAGCGGAATGGGGTGAAATGATGGCAGGTCAGAAGCCGAACAGGTTGGCCTCGGTGATCGCCCTGTCCAGGAACCGCTCGCGATCCGTCTCGGGCTGCCAGCCCAGAACCTGTACCGGCAAGGTGTTGTCAAACGGTGTCACATGCCCGCGCGCGCGCCAGTCGGCCAGCGAGGGCTGCGGCACGTTTCTGCGCCCCAGCGCATGGCGTTTCAGGCTGCCCTTCACCGCATCCAGCAGCCAGAACAGGCCGGGCTGCCCGGGACTGACGGCAATGCCCGCGCCCAGACGATCACGGATCGCCTGAAAATAATCCCGCGCCGTCAGCATGGGCGCGCCAGTCAGATTGAAGCTCCGGCCAATCGCCGCGTCCTGCTCGGCCATCAAGATCAGCCCTTCGACGCAATCGTCGATCAGCACGAAGGGCAGGATGTTGCGGCCTGAATTCCACAGCCGCACATTGCCCGCGCCATGCCAGCGCCCGATCCCCCAATGCTGCAAAGGCCCGCCCTGCCCGACCACGATGCCGGGCCGCGCGATCACCAGCGGCAGGCCCCGGTCGCGGTGCATCGCCATCAGCCGCGCCTCGCATTCCGCCTTTGAGCGGGCATAGAGATTGCGCCTGGTCATGTCGCCAAACGGCGTCGCCTCGGTGATCGCAGGCGTCGGGCGGGACATGTCGTAGGACGCAATCGTGCCGGTATAGACCAGCCGCCGCACGCCCGCCGCCAGCGCCGCCTCGGCAATATTGGTGGCCACCGCCACGTCGTTGTCCAGGCAATCCTGCCAGGTGGAATCCACCGACTTGGCCAGATTGAACACCGCCGAAATGCCCTGCATCGCCCGTTCCAGCGCCGCCCGGTCCTTCAGCGAGGCCGCAAACACCTCGACCCGCCCGGCCAGATCGCCAAACGGTGCCGCACGCCCCCGCGTCAGCACCCGCACGTCATGGCCCCGCGCCACCAGCGCCCGCGTCAGGGCGCGCCCGATGAAACCGGTGCCGCCGATCACCAGCATGTCCGGCTTCGGCTTGCGCCTCGGCTTTGGGTGGCGGAGCGTTTCCGCACCCTGATCCGGCATCAGGGCAATCGTGTCGTCAATCGCCTGCATCACGGTCTCGGCGGCATAAGCGGCAAACCGGGGATCGACCGGGCCACCCTTCCGCACAGCCTGGTGAAACGCGCCGATTGTGCCCTGAAAGCTGAGGCCATAGGGCGATTTGCGGTTCAGCGACACCACCTGCCGCGCCGCATTCACGACACCCTCACGCAGATGCGCCGCCGCCAGCCCGGCCTGAAGGCGCAGCGGGTTCACGATGATGTCGGAGGCATTCGGAGCCGCCAGAACCAGCGTATCGGCGGCATAATCCAGCCGCGCCACCCCGCCCGAGCCATGCAGCGTGACCGAGCGATCATCGGCGGTTTCCACCAGCGACAGGTTGAACGTCAGGTCGATATCACCGGTGCGTGCCAGAATGCGGAAACTCTGCGGGCGGACCTGCCCTTCCGGCAGGGTGATCGGCTTGCCAAGGCTTAAGTGCTCGATCTTGGGCGCGCCGAACAGATCGGCGGCGAAGGCGAACAGATGCGGTGCAAGCTCCAGCAGCAGGTTCTTCGGCTCCGCCAGCAGCCACAGGCCGAACGGGCCCGAGCGCAGGGGTGCCAGCGGGAAATGCCAGTTGAAAGTTGCCCCGGTGATGCGGCCCAGCCTTCCGGTTTCGGCCATCGCCTTCAGCCGCAGATATCCCGGCAGGCCGAGGAAATTGTGGCTGGCGGCGAACAGCGCGCCGGAAGCCTCGGCCGCAGCGCTGATCGCGCGCGTATCCTCCGCCGACAGCGCCACCGGCTTTTCGATCAGGCAATGCAGCCCGGCGGCAAGGCATTGTTCGGCCAATGCGCGGTGCGAGGGGGGCGGTGTCAGGATATGGACGGCATCGCAGTTACCGGCGGCGATCATCTCGGCGGGATCGGAAAACACCGTCCCGCCGTGGCTGGCGGTCAGTGCCGATGCGGCGGCTTCGGACAGATCACAGACCGCGCTCAACTCCACGCCCTTGGTGGCGCGGATCGCCTCGGCATGCCAGCCCGCGATATAGCCGGCCCCGATCAGCCCGACGCGGATGTTTCTGTTGCCTTCAATTGCCATCACGCTCACTTGTATTCGATGATCTGCATCGCCCGCCCGCGCATGACGCGCCAATGGTACAGCGCCATGCCGATCAGGTTGGGAAATTTCGACAGGCTGAGGAACAGGCCCTGATGCGCCGCGTTCGCCGCGGGCAGACCAGCCTGCATCAGCCCCTGCAACGTGCGCCCGTAGGACAGCGCGTAAAGACCCGCCACCAGCACCACCAGCCAGCCGGACCAGATCAGCCCCGCCAGCGCCAGCACCGGCAGCACCGCGCCATAGGCCAGGACCCGGCGGCGCTCGGCCCGGAACCAGTGCGGATGCAGATGCCCGACCTGGGCAAAGCCGTGGCCCGAGCGGATAGCGCGCCGCCACCATTCCGAAAACCGGCTCATCGCGGCATCGTGGCGGGTCATCGCCACCGGCAGACGGCGCAGCTTCCAGCCTGCTTGTCCTAGGCGGGCGCAGAACTCGTCGTCCTCGGCGGCGATCACATCGGCGCGGAACCCGCCAGCGACGGCAAAGGCGGTGCGGCGGACCATCATGTCGCCGCCGCAGGTCTGGATGTCGCCTGCCGGGCGGTGCCATTCAAAATCGCACAGGGCGTTGTAGATGCTGTCACCGGGCGCGATTTCCGTGCGCCAGCCGGTGACCAGCCCAAGCTTTGGATCATCGACAAGCGCGGCGCGACCGGCGGCGATCCAGCCCGGCTCCACCGCGCAGTCGCCATCGACGAATTGCACGAAATCCGGTGCGCCAGAGGCCGCCAGTGCCTGAAACCCTTCCTGCCGCCCGCGCGCGGCGGTGAAGGGACGCGACGGGTCCAGCGGGATCACGCGCGCCCCCAGCCCTGCCGCCAGATCGGCGCTGCCATCGGTCGAACCGGAATCCACGTAAATCAGTTGCCCGACCTGCCCCTGCAGCGAGGTCAGGCAACGATGCAGCCGCTGGCCTTCATTGCGGCCGATCACAATTGCCGCCACATCGGGATGCGCGCTCATTCCCCGGCCTCGCGCCATGCGTCGGGCCGGGCGGCGGGGCGTTTCGGCGGGCGCGGCGCACCGGTGATCGAGGCGCGCAGGATGTCGCCCAGCCAGGCGGATTCCTGAGCGATATCGAACGCCGCCCGCACCTTGGCGCGGCCTGCCTTGCCCATCGCCCTGCGCCGCGCCGGATCGGCCAGCAGGATCGCCAGCTTGTCCGCCAGGGCGGCCTCGTCGCCGGGCGGCACCAGAAAGCCGCTGATACCGTCCTCGACCAGTTCCGCCACGCCCGCGATCCGGGTCGCCACCACCGGCAGACCGGCAGCCAGCGCCTCCATCAGCACCACAGGCAGGCCCTCGGCAAAGCTGGGCAGCACCAGCAGATCGCTGGCCGCCAGCGCCGCAGCCACCTCGGATTGCCCCTTGTAACCGGCAAATTCGATCATGCCCGACAGCCCCAAAGCCGCCGCCTCGCCCTCAAGCGCCGGGCGTTCCGGGCCGTCGCCGATCAGCGTGACGCCAAGCTCAGGGAAATCGAGGCGCAGCCGCGCCAGCGCCCCGAACAGCACCGGCAGGCCCTTGACCGCCGCCAACCGGCCCACGAACAATATCCGCTTGCCACGCCGCGCGGTGGGCGGCGCTGCGTAGCGCCCCGGCTCCACCCCGCAATGCACCACGTGCAGTTTGTCCCAATGCTGGCGATCGGAAAACACCATCGCCTGCGAGCGGCAGAAATCGGAAATGCAGGCGACAAAGGCAGCGCGGGCGATCTTTTCGTCCAGCCGCCAGTAATGCGGCTCGAAGAATATGTCCGGGCCGTGCAAAGTGAAGCTGAAGGGAATGGCGCTGATCTCGGAGGCCAGCATGGCGACCGTGGCGCTGGACTTGGCGATATGGTTGTGCAGATGCACCACGCCATTGGCCGCCATATGCCGCGCCAGCACCACCGCTTCGGCGAAATAGAACAACTGGAACACCAGTGCCCGCAGCCCCGGCGGGCGGGTGCGAATGGCCAGCCGCAAGGCTCGCACGTAGCGCCGGGGCGAGGCCACCAGCGCGCCCAGATGTGCCGCGATCAGGCGCAAGGGCGCGCAGGCCGCTTCGAGGATATGAAAGGTGCCCGCTGCCTCAAGGCGCTGTTCCTCGCCGACCAGATGCTCTGCCCCGGTACGCCGGACCGAGCAGGTCAGGACCTCGATGCCGTTGGCGCGCAGCCCGGCAACCTCGCGCTGGATGAAGGTGTCGGTGGCGCGCGGATATTCGCCCGTCAGATAGGCGATCCGGTGCATCCCTGCACCTGTCTCGGCACCATAGCGGCGCGGCATCATCCGCGCCCTCAAGGTCCTTGGCCGCAGCAATCCCGGCAAGCGCCGCGACAGGCCCGGCACCAGCGCCAGCGTATCCGCCACCAGCGCCGCCAGCCGCCACGGCACCGCCACGCTGTACCCAATCAGCCCCGTGCGGCGCATATCCGCGATCAGCCTGCGGCGATCCGGCAAGTCCCGGTCCAGCACATTCGCCACAGTTCCCGTTGGCAAATTGACCGCCTGCACCATCGCCTTCGCACAGGTTGCCACCGAACAAAGCGGCACCTGCCCGTCCAGCCCGGTGCTGATCTGCACAGCGCCCAGCCTGACGCCAAGATGGCCGTTCCAGCACCGCCCCGGGCCGACCACCGCACCGGGGCGCAGGATCACCGCCTCCAGCCCGCTTTCACGGACCAGCCGTTCCTGCGCCAGCTTGGCGCGGCAATAGGTGTCGCGTTCCCCTGGTTCCTGTTCCAGCGGCGCGGCCTCGTCCAGCACACCGCCGACAGGCACCGCAAAAGCATCGTAGACCGCCAGCGACGAAGCCAGCACCAGCTTTGCACGCGGCATCGGCAGCCCGGCAATTGCCGTCAGCAGATGGCGCGTGCCGCCCAGCGTGTCGCGCTCGTGGCTTGTATCATCACCATCCATCGCACCCGCCAGATGGATCACCGCCACCGCCCCGGCCAGCGCCGGTTGCAGAAGCTGCGGGGCATCATCCGCACCAAGATCAACCACATGCACTGATATCAGCGGATCATCCTGCCACGCAGCGGGGGCCGAGGTGGCATCACGCAGGATCGCCCGCACGGCGTAGCCCTCGGCGCGCGCCACCGCGACCACCTCGCGCCCGATGAACCCGGCGGCACCGGTGACGGCCAGCACCCTGTCAGCACTCAGGCCAGCCATGACATCGCCTCCGGCTTCTCGCAGCTTGTCGTCATCACCTGTGCGTCCGAATGATCGCCGGAATTCTGGATCGCCAGCGTCACCTCGGTCAGGTGCAGCGCGAAATCCGCCGACAGGCGGCAGGGCCGTCCTTCCGCCAATGAAGCGGCCATTTCAGCCGGGCCAAGCGCGAAATTCATCGCCGCAGCCCCGGTTCGCGCAACCTTGGGATGCGTCGCACCCCTTGGCCGGATACGCCGCCCGACGGGCAGGTCGATCAGCCGCCGCCGCAGCCGCAGGCGGCGATGAAACCTGACCTTGGCCGCATTGTCCCAGGCCCGGCGGACCGCCAACACTCCCTTGTCGCCGATCACCCGGATGCGGTGATCGTGCGGTGCGATGATCGAACAGGTCAGCCGCGCCACCACGCCATCCGCAAAAAACAGCACCGCGACCGAGAAATCCGACGCCCCGCCGCCGCCCGGCTTGGCCTCGACCAGTTCAGCCGAGGCGGCAACCACCCGCACCACCGGCCCGAACATCGCCACCAGCCATGTCAGGTAATATCCCGCATGTTCCAGTGTGCAGCCGACCCGGAATTCATCCCCGTAGGGCCAGGGCGCACCGCTGGCGCTGCGCCAATCCTCATAGGGTGCCTGCGGGATGAACCCGTCATCCAGTTCGGCGTAAACCAGCCTTGGCCGCCCGGCCACGCCGTCGCGCACCGCGCCCGCCAGCACCTGTGCCGCCTCGCCCAGCACCGAACACGGGGCCGAGGCCAGCAACACGCCTTGCCGGGCCGCCAGCGCATGCAGATCGCGGGCCTGATCCAAATCCATCGCCAGGGGCTTTTCGGAATAGACGTGAAATCCCGCCGCAAGACAGGCCTTGGACACCTCGTAATGCGCATGCGGATTGGTCAGGTTCAGGATGATGCAGCCCTTCGGCAGACCCGCCAGCAAACCGTCAAGCGTATCCGCCTTGTCAAGCCGCCAATGCGCCGCAAAAGCCGACAGGCGCGCCGGGTCCCGATCAAAGACCCGCACGACGGACAGATTTGCGTGTTTCGCCAGCGACGCCATGTAAAGGTCCGCTACGAAACCGCATCCGATGATTGCAAGCGCCGTCATGCGGCCCCCAGCCTCAACCCGAAACAGCCTCCATCCTGCCCGGCCAATCAGGCGAAACAATGGCGAAACGCGGGCGTTGTGGCTGCCCGGGCAAAGCATTTGGCGGCTGGAGCCATACCCCGGCGACAGGGCGCGACCGGCCTGCTATACTTCGCTCCCGAGGCACCGATAACAACAACACGACAGGCCATGCCGAACGCTTTCGCCCTTTTCATGCTGGCCATCTGGCCGCTGGTCTCGCTGGCGCTGTTTCGCCGCTATACGCCGGCCAAGGCGCTGATCTGGTCGATCATGGTGGCCTATCTGGTGCTGCCGCCCTTGCCTGCGGCATTCGATCTGCCGCTGCTGCCGCCGCTGGAAAAATCCAGCATCCCACAACTGACGGCGCTTCTGATCTGCGCCTATCTGCCAGCCGAGGCAGCTGTTGGCAGGATCACGCGGCGTTTCCGGCTGCGCGATCTGCCGTTCCAGTTCCTGAACCCGGCCAATTACATTGGCCTGTTGCGGCGCTTGCGCAATACCATCCCTTTGCCGGATTCACGGGCGGCGCGGTTGGCGGCGTTTGTCTTCGTGTTCAGCCCGGCATTGACCGTGCTGAACAATCCCGAGCCGCTGGTGTTTCAGCAAATGGCGATCCGTGGCCTTTACCTGCGCGACGCCATCGCCCTGCCGCTGACGCAAGCCCTGATCCTGGTCGGTTTTCTGCTGGCACGGCGTTTTCTGTTCGAGGCCGCCGCCCAGGTTGAACTGCTGCGCGCCTTCATGCTGACCGGGCTGGTCTATTCACTTCCGGTATTGCTTGAAATCCGCCTCAGCCCGCAACTGAATATCTGGGTCTATGGCTATTTCCAGCACGTGTTTGAACAGATGGTCCGCGCCGGGGGTTTTCGTGCCATCGTGTTCCTCAATCACGGCATCTGGGTGGCGTTTTTCATCATGACCGCGACCGTGGCGACGGTGGCGTTCTGGCGGCATTCCGAAAAAACCGGCAATCTGGCGCTGATGTTCGCCACCGCCTGGCTGGCGGCGACGCTGGCGCTCAGCAAGACGCTGGCATCGTTTCTTTACGCGGTGTTCCTGGTGCCGCTGGTCTGGTTTCTGGGCGTGCGGGCGCAGATCCGCATCGCCGCATTGCTGGCGGCGCTTGCGATTGCCTATCCGATGGCCAAGGGGGTGGATCTGGTGCCGGTGGACTGGATGCTGCAACAGGCCGGCAAGGTCAGCGCCGAACGCGCCGGCTCGCTCGCCTTCCGCTTCGACAACGAAGATTTGCTGATGCAGCGGGCCAACGAAAAGCCGCTGTTCGGCTGGGGAAGCTGGGGGCGCAACCATATCCGCGATCCGGGGTCCGGCACCATCGAATCGGTGACCGACGGGCGCTGGATCATCACCTTCGGGGTCTATGGCTGGGTCGGATTCCTGGCGGAATTCAGCCTGCTGGCGATGCCCCTGTTCCTGTTGTGGCGCGAAACGAGGCGGCTGGGACCGGCCGCGATATCGCCCTTCGCCGGGGTGCTGGCGCTGTTGCTGGGGGTCAATATCATAGACCTTCTGCCAAATGCGACAGTAACGCCGATGACCTGGCTGATGGCCGGGGCGCTGCTGGGCTATGCCGAAAGCCTGCGCAAGACCTCGCGCCACCTTGCCGCCCCGGACCCACCCGCACCACGCAAACGCACCCATATCTGAGGTGGCAATTTTTCCCGCACCGCCCGGTTTTCACCACATTTTCATGGCAACAGGGCGCGGCCCGCGATCTTGGGCCTATGCTGGGAGTGGGAAACGTGACAAAGGGTGATGCCATCCGGCTGAAGGTGCTGATCCTGGCGGATGAGTGCAATCCCGACTGGCCGTCGCTGCCGATTGTCGGCTACAAATACGCGCTGGAACTGGCGAAAACCTGCGATGTGACCGTAGCCACCCATATCCGCAACCGCGAGAATATCGAAAAGGCCGGCAGCCCCTTGAACGTGGTCTACCTCGATACCGAGGCGATTGCCGCACCGATGTACCGGCTGGCCACCTTCCTGCGTGGCGGCGATTCGGTGGCCTGGTCGACCGGCATGATCATGGCCTACCTGCCCTATCTGGCGTTTGAATGGAAAGTCTGGCGGCATTTCCGCCGTGCGCTGAAATCAGGTGCCTTTGATATCGTGCACCGGATCACGCCGATGTCGCCGACCCTGCCGAGCTATATCGCCAAACGCTGCCCGGTACCCTTCGTGATCGGCCCGCTGAACGGCAACCTGCCCTGGCCGCGCCAGTTTGCAGCCGAACAGAAACGCGAAAAGGAACGCCTGCGGATCCTGCGCGATTTCTACAAATTCCTGCCCTATGCGCGCAGCACCCAGACCAAGCCAACGGCGATCCTGGCGGGGTTCGACCACACGATCCGCGACCTTGGCCGCGCCGATCCGCGCCGGATCGTGATGGTGCCGGAAATCGGTTTCGATCCGGCGATCTTCAACGCACAAGGGGCCGCCCTTGCGGGAAAACGCGGCAAGGGCTTGAAATTCCTCTATGCCGGGCGGCTGGTGCCCTACAAGCTGCCCGAGGTGGTGGTGCGCGCCTTCGCCGCCTCACCCGTCCTGCGCCGCCACCGCCTGACCATCATCGGCGACGGGCCGGAACAGCCAAGGCTGGAGGCCCTGATTGCCGAACACGGGCTGGCGGATTGCGTGCATATGGCCGGCCGTCACAGCCAGGCCGGGGTGGCGGCGATGATGCGCGATCACGACGTCTTCGTCTTCCCCTCGATCCGCGAATTGGGGGCCGGCGTGGTGATCGAGGCGATGGCGTCGGGCATGGTGGCGATTTGTGCGGATTACGGTGCGCCGGGTTATCTGGCCGGATCGGGGCGCGGCATCACCGTACCCCTGGCATCGGTCGACGGGATGGCCGACAGCTATCGCCGCGCGATGGAGGATTGCGCCGAAGCCCGTGTCGATCTGGCCGCCATCGGCGAGGCGGCGCGTGCCTATGCCGCCGGCTATTACCCGTGGTCGATCAAGGCCGAGCGCACGATTGCCATCTATCACGCGGTGCTGGACGGCGCACCGCTTGGCCCGCATTCCTACGCCTGATCCGCTGATCTCGCCGCCTTGACGGGACGCGCCGGAATGCCCGCCACCGTCTCGCCGCTGGCCACATCGCCAGTTACCACCGCATTGGCCCCGATCCTGACATGATCGCCAATCGTAAGCGGCCCCAGCAGCTTGGCCCCTGCCCCGATATCGACATGGCCGCCCAAAGTCACCGGGCTGGACAGGGTAACCTGATGAAAGATCATGCAATTCGGCCCGATGACAGATTCCGGGTGGATGATGATCCCGGTCGGATGCGGCAGCCTCAGGCCGCCCTCAATCCGTGTATGGAGGTGAATCTCGCTCTGCGTGATCACCGACCAGAAGCGATGCACCAGAACCCAGTATTTCGCCGCCAGCATGTGCCCGCGCGACCGCGCCGCCTGATACCGCCGGATCGAGCGTAACAGCTTCGGGCCGGGATCCCAGAACCGGCGCACGGCCTCGCGCGTCCAGTCGGGCAATTCCGCCGATACGTTGCTGTCATCACTCATCGCCATCGCCCCTGCACGCTACGCCGCCGACTATTCCCGGTTTGGCCAATTGGGGCAAGTCTGCCCGGTGATTTCATAATTTGGCCGGAAATATCCGGCAGAACGGCGCGGGACGCGGGCGTTTTCGGGCGCTTGCCGGGTTGATCAGGGCGTGGGGTCATGGAGTATCGCAGGGAAATCGACGGATTGCGGGCCATCGCGGTCCTGTCGGTGGTGGCCTATCATTTCGCCCTGCCGGGTTTCGGCGGCGGTTTTGTCGGTGTCGATATCTTCTTTGTCATCTCGGGTTTTCTGATCGGCGGCATTCTCTGGCGGGAGAAACGCACCAGCGGGCGGGTGTCTCTGCTGGCCTTCTATGCCCGCCGCATCCGCCGTCTGGCCCCGGCCTATTTCGTGATGGCCGCCGTCACGTTTCTGGCCGCCTGGGCGATCCTGCTGCCGTTCGAGTTCCGCGAATTCGGCAAGGCGCTGATCGCCTCGACGCTCTATCTGTCCAACGTATTGTTCTACCGCCAATCTGGGTATTTCGACAGCGCCGCCGCCGACAAGGCGCTGCTGCATACCTGGTCGCTGTCGGTAGAAGAGCAGTTCTACATATTCCTGCCGCTGTTGTTCCTGCTGGCCGGGCGCTTTATCGGCGCTCTGAAGGCGCTGCTGCTGGCATTATTCGCGGCCTCGCTGGTGGCCGGTATCATTCTTACCGACATATCCCAGACCGCCGCCTTCTACCTGTTCCCGTTCCGCGCATGGGAGCTTCTGGCCGGCGTCCTGCTGGCGATCCTGGGGTTCGAGCGGCGCTTTACCTGGGCCTTCGGGGCGGTCCTGTCCTGGGCCGGGCTGGCGCTGGTTCTGGGTGCCGTTACCTTCATCGAGGCAGGACCGGGCTTTCCCGGCTGGCAGGCGATCCTGCCTGTTCTCGGCGCGGGCCTGCTGATCCTGAACGGGCGTCACGACAACCTGATCAACCGCGCCCTGGGCGCGCGCCCGGTGGTGTTTGTCGGGCTGATTTCCTATTCGCTCTACCTCTGGCACTGGCCGGTGCTGGTGCTGTCCTCCTACCGGCTGGGCGGATATTCCGACTATTCCGACACCGCCCTGTGGCTGCTGGTGTCTTTCGCGCTGGCCTGGGCGTCGTGGCGCTTCGTGGAACTGCCGGTGCGCCGCATGGCCGCGCTGCCCAAACCGGCCCTGTTCGGTGGCGCGGCGCTGGCCTCAACCCTGATGCTGCTGGCCGGTGGCACGCTCTACCGCACCGATGGCCTGCCAGCGCGGTTCGCGCCGGACGTGCGGGTGCATATCGACGCTTCGGCGGATTTCCTGCAGGACTGGAGCCGATGCAGCATCGCTGCAACCGGCCCCTTCGTCGGCCTAGAAACCTGCGCCATCGGCCCCGAAGGCCAACCCCCCGAAGTGCTGATCTGGGGCGATTCGCACCTGCGCGCCTTCATGGACGGGCTGGCGCTGGCGGCCGATGAGCAGGGCCGCGCCGGTCTGATCCTGTGGCGGGCGGGGTGCCCGCCACTGTTCGACCTCGACAAGACCGAAAACACCACCACCCGCGCCGAGGATGCCGATTGCAGCCGTGCCAATACCCGGATTCGCGCCGCACTGGCCGACGGCAAAAGCGGCTTTGACACGCTGTTGCTGATCGGGCGCTGGTCCTATTACGCGACCGGATCGGGCACCGGGCTGGACGGTGAAAACACCATCCGCCTGTCGGCCCAACCGGGCAGCCCCTACCGCCAGCACGCCCAGGATGCGCTGTTCGCCGAGGCGGCGCTGGTATCGGTCCGCGAGATGGCCGGGTCGTTCGCCCGGGTCTTCGTGCTGCGCCAGCCACCGGAACTTCCGCGCTACGATTCGCGCATCATCGCGCGCGACATGGCGCATGGCCGCCTGTCGCCGGGGCCGGAGCTGGAGGAAATCATGTCGGTCAGCCGCGCCGATCTCGCGGCCCGGACGGCAACCTCCGAAGCCCCGTTCCGAAGGCTGGAGGCTGAAGGCACGATCCGCTTCCTCGACACCTGGCCGACGCTTTGTGATGACAGCCAATGCCGCGCCGTAATCAAGGGCAAGGGTTACTATTTCGACAACAACCATGTGACCAACCGCGCCGCCATCGCGCTGCGGCATCTGTTCGCCCCGGTTCTGAGCCGACCCACCGCCATCGCGGAGGCCGCCCTTGACTGAGGATATCACCAGCCGCATCTGGGACGTGATCGTCATCGGCACCGGCATGGGCGGTGGCACGGTCGGGCGGCGGCTGGCGGAAAAGGGCCTGTCGGTGCTGTTTGTCGAAAAGGGTGCTGCGGGGAAACGCGCCGAGGCGCAGGGCATCGACGCCGCCATCGCCGATCCCTTCGCGCGCAGCCTGCACGGCTATTGGCCAGCACCGGTAACCGCGCAATTAAACGGCAAGCCAACCGAGTTTTTCGCACCCCTTGGCGCGGGCGTAGGTGGATCATCCGTATTCTACGCCGCCGCATTGGAACGTCCCGAACCGCATGATCTGGATGACAGCCCGGAGCGCCCGCACCCGACCGGTGGCTGGCCGGTCAGCCACGCGCTTTTCCGCCCCTATTTCGCCGAAGCCGAGCGAGTGTTCGAGGTATCCGGCACGCCCGATCCGATGTCGCCAGACGCCCCCGGCGCGTTGAAGCCACCGCCGCCGATCCCGCCCGGCGATGCCGCCCTGCTGGAACGGCTGCGCGGCGCGGGCCTGAACCCCTATCGCGGCCACCTGGCCTTGCGCAACCTGCCCGGCTGCGCCAATTGCCTCGGGCGGAAATGCCCGCGTGACTGCAAGATGGATGGCCGATCTGCCGGGGTGGAACCGGCTTTGGCGACCGGTCGCGCCGCCTTGCTGGACCGCGCCGAAGTTCGCGCCTTGCGCGGCAGCCATGACCGGATCAGCCATGTCGAGGTCCGCCTGGGCGGCGAGACCCTTGCCCTGAAGGCCCGTGCTTATGTGCTGGCCGCCGGGGCGCTGGCCTCGCCTTTGCTGCTCATGGCCTCGAAATCCGAGCATTGGCCCGATGGCTGCGCCAATGAAAACGGCCTTGTCGGGCGCAACCTGATGTTTCATCTGACCGAGATGTTCGCCCTCTGGCCCGGGCGGCGCGACCCGGGTGCCGGGGTGGCCAAGGGCATCGCGCTGCGCGATCATTACTACCGTGATGGCACGCGCTTCGGCATGGTGCAGGCGATGGGAATTTCCGCGTCCTACGGCGAAATCCTGCATTTCCTGAACCTGCAATTCGAACGCTCGCCACTGGCGGGGATCAGGCCCCTGCGCCACCTGATACGCCTGCCTGCCGGAATCGCCGCCAACCTGTTCGGCAGCGCGGCGCTGTTTGCCGGTATTCTGGAGGATCTGCCCTACCGCACCAACCGCGTACTGCCCGGCCCCGGCGACCCGCTGGCGCTGAACTTCGCTTACGACTTCGCACCGGAATTGCTGGCGCGCCGTCGCCAGTTCCGGGCCGCGATCAACCGCTCCTTGCGCGGGCAGGCGCGATTGTTCCTGAACCGCGCGCCCGAGCCGAATTTCGGCCATGCGTCGGGCACCCTCAGCTTCGGGCATGACCCGGCCACCAGCGTGCTGAACCCTGAATGCCGGGCGCATTCGATCCGGAACCTCCATGTCGCGGATGCCTCCTTCATGCCGACATCCACCGGCGTCAATCCCAGCCTGCTGATCGCCGCCAATGCCCTGCGGGTTGCGGACCATCTGGCCGAAACATTGCAAGAGGGTGGCCTGCCATGACAGATGCCGACGCACATATCCGCGCCGGGCTGGCGGTTGTCACCGGGGCCGGATCGGGCCTTGGCCGCGCCCTGGCGATGGCACTGTCGGCACGCGGCATGCGGGTTGCCGGGATTGGCCGGCGCGCGGATGCGCTGGCGGAAACCGGCGCGCTGATCGGTGCCGGGCAGTTCATCGCCTGCCCGCTGGATATCGCCGACGCGGGCGCGGTGGCGGAGTGCTTTGCCGCCTTGAAACGCGATCACGGCCCGGTCACCATCCTGATCAACAACGCGGCGATCTATCCGAAGGCCGATCTGCTGGCATATTCCCCGGCGGAGTTCATGGCCGCCGTGAATATCAACCTCGGCGGCACCGTGGCCTGCACACTGGCGGCACTTGAGCAGATGGCCGACACCGGCATTGGCCGTATCCTGAACGTCTCGACCTTTGCCGATATCGCGCCCTTGCCGGGCAGTTCGGCCTATTCGGTCTCCAAGGGTGCGGCGCGGATATTCAGCCGTGTGCTTGTGGCGGATATCGGCCTGCGCCTGCCGGGTATCGTGGTTAATGACTGGATGCCGGGAATGCTCAACACCACGATGGGCATTGCCGACGGGCTGGACCCGGCGATTGCCGCCGCATGGGGGGCTGAGCTGGCGCTCTGGCATGACCCGGCGTTGAGCGGCTCGATCTTCGAGATGGATTGCGAAATCCTGCCGCCGAGATCGCTGAAACGCCGCCTGCTGGATCGCGCATTGCTGCGCCGCGCGCCCGCGCCACGGCGGTTGGGTGTTGCCTCAGGCGGTGACGCGAAGGCGTAAGGCAGACAGCGTCTGGCCCGGCAGGATCAGCGCGCATTGCAGATAGCGCCGCGCCAGGCGGCGGGGATTGCCGGCCATCCGCCACGCCCATTCCATCGCCAGCCGCCGCACCCAGAGAGGGGCGCGTTTCTGGGTTTCCGCCAGAAAATCCAGCCCCGCCCCGACCGAGGCAAAACCGACACCCGGCAGAACACCGCGCGCCCTGGCGGCAAAAACCTCCTGTTTCGGCGCACCCAGCGCCAGAAAGCACAGCCGCGCCCCGGACCATTCAATCTCGTTCAGCACCGCATCCGCAGCCGCGCCTTCGGGATCAAACCCGAATGACGGCGCGATGCAGGCAGTCACCGACAGGCCCGGCACCTCGCGCTGCAGCCGTGCGGCGGCCTTTTCCAGCGCGCCCTGGGTCGAGCCGACCAGCGCCACGCTTGCCCCGCAATCGCGTGCGATCCGCGCCAGCGGCAGCACCAGGTCCGAGCCGGGCTGCAATTCCACCGGCCTGCGCGCCAGCCGCGACAGCCAGACCACCGGATTGCCATCCGCCACCACCAGATCGGCCCTGCCATAGGCCTGCCGGAAATCGGGATTGTGCGACAGCTTCACCAGATGATCCAGATTGAGCGTCGCCAGCGAAAACCCCTGGCCGGTCAGCAGCCGCGCACTGACGGCGGCAACCAGCGTTGCACGGTCGGGGACATTGATGTCCTGCCAATGTGATCCAAGGCGGAATTTCATCGCATTCGCTCCTTTCGCCGGGGCCTAGTGGCCGGTTGCCTGCAGCACCACCCGCACCGTGCGCATCATCACCGTGATATCCGTCAGCAACGACTGGTCGTGGAAATACTGCGTGTCGTGATAGGCGCGTTCGGCGAAGTTGCTGTCGTTGCGCACCGAGGTCTGCCAATAGCCCGACAGGCCGGGGCGCATCGCGTAATAGGCGGTGCCGGGGTAGATCTCGTCCTGGCCCGGCATCATCGGGCGCGGGCCGATCAGCGACATGTCCCCCGTCAGCACATTCCACAGCTGCGGCAACTCATCCAGCGAGGTCTTGCGGATCAGCCGCCCGATCGGGGTGATGCGCGGATCGGCTTTCAGCTTCTGGGTCAGGTCCCATTCGCGGCGCATGGCCGGATCGGTGGCCAGGTGGCGTTCCAGCAACTGGTCGGCATCCGCCACCATCGAGCGCAGTTTCCACATGCGGAACGGGCGGCGTTGCAGCCCGATCCGCCGCTGGGCATAGAACGGGTTACCGCCATCCAGCGCGACAAGCAGCGCCAGGAATGCGACGATCAGCAGGACCGGCAGCGCGAACAGCAACACGATCACGATATCGAGGCCGCGTTTCAGATAGGTCACGTAAAGACCTGTCTGCACAAGGCCCAATCCGGCGCTTTGTTCAAACGTCCGGCTGGTGTCAAAAGCCATACCACCTCTCCCCGTGAGGAACAGGCGTGTGTCGCGGGAAGATGCCGCAAATCTTCGCTAGCCGCCGCGGCATGGGCCGCAGCGTTGTAGTAACCGGTCAGACCTGACCGGATGTCTTCAGCGTTGAAATGTTCGGAGAACCCCGATTTCAGCCGGGGCGACTCGTGTGGGCATCGAGCCTGTGAAACACCCTGTTCTCACCTGACTTTCTCCCACCCGGATACAAGTGATACAGACCCGCCCCGCCATGTCTACGCCCTGCCTTGGACACAATGGGGCGGGATTGGGTAAGCATTTGTTAATATGCCATATTTTGTTTCAACTTGGTCTCAATTCCGCCCCGTTTTCTGGTCGCCAGGCACGCGCGGCGCGGGAATTGTTTCGCGTTTCGGGGTGATCCCACAGCGGCCGGCAGGATTGTTCATCGCAGTCGGGCGAATGCGAATCATTCGTGTTTTCAGGGATTTACCATGACTTGCCGGAATTGCGGACAGGCGCGTTCAGCGAACCCCGCCCGGCAACCAGTTGGCGCTGATGAAGTGGTCGAACCGGAAGACATAGCGGTTGATCGCCATCAGCGAGACCGACAGCGCGAAGATCATCGCCACCGCGATCAGGGCGCGATAGACCCGGCGGCGGGCAAATTCGCCGGTGGTTTCGATATTCGGGATCACCACCACCGGGCGGATGCCCAGCTGGCGCTCCATCTGGGCGGCGTTGCGCAGGACCGGCTTCAGGTTTTCCAGCGTGAACACCACCGCAATGGCCGCCGCAAAACTGGCCGCCAGCCCCATCACGAAGGTTTTCCGCCGGCTGGGCGCGATCGGCATGTCCGGCACGGGGGCGCGTTCCAGCACCTCGTAATTCTCCGACTGGCTGGAATATTCCAGCATCTGACCCATCTCGGCCTCGGCCCGCTGGCGGGTGATGACGGTGAATTGTTCTTCCAGTTGCGCCAGATGGCGGCGCAGCTTGTTGTACTGCTTTTCAACCTCCGGCGCGGCGGCAAGATCGGCCTCAAGCGCCGCGCGTTTCTCGGCGACCACGGCGCGGCGTTCCTCGACCTGGGCGATCTGCTGGGCGATGGCGGTGCGCACACCCGAGGCATTGGCCCCGATCAGTTCGACCAGTTGCTGTTCAAGTTCCAGATCGGTTTCTTCCAGCGTCACCAATTGCGTGCGCTTGGGTATCAATGCCTCGGGCAGCGCCCCGGCATTGGCGTGTTTGAAGGCGGCGATCTCGGTCTCCAGCGCGGCGATTTCCGCGCCGACCCGGGTTGCCTCGCTCTCGAAGAAATCGAGCGTCTCGCGCACCCGCTGGCTGCGGCTTTTCTTGTTATGCTCCAGCACGGAATCGACGAATTCATTGGCGATATCGGCGGCCAGGTTGGGGTCACCCAGCCGCACCGTCACCGTCAGCGCGGTCGGCGTGATATCGGTGCGCCATTGCAGGGTGGGGTTGGTCACCTGTTCGATCCGCGTTGCCAGCCGGAGGGCCAGCACCTTATCGCTCTGAGTGGCGCCGGGGCGGTCGGCAAACAGGTCGTATTCGTTGATGATGCGGATCAAATGGTCGCGTGCCATCAGGCGTTGTTCGGTGCGCAGCAATTGCTGCATCGCGCGCGAGGTTTCGCGGCTGCCCGCCGAGATCGGCGTGGACAAGGGCGGGGTTTCGATCTGGATCACCGCCGAGGTTTCGTAAAGCCGCGGCAGGCTCAGGGCATACATGAACGACGCCGCCACCCCGCTGCCGAGGATCAGCGCGAAGATCACGAAATGCCGGCGCAACATCGCCAGGATTTCATTGGCTGCGAACATCTTTTCCATTCTGTCCGTGCCCGCCGCGTTGCCGCAGCGGCCCCTTTTTCCCATCTGGCGATTATCGCCCTGAATGGGACGACAATATGATTGTGCCGCGTTCTTTCGGTGCCCGCCGGTCAGACCGGCAGCGCCATCGCCTCGGGCCTTGGCTCGGCAAGCCTCGGGGCAAAGGGCATCGGTGCGCCGATTCCGGCAGGCGGCAGGTAAACGCAGGTCAGGATATAGCCCGCCGCCGTCACGCTGCGCCCCGGCAGGGCGCTGCCGGTCTGGAACGGTGCGACCGGCTGGCGGAACACGGCGCGAAAGCCGGGGCCGCTGTCATCCGGGCGGATGGTCAGCGCATCGAAGTCCAGCACCGTGGAGCTGAGCGGGTACTGGCATTTATAGGCCGCCTCCTTGGCCGAGAAGATCATCCGCGCCAGGATGCCGCGCTCGCCCGGCAGGTGGGTGGCCAGCCAGGCCCGTTCGCCGGGGGTGCAGATCGTGTCGATCAGATCGGACGGCAATGGTTCGGCAGGCTCGATATCAATACCGATGGCCAGCATCGCGCCTTCCGGCGCACTGACCGCGACACAGGCCGAGGCACAATGCGAGATGGAGCCGACCAGCCCGCCCGGCCAGACCGGGGCCCGATCCGCGCCTCCGGGAATGGCATAGGGCGGATAGCCAAGCCCCGCCATCGCCGCCCGCGCCGCGTAGCGACCGGCAGCAAATTCGCGCCGCCGCTTCGCCGTGGCATCGACCACAGACGCCAGTTCCGGGGTTTCCGAGCGGCCATAATCGCCCGTCGGGTCCGACACCGCACCTGCGACACCATCCGGCAACAACCGGCCCAGTGCCGCATGGACCTGATCCAGCACGCCCTTCATGCCGAATCCGCCTGTCGACTGGCCCGCATCGCGCGGCGGCGTGCCATCGCATCGGACCGCGCCCGGGCCTTCTCGGCCAGCCCGCCACCGGACTGAACAGGCGCTGTGGTTTCCGGACTGCCCAGCAAGGTTTCCAGATGCGCTGCCAGATCGGCCATCCTGGGATAGCGGAAGATATCGGTGATATTCACCCGCGTCGTGTTCAGTGCCTCGCGCAACTCGCGATGCGCCTGCACCGCCAGCAGGGAATGGCCGCCCAGATCGAAGAAATTGTCGCTGGTGCTGACCTTTGGCACACCCAGAATCCGCGACCAGACCTCCGCGATCTTCGCGGCGACATTGCCGCCCGGCTGATCGGCACCGTCGCTGATCCGCAGGATCTTGGCCGATTTCGGGGCCGGCAGGGCGCTTCGATCCACCTTGCCGTTCGGCGTCAGCGGGAAGGCATCCAGCGTCACGAAATGCGCCGGTACCATGTATTCCGGCAGGGCCGCGGCCAGCGCCTTGCGCATCGCGGCATCCGCCAGCGGCGAAGAAAGGCGGATATAGGCCACCAGCCTTATATCGCCGGGTACATCCTCGCGTGCCATCACCACGGCCTGGGCAACGCCGCCAAGCGCTTGCAGGCGTGCCTCGATCTCGCCGGGTTCGATCCGGAAGCCCCGCAGTTTGACCTGATGATCGGTGCGGCCAAGGAAATCCAGCGTGCCGTCGCTGCGCCGGATCACCCGGTCTCCGGTCTGGTACATCCGCGCCGGTCGCTCGGGATCGCCCGAGGCGAACGGATCGGCGGGGAAGCGTTCGGCGGTCAGGTCCGGGCGCTGCCAGTAGCCACGCGCCACCCCGTCGCCGCCGATATACAATTCGCCCGGACTGCCGATCGGCACGGGCTGGCGATCGCCGTCCAGCACATACATCGCCGTATTGGCCACCGGCAGGCCGATACTGGCCGTGCCCGCCGCGCCGTCCGCCGGGGCGGTTGACGACCAGATCGTGGTTTCCGTCGGCCCGTACATGTTCAGCACCGGTGCTTTGGTCGCACGGCCAAGTTCGGCCACCAGATTGCCCGGCAAGGCCTCGCCGCCGATCATCAGATGCCGGATCTGGCCAAGCGCCGCCTTGGCGCCGTCATCCATGCAGATCATCCGTGCCATCGACGGTGTGCATTGCAGATGCGTGACCTCGTGGCGCAGGATCTGTGCGGCAAGGCTGAAATCGTCCTCGGCCAGTTCACCGGGCGCGGCGGACTGGCGCAGCACTTCGGCCAGCGGATAAAGCCCCTCCAGCACCGATTCCGCCGGAATGCCGTAATCGATCAGGCAGGCGATTTCGGTCACGCCGATACGGCGCACCTGATCGACCCGGCGCAGGCAATCCTCGACCGTACCGAACAGGCCGCTATCGTCGAAGTAACGGTTGAAGGCGTATTCCAGGATGCCTTCCAGTTCGTCCTCGCTGAGCGTTGCCAGATCAATATCGAACGGGTTGTCCACGCCTTTGGGCTTCTTGAAGGCGGGGAAGGACCAGACACATTGCTTGATCAGTCCGGCCGCCGACAGCATGTAGTTGCGCATCGGCATCCTTGCGGTTTTCCGCACCACCTCGCGGTCGCGCCCGACAAAAGTGTGCAGCATCAGCGTCACATGGAAATCCGCCGGATCGTTGCCGGCCTTGCGCAGGGCATCGTGGTAGATCGCGATCTTGCCCTCGACCTCGTCAATCGACTGGCCCAGAAGGTGCGTCAGCACATGGGCGCCGATCTCGCCGGCTTCGCGCCAGGTGTCGGGATTGCCGGCGATTGTCACCCAGATCGGCAATTCCTTGGAAACCGGCCTTGGCTGGGTGATGACGGCGTGCATTGAGCCGTCCTTTTTCGGGAACTCCACCGCCTCGCCGCGCCACAATTTACGCAAATCCTCGATGGCCGCGAACATCGCCTGCCGGTTGTCGGGCGGCGAATTCTGCGGCATCAGCACGAAATCATCCGGCTGCCAGCCGCTGGCCACCGCCAGACCGGCGCGGCCATTGGTCAGGTTGTCGATCACCGCCCATTCCTCGGCCACCCGCGCGGTATGATGCAGGGGTGTGACGCAGGACCCGGCGCGCACGGACAGGTTCTTGGTCACCGCCGCAACGGCAGCACCTGTTACCGAGGGGTTCGGGTATGGTCCGCCAAAAGCATGGAAATGCCGCTCGGGTGTGTAGATTGCGGTGAAGCCGTGCTTGTCGGCGAATTTCGCGCCTTCCAGCAGAAGCTCGTATTTCTTCGGTCCCGGGCCATCGTCGTTGCCCCAGAAATACAGGCTGAAATCCATCTCGCCGCCCGATCCGATCACCCGGCCCGACGACAGGTTGGCGGCCATGTCATCGCCCGCCAGCACCACCTTGAAGCCGCGCGCCAGCGTGTAGAACAGTTCCAGCACCGAAATGTCGAACGAGAGCGACGTAACCGCCATCCAGACGCCGCCCTTTTCATGGTCGATCTTCTGATCCATGCCCGCGAAGAAATTGGCGACGTTGCGATGTTCCACCATCACGCCTTTGGGGGTGCCGGTGGAGCCTGACGTGTAGATCAGATAGGCCAGATCGGCGGCGGTGACGCCGCTGTCGAAATCACTTTCCGGGGCATCGGGCAGGCGCGGATCGCTGTCAATCTCCAGCACCTCTGCCCCATGCTCCGGCAGATCACCGGCAATGTCGGACACCGTGACGATCACTTTCAGGCCGCTATCGGCGATGTAATGCGCGATGCGCTCATCGGGATAGGCCGGGTCGAGCGGAACGTAAGCCCCGCCCGCCTTCAGGATCGCCAGCGCGCCGATCATCATTTCCAGCGATCTGGGCGTGTACAGCCCGACCAGCGTGCCGGGCTTCACGCCCATCTCCACCAGCACCGAGGCCGCCTGATTGGCCAGCGCGTTCAATTCGCCATAGCTCAGCGTTTCCGCTTCGAAGACCAGCGCGGTATCGTCACCCCGCAGGGCGGCCTGATGCGCGAACAGGGTGTGGATGCAGGCGCTGCGGTCGTATTCCGCTTGCGTGGCGTTCCAGCCATGCAGCACCTTTTCACGCTCGGACTCAGGCAGGATCGGCAGATCGGCCAGCGGCGCATTCGCGGCGTCAGCAGCCAGCGCCGCGGCGACCAGATCGAGCCGCGCCAGCAGGATATCGAGATCAGCCTCCGACAGGCGGTTGGCATCGTAGTGCAGCACCACCTCGCCACCGGTCAGACCGAATGTCAGGCAGGTGCCCTGGATCGGCGCGGCATCTTCGGCCTCGCTCAGCCCGACATCGGGCATCACGGGGGCAGACAATGCGGGATCACGCGCGATCAGATCGCGCGCCCAGGGACCGGCCTTGCGGGCCTTTGCCATGTTGGCGGCGAACGCCTCCATTGCCTTCGCGCAGCTTGCAGTGCCGGCCTCGAATCGCACCGGCGACCAATCCGTCAGGTACGGCGCGGCGATTTCAGGGATGCGATCCGCCGTCCGCAGCGCGAGGTCGATCCTGTCACCATCGGCCAACCGAGCCAGCCAGGCAGCGATCACGCCAGCGGCCTGTCCGGCATCGAATCTGGCAAGCGATGTCAGCTTGCGCTGGCGGTAATCCGGGACATTGCCGGATTTGGCCAGCGGCAGGGCAACCGGCGCAAACCCGGCAAGATGCTTGCGCGTATAGGCATCCGCCCTTGCGGCCCTGGCCATCGCTTCGCTCAGGTCTGCCACCGCATCCGCATCCAGCATCGGCAGGACATCGCCCTTGGCGGCGATCTGGCGCGGTTCTGCCGCCGCACCCGTCTGATCGCGGAACCGCGACAACGCCACCGCGCCATCGCCCACCGCAACCACCAGCGTCTCGTCGGTCACGTCCAGAACGGTGCCGATCGTGGTGGCCTCGCCGTCCACCGGATTTGCCGCACCCACCAGCCAGATTTCACGACCGGCCCTGATCTTCGGCGCAGTCAGCGGGTTCCAGTAATCGCCGTGATCGAGCGCACGGACCAGCCGGGTGATATCGGCGGCACTCTGCGAGAAATCCAGACGCGCAGCCGCCCCGGGGCGGTCATCGCGGGCGCAGTAGCTGCGCTGGGACAGGTCCTGTTTCACCCGCTTCGCCCCGGCCCCGGCCAGATCGTCGACCAGCGGCGCAAAGCTGGCAATCGCGGTCTCGTAGGCCCTGGTATTCAGCGTCAGCGCGGTTTCACCCGGTGCAATATCGAAAATCCTCTGGCTGACGATATCGCCCTCATCAATGCCGCCCTCGATCATGTGCCAGGTCACGCCATGCTGCGCCTCGCCCGCCAGCAACGCCCAGACCGGCGCGTTCAGCCCGGCATAGCGCGGCAACGGGCCGTCATGGAAATTGATCGCACCTTTTTTGGCACGGGCGATCAGATCATCCGGCAGTAGATTCAGGTTGGCGATGCTGAACAGCCAGTCAAATTCGCAATCGCCGAGGCGTGAAGCGATATCATCGCCCATCGCTTCCGTTCGCAGGCCCCGATCCGCCGCCCAGCGGGCAATATCCCTGTTATCGGTGACAATGGCCGAAACGGCGTGGCCACGCTCCAGCAGGATTTCGCTGCACTGGATCAGAAGCGATCCGTTGCCGATTATTGCAGATGAAAATTCAGTCATGATTTTCTCCGATCAGGGGATTTGGGCACGGTTTGGTACGGCAGGCGGGGACCTGCGCGATTGATCCGCAAGGTCGGCCCAAATCCGGTCAGGGCGTTGCGGATGGAATGGGTCAGGAAATCCAGCAGGTAATGCGGCGGGTCATTCCGCGGCTTGCCTTGCAGCACCACGCGCACACGCCAGAGCAGCGCCCCTGCGACATGCGCGCAGGCGGCGCCCGCGGCGTAAACCGGCCCGTGGTTCTTGCGGAAATAATGGCTGCGCGATTGCAGCCAGTAATCCGGCACGCGGGTCCATCGCTTCATGCCGGTGGACACGCCACCGATATGCGCCACCCGGCTTTCACACACGTAAACCGTGGCCCAGCCGGCGCGTGCGGCGCGAAGGCAGAGATCGGTTTCCTCGAAATAAAGAAAGAACGCCTCGTCAAACAGGCCGATCTTGTCCAGCACTGAGCGGCGCATCATCAGGCTGGCACCGGCCAGCCAATCCACCCGGCTTGTGGCCGCGGGAATTGCCAGCGGCACGATGGAGCGTTTCAGCAAACGGCTGATCGGGCCGAACCGCGCCTGCCCTTCAAGTTCCCCGGCAATGGTCGGAAAGCGGAACGCGGTCAGATGCGGGCCGTCCTCGGGGCCGTAGATGTAGGAGCCTGCGAAGCCGACCTCAGGGTGGGCTTGCAGATAGTCGCAGAGGGCGCGGATCGCATCCGGCTCGGGGAAGGCATCGGAGTTCAGGATATAGATGTAATCCGGCCTGCCGCCATCCGACAGCCCGGCGCGGATACCGAAATTGTTGCCCGCCCCGAAGCCGCCATTATGCCCCGATTGCAGCACCCGGACCCTGCCTTGCGCCAGCCAGCCGCGCGCGCCCGCCTCGGCCAGCAGCGTCTCGAACGAGCCGTCGCCGGATGCGTTGTCCACGATCACCAGTTCGCCCGCCATGCCGTCCATCGCCACCAAAGCCGCTTCGGCGGATTTCAGCGTCATCGCGGCGGTGCGGTAGTTCAACAGGACGGTCAGGAGGGTTGGCTGAGGCATCAGATCACTCCGCCGCTTCGATCATGGGCGGGCGGGTATTGCGGGCGATACGGGCTTCGGCCTCGTGAATCGCGCTCTGCATCCGCCTCGCCAGCACCCGCACATTGGGTTCCAGCACCATCGAATCGTGATCCCCCGGCACCTCGACCACCTTCATGCCCGGCACGAATTGCGACCAGTCGTTGTCGTGCAGCACATAGGCGCGTTCGCTGTTCACCAATTGCCCGTTCGACACCTGCCATTGCCCGGCCATTGGCGGGCGGAACAAGGTCAGCGGCCCGTCCCAGGGGCGCGGCGCGTATTGGCTGGCGGCATGCAGGAAAGCCGCCTCGATCGCCTCGTTATGGAAGCTGGTTTCGTCATTCGCGGTACCGATCGGCTGATTGCCCCGGACCTTCGCCAGTTCCCAGCGGATGCGGTTGTTCAGCCACATGCCGATATAGCCCGGGCCACGCTGGCGGATTTCCTGCGCCTTGATCAGCAGCCGGTCCGGCAGGCGGAGCGGACGGCGCACCGGCAATGGCGAATCCAGCATCGCCAGCATCGCCACGCTTTCGCCTGCCTGTTCCAGTTGCTGCGCGATCTCGTAGGCCGTAATGCCGCCGCCGGAAAATCCGCCGAGGAAATACGGCCCCTTCGGCTGCACCACGCGCATTTCGGCGATATAGTCGCGCGCCGCCTCGACCATCGAGCGGTGCGGCTGTTCCTCGCCGTAAAGCCCGCGCGCCTGCAGCCCGTAGAACGGCCGGTCGGTGCCCAGAAGATGCGCCAGATGCCGCAGGTTCAGCACATTGCCGAACATGCCGGCGACCAGGAAGAATGGCGGCTTCGGCCCGCCCTCTCCCTCATGCATGGCAACCAGATGGGTGAAACGACGCTTCGGCCTGGCCTGCTTGCGCTTTTCGGCCTTGCCGGTTGCGCCCGGCCCGGCCTCGACGCCGCGTTCCACAATCATCGCCGCACAGGCTGCGATGGTCGGGGCCTCGAACAGGACCGAGATCGGAAATTCGATGCGGTAGGCCTTGCGCACCATCGCGAACAGTCGCACCGCGATCAGCGAATGGCCGCCCAGATCGAAGAAGCTGTCGTGAATGCCGACCTGTTCAATGCCCAGCAATTCCTGCCAGAACCCGGCCAGGACGCGTTCGATATCATTGGTCGGCGCGGCATAATCGGAGTCCAGAGCCGGGCGCTCGAATTTCTGCGCGCCCGCGCCGGTATCGCGGTTCGCGGCCCGTGCCTGCGCCGCCAGAAGATCGAGATCGAGCGACGAGACCACCATTTCCGGCACCCCGCTGGCCAGCGCCCGCGCGAAGGCCTCGGCCCCCTCGGACGGCTGGATGCCTTGCGAAATATTGTAATGCAGCCGCTGCTCCACCGCCGACAAGGGCTGACCCGCGCCACTGGCCTTGTCGTCAAACTCCAGTTCTGCGGGCAGCGGCGGCGGGGCCTTGGCGAAGGCGTTTGCCTGATCCAGCCGCTTGATGGAAAAACCCTCGACCTCGACACAGACATTGCCGTCGGCATCGGTGATCGTCACGTCGAACACGGCGACACCGCCACTGGCCCGGTTCGGCCCGGCATTACGCACCCACGAGGTGATATCGGCTGGCAGCGCACGATAAAGCCGCACCGCGCGATAGGACATCGGCACCCACAAGGCTTCCGGGCTGTAGCCGTCGATCAGCGCCATCGCCCAGCCGGTTGCGATATCCAGCAGACCGGGATGGAGGGAATAACCCGCCGCCAGATCGCCGCGCAGATGCAGGGGCAGCGTCAGGCGTGCGATGCCTTCGCCCTTGCCCAGTGCCGTTTCACGCAGCACCTGCCAGCGCGGCCCGAAAGCCAGATGCGCCTCTTGCGCGGTGGCAAGCGCAGTTTCGCCCGCACGCGCCGCCGGACCGGGGCAGCGGGCCCTGGCGGCGGCCAGATCAAGACGCTCCGGCTGATCGCCGTCCAGCGGCGCAAGCACCGCCTGGGCGTGAAGCTGATAGGCCTTGCGCCCGGCCGAGCTTGTTTCGCTCAACCATTCCACATCATACCCGGCATCGCTGCGCTTCAGGCGCAGCCGCATCTCGCGGCTCTCGCCATCGCCGACATGCAGGGGCCTGAGGAACAACAGATCGCGGATTTCAAACGGCGCGGTCTCGCCCTGGGCGGCCAGCGCCTCGGCGGCCAGTTCCAGATAGCCGGTGCCGGGCAGGATCGCCTCGCCGCTTGTGGTGCGGTGTTCGTCCAGCAGCCATAGCTCTGCGGCGTTCAGATCGGTCGTGAACAGGCGATGGCCGTTCCGGTCGAAGCCGGCCCTGTCCAGCAGCGGCTGGCTGGTCGGCTCGAACACGCCGGGCGCAACCGCTCCGGTGCGGGCCGCCATCGCCTCGGCGGCCATGCCAACCTCGTTCCACACGCCCCAGTTCAGCGCCAGGACCTTTGTTACGCCGCCTGCACGGCTGCGGGCAAAGGCGTTCAGATAGGCATTGGCGGCGATGTAATCGACCTGCCCGGCAGGCGTTGTCACCGTGCTGGACGACGAGAACAGCACCAGCCAGTCCAGGCTGCCATCGGGGAACAACTGGTCCAGCACCTGGGTGCCATGGATTTTGGGGGTAAACACATCCTCGATCCCGCCCGGCCCCTTGGCCAGCAGCGGGCCGTCATCAATCACCCCGGCGGCATGGATCACGCCGTTGATCGCCCCGAACGCCTTGTCGGCGCGGGCCAGTGCGGCGCGCATATCCTCGATATTGCTGACATCGGCGGCCAGCACCAGCACCTTGCCGCCCGCCTGTTCCAGCCGCCGGATGCGCGCGATACGCTGCGAGGTCCGCTCGAACGGGCCGTGGTGGCGGATATGGGCGTCCCAGTCTTCGCGCGGCGGCAGGCCGTCGCGTGACAGCAGGATCACGCGGGCATCGGCGCGGGCGATCATGTCTTCCGCCAGTGTCAGCCCGATACCGCCAAAGCCGCCGGTGATCAGGTAGACACCCTGCTTGCGCCAGACCGGCAGATCGTCGGCCACCGGGGCCAGCGGCGCGCGGCGATAGCCCCGTTCAAACCGCTTTTCCCCCCGGAAGGCGGCAACGCAGTTGGCAGGCGGCGACAAGAGGTCCTCAAGCACCCGGTCAACCAGATCCTGCGGCAGATCACGCGCCGCTACATCGCGCCGGGCGAAGGCGCGTTTCGGGGCGGCCTCGGGCAGTTCGATATCCAGCGCCGCGCAGGTGATGCCCGGCAATTCCTGCGGGATGACCCCGAGCGGGCCGAGGATCGTTGCCTTTTCGGGATGCGGCAGCGCCTCGGCGCGGACCTGCACCATGCCGGTGGTGATCGCCGTCAGGTGGATCGGTTTCGGCAGGTTTTCCGCCGCGATGGCCTGTGCGAGGAACAACAGGCTGTAAAAGCCCTGCTCCTGATTGCGATGGAACGGGTTCGAGCCGGGGCGATACCCGTCCGCGCCGGTGGCCAGCCAGAACGACACCACCCGGTCGGGCGCACAGCCCCGGGCCTGCAAATCCTGGATCAGGCGGTCATAGCCCTCGCGCCCGCGTTCGGGCGCCAGAACATAGCCGTCCTCGCCAGCGTGGGCATAGCGATCCCCGGCGCGCACGCCGATCACATCATGGCCGGCCTCGCGCAGACGCGCCGCCACCGCATCGCCAAGCCCGCCATCGTCCAGCAGCATCAGCCAGGTGTGGCGCGCCGCACCCGCAACACCGCCTTCGGCCCAGAGGTCAAACCCCGCCGGGCGCTTGCGCCAGACGGGCAGGTTGCCCCAATCGGCAATATCCGCCAGCTTCACCGGTATCTCGGCGGTGGCGACATTCTGCGCCTGCCCCGGTTCGATGAAATAGCGCGCGCGCTGGAACGCATAGGTCGGCAGCGGCACCCGAAGCCGCCGCGCCTCGCCCCAGATCTGATCCCAGTCGATGGAAATGCCGGTGGCATCGAGCCGTCCGAGGGTTTCCATGAAGTAAACGTCATCGGCAATGTCGTCATCGGGATGACGCAGGCTGCCAAGCACCCTTTGCGCCGCGATATTGCCCTGCGCCTGCACCAGCGAAGCCAGCGCCTTGCCCGGCCCGACCTCAAGGAACACCCGCTGCGGCCGGTCCGCCAGAGCGGCGATGCAATCGGCAAAGCGCACGGTGCCGCGCAGGTGGCGGACCCAGTAATCCGGGCTGGTCGCCTCGGCATCGCTCAGGATATTGCCCGACCGGTTGGACAGGATCGGGATTTCCGGCGGCAACAGGCGGATATTGCGCAGATAGTCGCCAAAGCGTTCAAGAATTGGCTCCAGCATCCGCGAATGCGCGGCAATGTCGATGCGGATACGCTGGCATTCGATACCGTCACCGGCCAGCCGCGCGGCAAAGGCATCAAGTGCTGCCTGCGGGCCCGACACCACGGTCAGGTCCGGTGCATTGACCGCCGCGATATCCAGATCGTCCGCCAGCAAGGGCGTCAGCGCCGCCACCGAAAGTGGCACGCTCAACATGCCGCCCGCCGGTACGGTATCGAACAACTGGCCGCGCAGCAGCACGAGGCCGATGCAGTCTTCAAACGTCATCACCCCGGCCAGACAGGCCGCTGTGTTTTCACCCATCGAATGGCCGACCAGCGCCGCCGGCTGCACGCCCCAGGACATCCACAGCCGCGCCAGCGCGTATTCGGTGATCATGATCAGCGGCAATTGCACCGAAGGCTGTTTCAGCCGCTCGGTGGCCTTGTCCTCGGTGCCCGGCTCCGGCAGCCAGATGGCGCGGATATCGTAATCCAGTTTTGTTTGCAAATGATCGAGGCCGCGATCCATCCATTCGCGGAATTCCGGCTCGGTCTCATAAAGATCGCGGGCCATGCCGGCATATTGCGCGCCGCCGCCGGGGAACATGAAGACCACATCGCCATTATCACCGACGGATATGTGGTTGAACACCCGGCGCGGATCGTTGCTGTCCAGCAGGTCCGCCGCCTGTGCATGACTTGACGCCACCAGCACCCGGCGCTTTTCAAAGGCGCGGCGGCCATGCTTCAGCGTCCAGGCGATATCCGCGAGATTCTGTTCGGGATGCGCCCTAAGATGCGCCGCCAGCCGCGCTGCATTTGCATCGAGCGCCGCCTTGCTACGCCCCGACAGCGTGATCACATGATGCGGCCAGTCGGAATCCTCCGAGGCCGGGCGCATCGGCGCTTCTTCCAGCACCGCATGGGCATTGGTGCCGCCGACGCCAAGCGAGTTCACCCCGGCCCGGCGCGGGCCTTTGCGGGTTCGCCAGTCGTACAATCGGTCGTTCACACGAAACGGGCTGTCACTGAAATCAATCGACGGGTTCGGGGCCTCATAGTTCAGTGTCGCCGGTATCTGGCGATGCGTCAGCGCCAGGGCCGTCTTGATCACGCTAGCCACCCCCGCCGCAGTATCGAGATGGCCGATATTGGTCTTGACCGAACCGATCCGGCAGAAGCCTTTGGCATCGGTGGTTTCGCCAAAGGCCTCGGTCAGCGCCGCAACTTCAATGGGGTCGCCAAGATAGGTGCCGGTGCCGTGGCATTCGACATAGTCAATGGTGTCGGCACTGACGCCTGCAACCGCATGCGCCTCGGCGATGGCGGCGGCCTGACCGTCGACGCTGGGCGCGAGGTAACCGGCCTTGGCCGCGCCGTCATTGTTGATCGCGGTGCCCTTGATCACGGCCCAGATGTGATCACCATCGGCCATCGCATCCGCCAGTCGGCGCAGCGCCACCACCCCGGCACCCGAGCCGAACACTGTGCCCTGCGCGCGGTGATCGAAGGCATGGCAATGGCCGTCCGGCGACAGGATTTCGCCATCCTCGAACACGTAGCCGCGCCCCTGCGGCAACTCGATCGTCACCCCACCGGCCAGCGCCATGTCGCATTCCCCGCTCAACAGCGACTGACAGGCATAATGGATCGCCACCAGCGAGGTGGAACAGGCGGTCTGAACCGCAACGCTCGGCCCTTTCAGGTCCAGCACATGGCTGAGGCGGGTGGTCAGGAAATCCTTGTCGTTGCCGGTATGGCGCAGCAGGAACATGCCGGTTTCCGCCACCAGATCGGGGTTCGAGCAGATGTTGAAATAGAAATAACTGCCCATGCCGCAGCCGCCATAGGCCCCGATTGCACCGTTGAAGTGTTCCGGCAGATGCCCGGCATTTTCCAGCGCCTCCCAGGCGGTTTCCAGGAATTGCCGGTGCTGGGGATCAAGGATCGCCGCCTCTTTCGGGGAGAAGCCGAAAAACTCGGCATCGAACTCATCGAAGCCATCCAGTGGTGCCGCGGCGGGTACGAAATTCGGATGCCGCATGCGGGCCGGGCTTTCACCGGCGGCCAGCAACTCGGCCTCGCTCAGGCGGCGGATGGACTCGATGCCGCCTTTCAGGTTGTCCCAGAACTCAGCGATATCCGCCGCACCCGGCAGATGCGCCGCCATGCCGACGATGGCGATGTCGTTCTCGCCGATCGCGGCAGCTTCGGTCCTGGCTTCGTCCTGCAATACCCTGCCCTCACTCATAACCCCCGCTTACGGGAGGCCGCAAACGGAACTAACATCCATTGATTGCATCGCCGCGTGGCCATGCGATGGCGGGCGCGCGGCGGAAATCGGGATAGATGATGGCTGAACTAGGGCGCTAATCCGTTAATGTTTCCAAACGGTTAACAGTTACTGGATCAAAGCGGAGATTGGTTCGAGATTGAGCCATATGGCCAGAATCACCCCCAGAGCGCCGATCCCGGCAAAGCCGAAATCATGGCCCGGGTCCCAGGCCCCCTGCCGACGCGCCAGCCAGATGGTAGCGGGATAGATCGCCAGCATCGCCAGCCCCTGCCCGATCAGCGCGCCGAACAGCCCGGCCAACTCGACCCCGGCCAGCAGGCCCGCGATCAGCAGCCCGGCCTTCAGCGCCGCCAGCGCGAAAAACGCCCGCCCGTCGCCCGAGGCAAGGGCGGCCTGATCGTAAGTCACGGTGATCACCGGAACGATCATCGCGCAGGCGATCAGCACCACCACCGCCCCGGCAGCATCGTAGCGCGGATCGTAAAGCAGCCGCACCAGCGCCACCCCGAATACCGCCAGCGCGATCAACAGCAGCACCAGCGCGGCGGTCAGCGGCACCCGCAACCGGCGGAACTTGGCGAAGTTCTCCGCCGAAGCCCCCGGCGGGCGCTCGCGGTAGAGCGGGATCATGATCTTGCGCACCAGTGCGCCGCCCAGCAGCATCGGGAACGAGGCCAGGAAATAGCCGATATTGTAAATCCCCAGCATGTCGAGGCTGAGATATTTACCCAGGATCGCCCGGTCGCCCTGGCTGTACAAGAACCCCGCCACCGTCGACAGGAATATCCATTTGCCGAAATGGATCAGCTCATGGCCTGCGCTGCGGTCCCATCGGAAGCGATTGCGTTCGCCGGGCAGCAGGGCGGAATTCAGCGCCAGATAAACCAGCGAACTCAGCACGCCGCTGATTACCAGCGCCCAGACCGAGCGCAAGGCAAGCGCCAGCGCGATGGCAACGATCAGCCCGATGACCTGGCTGGACAGGTCGATCAGCGTCACCCGGCCCAGCGCCAGATGCCGGTTGGCGGTTTCCATGCGGGTCGGGT
Source organism: Paracoccaceae bacterium (assembly GCA_019911965.1). Taxonomy (GTDB): domain Bacteria; phylum Pseudomonadota; class Alphaproteobacteria; order Rhodobacterales; family Rhodobacteraceae; genus UBA5972. Next base: position 184,953 of record JAIOJF010000038.1, on the reverse strand, counting down.
TGAAGCCCATGATCAGCAGGCTAAGCGAACCGACCAGCAGCCAGCCCGCCAGGTCCGGCGTCTGGTAGAGCCAAGCCATCGGCAAGGCCAGCACGCAGGCCACCAGCCACAGGCAAAAGCCGCGCACAACCTGAATGGTCCAGGCGGTGTTCAGGAAATCCCGATCGTCGCCGCGCGTACTGCGCATGATCGCCGGGCCGACGCCGATATCGGAAAACATCGCCAGCCCCATCAGGAACATCGACACCAGAGCCATCGCGCCGAACGCCTCGGGGAATAACAGCCGGGTCAGGATCAGGTTCGACGCCAGCCTCAGCACCTGCCCGCCGCCATAGCCAAGGATCGTCCAGGTCGAACCCCTGAGCGCGCGTGCCGTCAGCGAATTGCCGCGCAGGCTGTGGGCAAGGCGGCTCAACGCCCGCGCTCCCAGCCATTCGCGCCACGCCCACGCAATCGCACCGCCAGCGCCACCGCACCGTAAGCGGCAAAACCCAGCGGATCGGCCAACGCGCGTTTCAGCACCCCTGCCATGCCGAAGCGCGGCTTGTCGTCATTGGCCAGAAGCGCCGGGTATCTCGCCGCGATCTCCGCCACCCCGGCATCCTGACGCCGCCGCACCCGCACCATATTGCCGAACCCCTCGACAATCGGCCAGGTGTAGCTGGCGGCAACGCCGATCCGCTCGGCAGGCATGAAGGACAGGCGCACGAAGGTATCGTCCGAAATGATATCCGGGAATTGCCCCCAACGCGCCCGCCCCGCCGCGTTGACCGCGAACAACCCGCAACCGGGCACGCCGGTCTGCATGAAGGGCACGGTCGCATAGAACCTTGCATAGGCCCGCGCGAAGGCGGTTTCAGTCGGCGCGATAATGGCGCGGCCGCTGGCATAGGCGGCATCGGGGCGCATGAGGGCGGCCCGTATCTCCGCCAGCAGGGGCGGCGATACCACGACATCGGCATCCAGATAGGCACGGATTTCGGCGCGGGCGCGGGCGTCGCCCTCGTTCAGGGCGTTCAGCTTGCCGGGTGTTGCAAGCTCCGCCACGTCCAGCCGCCAGCCCAGCGCGCTCGCCTGCGCGGTGTAGCCTTTGGCGATGGCGACGGTATCGTCACCGCAGCCATTCGCCATCACCAGAATCTCGACAGGCAAGTCACCAAAACCCGTTGACGTCAAAACCGCCTCCAGGCAACGCCCGATCAGGTCCTGTTCATTGCTGGCCGGGATGATGACGCTGATGCAAGGCTCGCCTGCACCCTTGTTGCCTGTCATGGGTTCTGCCGTTCTGTCGCGTTGCTGCCCCGGCAGGAAAATGCCGCCCTGTGGGCCTGCCTGTCAATGCAGCACGGTGCCATTGCCCCGCAAGGGCCGCATTTTCGCACCAAAACCACCGGATTTGCCTGCGAAAGCGGGGCGATTGGTGCAACGAGGGGCATGGGCCGCATGGCTGAACCGCCAAATATCGCATATCTGGTGCCGCAATTTCCCGGCCAGACGCATATCTTCTTCTGGCGCGAGATCAAGGCGCTGGAGGCGATGGGCGCGGGCGTGCAATTGTTCTCCACCACAATGCCGCCGCCCGGCCTGATCTCGCATGACTGGTCTGACGAGGCGATCGGGCGCACCGAATATCTGGGCCGGGCCGATCCGCTTACCGCCTTGCGCGGGCTTGCCGCTGTGCCGTTCTGGCGCTGGCGCAATGATCTGGGGCGTGGTGGCCGCGCCCTCTGGCGCGATCTGCTGATCTGCGCCCCGGCAGCGGCGCGGCTGGCGCGGGCCTGTCGGCGGCGCGGCATCACCCATATCCACGCCCATTCCTGCGGTCGCGCCGCACTGATCGCGGCACTGGCGGCGGAAATGACCGGCCTGCCCTACTCGCTGACATTGCACGGGCCATTATGCGATTACGGCCCCGGGCAGGGCCTGAAATGGCGCGGTGCGGCCTTCGGGCTGGTCATCACCCGCAAGATACTGGGCGAAATCCGCGCCGAGATTGGCCCCGACCTGCCGCGCCGGGTGCCGATCCAGCCGATGGGTGTCGATACCGAGGCCCTGCGCCGCAAGACCCCCTATCAGCCCGCCCGAAAGGACGAGGTGATCCGGGTATTCGCCTGCGGTCGGCTCAATATCGTCAAGGGCCATCAGGACCTGATGCAGGCGGTTTCGCTGCTGGCGGAGCGCGGCCTGAAGGTCGAACTGGACATCGCGGGCGAGGATGACAATGGCGGCAATGGCTATCGCCGCGAGCTAGAGGCGCTTCTGGTGGCCAAAGGCCTGCACAACCGGGTGCGCCTGCTGGGCGCGATCAGCTCGGATCAGGTGCGCGACCGCCTTCATGCCGCCCATATCTTCGTGCTGGCCAGTTGGCACGAACCCCTTGGGGTCGCCTATATGGAGGCGATGGCCAGCGGTGTTCCGACCATCGGCACCGATGCGGGCGGCGTGCCGGAACTGATCACGCATGGCGAAACCGGCTGGCTGGTGGCCCCGAAATCACCCGAAGCGCTGGCAGATGCGATCCAGGCGATTGTCGCCGACCCGGCCCTTGCCACGCGCCTCGGCGAAGCCGCGCAGCGCCTGATCGAGGCACAGTTTCATTCCGCCATCGGGGCGGAAACGCTGTTGTCGGAGATGGCAAAGACGGGGGCAATGCCCGCCCGCCACGGGATCACGACAGCGGCAATGGCCAGTCGCCAGACCTGACGCTACTGGCCGCCGGTGAACCGCACCACCTCGATATCGAACAGCGAGGCCTGACCGCCCGACCAGATCGCCAGCAGGCGCTCGCCCTGCCGCACGAACCGGTAATCGCTGACGCGCCCGGCCAGCACCGCGATATCGTGGCCCGCCCCGCCATGCAAAAGGTCGCCGTCACCGGCGACGATCAGGATATCGTCACCGCCCCGGCCGAGCAGAATGTCCGCCTTTTCGCTGCCGGCCAGAACCTCGGGGCCGTCGCTGCCCTCAAACAGGCCGCCGTGGGTGAAGGCATCCGGCGTGCGGACCTCCCACCAGCCCGGCACTTCGCGGTTGTCGGCGGCCAAAACGTCGGCGCGCGGGTTGGTGTCGTCCAGATGCCGTATCGCGCCCCAGCTTCCCCATTTGCTGGGCCGCCCGATATCCACATAGGCGTTGAACTGGGTGCCGCCTGCGGCGCGCCAGCCCGTCAGCAACGTCTGATACAGCCGCGCCATGGCCGGGCTGTAATTGAGGTTGGTGAAAAACGCCGTCGCTTCGTCATCCGCGATCACCGCGCCAAGGCCGGTCACATGCGTGCCACCCTCATACATCACCAGCCGCAAGCCATGCCTGGCAGCGACGCCCGCGTGATAGGGAAATGTCCTGTCCAGCAATTCGGGCAATGCCTCGGTGGCGAGATGAGTTTCGGCCCGGGCAATCGCGAGATCGAAGCGGTGATCGGAGATGTAGCGCCGCGCCGCATCGCCGCTCAATCCTTGCTCCGCCGCCACCACTTCCGCCGCCTTGCGGCTGTCGCGCAACCAGTCACCTAATGTCGGGGCCATCGCCTCGCTGCCGAGGTCATAGCCGAAATACCCCGTCACCGCATAGGCATCGAAGGCGCTGGCAGGAGGCTGACGGCCAGCGCCATCGCCCACCCACAAGGGAGCCTCAAGAATTGCCGCCTCCAGCCCCGGCCAGCCGGTATGCACCGCCACCACCCGCACCAGCCGCGCCGCAGCTGCATCGCCGAACACCTCGGCCCAGATCGCCGCCATCTCGGCGGCACGCCCGCCGGCAAGCTGCATCCAGCCATCATCCCCGGCATCCGGCCAGCGCCGCGCCGCCTCGGCCCGTGCCCAGATTGTCTGCGGGAAGATGAAGTTCCACAATTCGTTGGAATATTCCACATGCGCCTTCAGGTCCGGGTTCAGCCCGTCGCGCACCGCTTCGGCGAAGCGGCGAATATAATCGTCATCCGCCAGGTGCGGCATGTTGAACCACGGATCGGCCCCGATCCGGTTGGCCAGCGCCAGCATCACCTCCACCGGCACGCCGCGCCGCGCATAGCTGTAATCGCCGATCTGCGGACGGTCGGCCCAGGCCGCCTGCGTCGAGCCATTGGTGAACATCCAGTCCATGAACCGCACCGAGCGCAGGTCCGCGACATGCGCCAGCCAGTCGGGATTGAACACCGCACCGGCCTCGGACAATTCGATCTGATCGGCGCGGATGACCGAGATATCGCGGATGTGGTTGCCATTGCGCCCCGGATCGGTGCTGAGAATGGTAATCACCACCGGCCCGTCGCCGGGAGTGAAATCGAAACGGATTTCGCCTTTGCCGTAACTCGGATTGGCGGCCCGCCCGCCCAGGCGCAATTCGCCCTCGCCCCTGTAGGTCAGCCGGTAGCGCCCGGCCAGCGAGGCCGTGGCCGGATCGCGGTCCGTCAGGATCATGGTTTCCAGTTTCTCGATACCGTCGGGGATCGCCAGCGGCCAGCCGTTGGCGTCGAGGAGGCCGCCCGCCTCCATCGCATCGGCCTCCATGCCGCCCCACTGGCCGGGGCGGTGGCCGATCCAGGGCCGGGCGGTCTTCATCAGGTCGATGAACGGGTGCTGCGGCGACCAGTCGGAAATACCGTCCAGCCCCATCGCCAGCGACGGATTGGCAAGGCCAAGGCCCTGCAGCGGAGACTCGGCGGGCGGCGCAGAGGCAGCCTGAAGGCCCATCCGGGCGGCGATGGCGGCGCTGATCGCGGTGAAATCCCCCGGCAGCGGCAACGCGCCGGGCGGCATCGCCGGGGCCTCGCCGTAAAGCGCGGAATAGGTCACCATCGCCGCCAGCAGGTAAAGGGCGGGCGTGCCGTGCGGCGCATCGTCGATATAAAGATCAGCCGGTGACATCCCGGCAAGCGGCCCGTCCGAGACCAGCTTCGCCACCACCGACGAGACCGGGATAAGCCGGAATTCCCGCCCCGGCCTGGCCGCCTTCAGCGCCTGCACAAAATCCAGATGCCAGCGGTGGAAATCCCCTGTCGCATAGGCCCGATAGGCAGCGAAAGCATCCGCATCCGGCGGAAACTGCTTGGCAAACGGCCCCATATCCGGCCAGCCTTCATAGAGATAGATCACCGCCCCCGGAGCCTGATCGCCCAGCGCGTCCACCAGCGCCAGCGCCGCACCGAGCGGGCTTTGACCATCCGGGTTGTCGCCCTCATATGGGGCTGATGCCGCGCGGCCCTGAATGAAATTCGCCGGGCTGAGAACGATTGCACTGATCCCGGCAGAGGCAAAATCGCCCCGGTCGGGATCAAAGGCCGGGGTAACATTGGCGAAAGACCAATTGGCAATCGGCGGCAGATCGGCGGCGAAGTTCCTCAGGAACCCCCATTGCCCGCTGGCCGCGAAGCCCTTGCCCGAGGCTTTGGCCAACAGCGCCAGCCAATGCGGCACGGCGGTCGCCGCGCCACCTTCCGCGTGATAGACCAGCGAATTGCCGAAGAAATAGGCCCGCAATTCGGCGGCCCTTGCCGAGGCTGGCAGTACGGCCAGCGCCACGAAAACTGCGATGGCCTTCCACCACCTGCTGCTTGCGAAACCTGTCATGCCTGTTGCCATCCTTGCCGTCTTAGCTTTTGGGTGGAAGTGTCGCACGAAGCCGCGATTTCACACAAGCGCTTGCGTCGGAGTGGCGTTGGCGGCAGGCTTGCGGCGAATGCCAGATCATACCCGCCGGACTGCTCCACCATGACGATTTCCATAAACGACATCCCCGAAACCGCCCTTGGCTGGATCGACCAGGGCCGCCAGGTGGCGCTGGCGCTGGTGGTCGAGACATGGGGTTCCGCCCCCCGGCCGGTCGGCGCGATGATGGCGATCGGCGATGACGGCGCGATTGCCGGTTCGGTTTCGGGCGGTTGCGTCGAAGGCGCGGTGGTGATCGAGGCGGGCGAGGCGCTGGCCGATGGCCGGATGCGGCTGCTGGATTACGGTGTTTCCGATGACGAGGCCTTTGCCGTCGGGCTGGCCTGTGGCGGCAATATCAAGGTGCTGGTGCTGCCGGTCGGAACCGGCGAAGGCCCTGATATTGCCCTTTTGGAACGGCTGGTGGCGATCCGCGCCGCCCGCCAGCCGGTGGCCTGGGTCATCGGCACCACAGGCGGAACCCACCGGCTGGCCGATGCAAGCGACGCTGCCCTCGGCGACGTAATCGCCCCGCGCCTGCGCGAGGATCGAGCGGGGTTTGAGGGCGATGCGTTCATCAGCATCCACAATCCGCCGCTGAAGATGATCGTGATCGGTGCGGTGCATATCGCCCAGGCACTGGTGCCGATGGCGCGGCTGGCGGGCTGGGACACGGTATTGATCGACCCACGCGACGCCTTCGCCACGGCGGCGCGGTTTCCCGATCTGGACATCCGCACCGACTGGCCGGATGCGGCAATGGCCGCAATCGGGCTGGATGCGCGCACCGCCATTGTCACCCTGTCGCATGACCCCAAGATCGACGATCCCGCGATCACCGCGGCCCTTGGATCAGAGGCCTTCTACCTCGGCTGCCTCGGCTCGCGCAAAACCCATGCCAAGCGGCTGGACCGGTTGACTGCCGCCGGGCTGACGCACGGCCAGCTTGGCCGCATCCATGCTCCGGTCGGCCTGTCGATCAGCGCGAAAACCCCCGCCGAGATCGCGGTTTCGATCCTGGCGGAAGTGACGGCGACCCTGCGTCAGGGTTAGGCGTTTTCAGCCATCCACCACCGGGTTGCGCAGCGTGCCGATGCCGGAAATCTCGACCTCGACCACATCGCCGGCCTTCATGAAAAGCGGCGGCTTGCGGTAAAGGCCCACGCCGCTTGGCGTGCCGGTGGCGATCACATCGCCCGGCAGCAATTCGATCACGGTGGAGATGTAGGCGATCAGGTCCGCAACCCCGATGGCCAGATCGCTGACCGGCGAGGATTGCACCTCCTGCCCGTTCAACAGGGTTCTGAGATGCATCGCACCGGGATCGGGGGCCTCGTCCGCCGTCACGATCCAGGGGCCCATCGCGCCGGAATTCTGGAAGTTCTTGCCCGGCCAGAATTGCGAGCTGTGCCCCTGATAATCACGGATCGAGCCGTCGTTGAAACAGGTATACCCGGCCACATGATCCAGCGCATTCGCCGCGGCAATCCGCCGCCCGGGCCTGCCGATCACCACCGCCATTTCGCCCTCGAAATCAAACTTGTCCGATTCCGCCGGGCGCGCCATCGCGCTGCCATGCCCGACCACCGAGGCCGGATAGCGGGTGAACATCGACGGATAGGGCAAGGGTTCGCGCCCGCCTTCCAGAATATGCGCCAGGTAATTCAGGCCGACACAGAGGATCTTGTCAGGGTTCGGCACCGGCGGCAGAAGCGTGACCGAGGCCAGCGGCAATCGCGGTGCCGTCGCCGCCGCCGACGACAGCGCCGTCAGCGCATTATCCGCCAGCACGGCGCGCAGATCACAGTGGCCGGTCATCACCGCCGCGCAATCGGCGATCACATCGCCGGTGATCGTGCCAAAACCCATGCCGCCGTCAGCACGGCGGAAACTTACCAGACGCATGTTGTTCTCCTCGTCATCAATCAGCTATCCCCTTTGTCCTGCCACGCTTTCCAGCCAGGGGCAATTGGGTGCGCGCACGCCCTCGCGGGCCAGCTTCATCCGCGCCTCGCGGAACTGGGCTCGCAGATCGTCTGGCATGAACAAGCGGTCATGCCCCCACAGGCTGGGACCGCCGAAGGTTTCGTGCGGCTCCCATGTCTCGGGATCAATCACCCGCCCGCCAAACCCGCTTTCGACGAAAAAACCGGACGGCGTGTGGGTATAGAAGGACTGCATGTAATCGTTGGAATGCCGCCCCATCGTATAGGCGATCTGATCGGGATCAAGCAGCGCGATATCATAGCCCTGCCCGACATCGTCCAGCGAATTATACTCGACCATGAAGTGATGAAAACCGCGCCGCCCGAGACCGACCATCGCAAAGGAATGATGCCGCCCGTTGACATGGAAGAAAAACAAGGGCTGCGGCGTCTTGCCGTAATCCGATACGTGAAAGCCCAGAAGATCGCGGTAAAACGGCACCAGCGCCTTGGCATCCTCGACCGTCAGCACCGCATGGCCCATGCCGAACGGGCCGGTACTGAAGCCCGAGATCGGCCGGCCCGGCTGAAACGGTGTATCGGCAAGCATCGGGCCGGTGAAAATCTCGACCCTGTTGCCTTCGGGATCGCTGGTGCGGATCATCTCGGCCACGAAGCGGGCGTCGCACAGGTCCCTCGGGGCCGCCTCCACCGGCGCACCGGCATCCGACAGCCGCGCGGCCAGCCGGTCAAGCGCCGCGGCATCCGCAGCCTCCCAGCCCACAAAACCGGGATTGCCATCGCCCGAGCGGGTGACGATCAGCCGCTGGCAGCGGTCATCCATGCGAAAGGCGGCGGTATTGGCGGCGCGGTCGACCTGCTGCATGCCCAAAAGTCCGGTGGCGTAGTCCGACCAGTCGTCAGGTTCCATCGCATTGACGCCGATGTAACCAAGCGCAACGATATCCATGCCACCCCCCAACATCCACCATTTCCCACCCCAAAGCATAGGACGGGCTGCGGCAACGACAAGGGGTATGTGCCGCCTTTGGCCTTTTCAGGGGCGGTCGCGGCGGTATAGTAGAGCGGTTCGCCGCGCCCGCCTGCGGCCATTCCGGGGAAACCGCGTGCCGACTGATTTCAGGGACTTGCTGAATTCCAAGGGCGTGCAGGCCTTCGCCCATCGCGGGGCCAATAACGGCGTGATCCCGGAAAACACCTTTGCCGCCTTCGCGGAGGCGGTCTCGCTCGGTTATCACCTGCTGGAAACCGATATCCATGCCTCATCCGACGGGGTGCCGTTCGTGTTTCACGATGCCGACCTGAAACGCCTGACCGGCGATCCAAGGCGGCTGGAGGACCTCAGCGCCGCCGATATCGCCAGCCTGACCATCCACGGCAACCACGCGATCCCGAAACTGGCCGACCTTCTGGAGGCGTTTCCCGAAACCTGCCTCAATCTCGATGCCAAATCCGAGGCCGCGACTGCGCCGATGGGCCGGATGATCCGCGATACCGGGGCCGGCAACAGGGTCTGTATCGGCAGTTTCAGCGACCGGCGCATCCGCATGGTGATGCAGGCTGCCCGCCAACCCCTGTGCCATTCGCTCGGCACTGCGCATGCGGCGCAATTCTACCTTGCGGCGCAACTGCACCTGCCGCAACGGTTTTCCGCCTGTTGCGTGCAATTGCCGGTAACGCATCGCGGCGTGACGCTGATCACGAAGCGCACACTGGCACATGCGCGGCGGATCGGTCTGAAAGTGCATGTCTGGACGATCAACGACGCGCCCGAGATGCGCCGGTTGCTGGACCTCGGCGTAGACGGGCTGATGGCGGATGATTGTGCGCTGCTGAAATCCGTACTGACAGAACGCGCGCTCTGGCAGGATTGAGCGTGGCAGGCACGGGGCTTTCACGCCGGTGCCACCCGAAAATTTTTGCCAAGAATTTTCACGCCCCGCAGAATTTAGTGCAAAGTTCTGCCTGCCGCCGCAACCGGCTCAGCCCCGCGTCGGATCCGGCGATACCCGCACCAGTTGCTTTCCGAAATTGCCGCCGCCAAGCATGGCGATGAACGCTTCCGGCGCGGCCTCCAGCCCTTCGGCGATGGTTTCGCGGTATGTCACCTTGCCGCTTGCCAGATGCCCCGAAACCTCGGCCAGGAAGGCGGGGAACCGGTCGTAATGATCCGTGATGATGAAGCCCCGCACCGCCAGCCGCTTGACCAGGATCGAGCGCCACAGCGCCGGCATGCTCATCGTGCTGGCGGCACCCGCCCCCAGCGCGCCTTCGTTGTACCACGAAATCATGCCGCAGACCGGAATGCGCCCCAGCGGGTTCATCAGGGGCAGAACCGCCTCCAGCGTCTTGCCGCCGACATTCTCGAAATAGATGTCCACGCCCGCCGGGCATTCCTTCGCCAATTCCTTGCGCATCGCCGAAGCATCCGCCGCCGCGCGGTGATCTATGCAGGCGTCAAAGCCAAGCTCCTGCACCGCAAAGGCGCATTTCCTGGCCCCGCCGGCCACCCCGACCACCCGCAGGCCATAGGCCTTGCCAAGTTGCCCGACCAGCGAGCCGACCGCGCCGGTTGCCGCCGACACGACCAGCGTTTCGCCCGCCTTGGGGCGGCCATGATCGTTCAGCCCGACATAGGCGGTGATGCCCGGCATGCCCAGAACCCCCAGCGCGGTGGATACCGGTGCCTGAGCGGGATCGAGCCGGCGCAGCATCGCGCCATCGCTGATGGCATGGCTTTGCCAGCCGAACCGGCCTTCGACGATATCGCCAACCTGCCATTTCGGATGATCCGAGGCAATCACCTCGGCCACCGTGCCGCCCTCCATCACGCCGCCAAGGGGCACCGGATCGGCGTAGGATTTCGCGTCATCCATGCGCCCGCGCATGTAGGGGTCCAGCGACAGCCAGATCACCCGCACCAGGATTTCGCCCTTGCCCGGGGTTGGCACCGGCAGGCTTTCCAGACGGAAATCGGCAGGTTTCGGTGTGCCTTGCGGGCGCGCCGCCAGGACGATCCTCTGCATCATGTCGGTCATCTCGGCGTTTCCCTTCGCGTTTGGAGCCGGTGGCAGACTGCCACGTTCCCGACCGACTTGAGAAGCCCCGACGCAACGGCAACATTCCGCCGCGCCGCCTGCATCAGATCAGCGCGATGTCATCATACATCGCTGCCAGCCCCAGGACTGCCGCGCCGCGCACCTCGATCGACTCGCCACCGGCGAAAATGAACAGGATGTCGTCGCCCACAGCCGTGGCGAAGGTGTCCACCACCTGCTGGCGGGTCAGCGGGCCGGCCCAGAGCGCCTGATCCAGCCGCAGCGTGTCGACATCATCGGTGAAGTCGCGGATCACGTCGTTGCCGCCGCCGACCATCAGCACGAACTTGTCGCTGCCGGCATCGCCGTCCAGGAAGTCGTTGCCTGCGCCGCCGTCCAGCACGTCGTCGCCGCCACCGCCGTAAAGCCGGTCATTGCCCGCGCCGCCCAGAACCGTATCGCGGCCATCGCCGCCATAAAGCCTGTCGTTGCCGCTACCGCCATCCAGCGTGTCGTTGCCAGCGCCGCCATCCAGCACGTCGCCGCCGGCTTCGCCGTTCATGATGTCAAGACCCGAACCGCCCTGCATGTTGTCGCCGCCGGTGCCACCGTTCATCTGGTCGTCACCGCCGCCGCCATCCATCTGGTCGTTGTTGCCGCCGCCATCCATCACATCATGGCCGCCGCCGCCGGTCAGGATGTCATCGCCCGAACCGCCCTGCATGTCGTCGCGCCCGGCCCCGCCATCCAACTGGTCAATCCCGCTGCCGCCCGACATCGTGTCATTGCCGGTGCCGCCGATCAGGATGTCGTCATCGCTGCCAGCCTCCATCAGGTCGTTCCCGGCCCCGCCGCGCAACTGGTCCGCACCGCTGCCGCCGGTCAAACGGTCAGCCCCGGATTCGCCGTTCAGAATGTCATTGCCGGCATCGCCATACAGGCGGTCATTGCCGTCGCGCCCCGACAGGGTGTCGTTGCCGCCGCCGCCATAGACCCGGTCATTACCACCGCCAGCGACCACGGAATCATTGCCGTCATTGCCACGCAACAGGTTGCGCCGTCCGTCACCCTGGATGGTGTCGTCATAGGCGGTGCCAAAGACGTTCTCGATGCTGTTGATCGTGTAGGTGCCATTGTCGCCAAAGGAATTCACCACGATCTCGTAAACACCGGTGATCAGGTTGACCGATGCAGCCAGCCCCGCGCCTGTCAGCCAGCCAGACAGGTCCAGCGTGTCGACATCCGAGCCGCCATCGACATTGTCGCCATAATGATTGGCCGAGATCACGAAGCGGTCCCGCCCGGCCCCGCCGAAAGCATCATCCTTGCCGTGGCCGCCATCCAGTACGTCATTGCCATCGCCGCCATCAAGCCTGTCGATCCCGTTGCCGCCGCTCAGAGTATCATCGCCGATGCCGCCATCCAGAGTGTCATCGCCCGAGTCGCCGTCGATGGTATCGTCGCCATCTTCGCCGTTCAGTACGTCGTTGCCCGAGCCACCGTCGATCAGATCATTGCCGGTGCCGCCATGAACCCAGTCATGCCCATCGCCGCCGTTCAGCGTATCCGCTCCGTCGCCGCCGTTCAGCGTGTCGTGTCCAAGGTCGCCGTTCAGCGTATCATCACCCTCTTCGCCGAACAGAAAGTCATTGCCGTCGCCACCGTTGATCAGGTCGTTTTCGGTGCCGCCTTCGATGTTGTCGTCGCCATCGTCACCGTTCAGGAGATCGTTGCCGCCGCCACCGACGATGGTGTCGTTACCGCCGCCGCCGCTGATCAGGTTGTCATGCCCCGAATTGGCAGACAGAGCGATCAGAATGTTGGCATTGTTGTCACCGGTGATCTGCGCCCGCCCCCCGGTCCAAACATTTTCGATGCTGGTATAGGTGTCGATATCGTCGCCATCGAACGTACTGCGACCGGTCGCCAGATTGAAATGCACCAGGGCGGACCAGACAAGATTGCTCACCAGCGTATCATTGCCCGCGCCGCCGTCGATGGTATCGCCGTTCGCAAGTGCGAAACTGTCCTCGTCGATTATGATGTCGTCGCCGGCACCGCCGTTGATCGTATCGGCGCCCAGCCTGGCATCGATCGTATCGTCGCCATCGCGCCCGTCGATCACATTGATCCCGTTCGAGCCACGGATGGTCTCGACGCCGTCAGAGCCGATGAAATTCTCGATGCTGGTGAAGGTCTCGGTTCCGACGTTATAGCTCGCTGTCCCGGCCGCCAGGTCGAACACCACGTCCGACGGCGGTCTGCCCCAGTCATGGTTCTGGAAACTCAGCGTGTCGGTTCCGGCACCGCCATCCCAGGTGTCGCCGTTGCCGAAATCGCTGTCGCCGGCCAGGAACAGATCGTCACCGTCGCCGCCGCTGACGGTATCGCTGCCACTTCCGTCATCAATGGTGTCGTCGTCATTGCCGCCATTGATCGTATCGTTCCCGGACCCCCCGTTCAGAATGTCGTCGCCCGAACCGCCCGAGATCGTGTCATTGCCGCCGAGGCCGTTGATGACGTTGGCGTGGGAGGAATCCGTGGACAGCGCCGTCAGCACGTTGTTACCGCTGTCGCCGGATATCTGCGCCGAACCGCCAATCTCAAGATTCTCGAATCCGGCAATGGTGTCGCGGTTGCTGCCTATATATGTCACCCTGCCGGCCGTCAGGCTGAAATGCACGGTACTCACCCAGTTCACGTTGCTGTGCAGGGTATCAATGCCGGAGCCGCCATCGTAGCTGTCGCTGCCAAGCGCGTTATGAATGAGTGTGTCGTTCCCGCCCCGCAGAGAAATCACATTGGTGCCGGCCGATCCGGTAACGATGTCATTGCCGCCCGAGCCGATGAAATTCTCGATACTGGTGAAAGTCTCGGTAAACCCGTTGAAGGTGGCGGTGCCGAGCGACAGGTCGAAGGTAACGATAGAAGAGCCCCAGTTGCGGTTCTGGTAGCTCAGTGTATCCGTCCCCGTTCCGCCATCCCAGGAATCGCCATCGCCGAAATTGCTGTCACCGGCCAGGAACAGATCGTCCCCGCCTTCGCCGAAGATCGTGTCGCCGCCTGCGCCGTCATCAATCGTGTCATTGCCCAGACCGCCGCGAATGACATTGGCACCGGATGTACCGGTCACGTTGTCATTGCCGTCGCCCATGTTGGCGTTTTCAAAATTCATGAAGGATTCAAAGATGAATCCGGTCAGGCCGGTGGCCATGTTGAAGGTGTAGTCGCTGTCAACCGCGGTGTGGTCGATCGTGTCGGTGCCGCTGCCGCCATCCATCCATTCCGCGCCCGAGGCGGAATACATCAGGTCATTGCCCGCGCCGCCGTTATAGGTGCCGCCATCGGCATCCGAGGTGATGGTATCGTTGCCGCCGTCACCGTTCAGCGTATCGGTGCCCGCACCGCCGGTCAGGATATCGTCGCCGTCGCCGCCGTTAATCGTGTCATTGCCGCCGCCGCCGTCAATGATATCGTCTTCGGAGGACCCGGTGATCGTGTTGGCCGAGATACTTCCATAGATATAGATCCGGTCGGTGTTGTTGGCACCGGCACTTGCCGATTTCCAGTCCTCGAAAGTCCAGCCCGCCAGCGTCAGGTTGCTGGTTGTCATGGTGATTTCGATGGTGTCATCCGCGCCGAGGGTATTGTTGCCGTCAATGTGAACGTTCAGCCATTCGGAGGCGGAATCGAGTTCCTGACTGCCCATCGTCATGGTCTTGTCATCTATGCCATCGGCATTGAATTCGATTTCTTCCACCGAAGATACATCGAACGAATTGCCAAAGCTGAACGTCCCGGCACCGGTCAGCAGAACGCGGTCGTTGCCGCTGCCGCCATTCAGGTATTCCGAAGCGCCAACCACATCGCTGGCGGAATAGCGGAACGTGTCATCTCCGTCTTCGCCAAACATCGTGTCCGAACCGGCCCCGCCCAGCAGCGTGTCGTTGCCGTCACCGCCGCGCAGCGTGTCGTCGCCGCCATTGCCGGTCAGGGTGTTGTTCGCCGCATTGCCGGTGATTTCGTCATCGCCCGAACCGCCTGTGGCGTTTTCGATCAGTGATCGTGCATCGCCATTGAACAGCCGCGCGTTGAAGATCGAACCGCGCGCGATCTGCTGCCCGACGCCTGGCCCGGTCGCCCCCAGATCTGCCAGTTGGGTTGCGTCAAAGATCGACCAGCCGCCCGGCGTCAGATCAATTGTCAGGTCCGAGGCATAGGCCGACAGATCGTAGGTATCGGTGCCACCGCCATCCCAGATCGTGGCGAAGATGACATTGCCGCCGGCGTCGATCCCGATTTCACCGTTGACCAGCGTATCGCCGGAACCCGGATTCCAGCTATAGGTGGTGTTGCCGGAATTGGTGGTGAAATTCGCGCCATAGAGATATTGCAACGCTGCAATATCGTTCATCATGTAGGTCTGCGGCGCACCCCAGGCCTCGGTCGTGTTGAAATTGTAGATCGTGCGGTCCTGGCCGATATAGGAATTGTAGGTCATGACCGAGAATTCCAGCGAATCCTCTGCCGCTGGCAGGGCTGTCGTGCCGTTGACCGAGGCCCCGACAGCGTGGCCGTGTTTCAGCCCCAGCGCGTGGCCGGTCTCGTGCAGGACGGTCGCCCAATCGAAATTCCCGGCGGTGGGCGTAGCGCCGGTAGAGTTGAACCAGACATCGCCATTATCGTCGAGTTCGCTGGCAGTTATGTAATCGCCCGGAAAATCCGCAACCCTAGCAGTCCCGACCAGGGCCGAGGTGGTGTTGGCGTATCGGATATGCTCCTGCGAGGTGGTGTCAGGGGTGGTATCAAGGGTAACGGTCAGCCCGGTGAACCCTTCGACCGAGAACCCGGCGCTGGCCGCAACCGTGGTTGCGCCGCCGCCATCAAGATCGGCATTCAGCGCGAAATTGACTGCATCTTCTTGTTGAGTCGTCAGCGCGGAAAATCTGCCGCCGGTATAGACAGCGGTATCCGTGTCGTAGTCGAAAACCGAATTCGATGACGGGAAGCTGTAATAGATCGTCGTGCTCGACCAACGGTGGCCGGTGATAATGCCGTCGATACTGTCATCGCCCGAAATTGCGATTGCGGTGGTTCCGTAAAACGTGCCGCTCATGGACTTTCCTTTCTAGGAAGGGTGTCGCCGTGCCAGGGGCCACCATCTGTTTTTCTATTCTTTTCGTCAGGGTCCGGTCAATTTGTCCGGCAACCGCGCGCATCTGGGCGTATTGAAAATAATCCGACCGCACACGCATCACGCTCTGGCTGGCCATTGGGAACAACGGATTGACCATCCGAAATTCAGGTGCGCTGTCGGCAACTCTTGCTTGTATTCGATAGCACAAACTGATTTTTGTCAATATTCGCAATGCCGCACGGGCCGCGAACGCCTGCACCTAGAAGAAGAACCCCGACAGCAGTTTCAGGCTCAAACCCACCAGTATCACCAATAGCACCATCTCGAACCGCTCGCGCGGGACACACCGGATCAGCCATGCCCCGAGCGGCATCGCGGCGATCAGCGGGATCAGGGCGGCGGCGCTCAGCATCGCGGTATGCGGGGTGAGGAAGCCGTAATAAATCAGCATCGGGATCTGCACCACGCCAAGGGCCACGAAGAAGGTCGAGATCGTGGTGATGAAGGTGCCCCGGTCCAGCCGCATCGCCGTCAGGAAGGTGATCGAAACCGGCGCCGACAACCCGGCACTGGCCTGCAGCGCACCGGCCAGAAACCCGACCGGGGCGGCCAGCGCGCGACCTGCCGGATATGGCAGCGCCCAGGACGGATGGAACAGGCGGAACCCGACATAGACCAGCACCACCAAAGCCAGCACCTGCTCCAGCAGATGCGAGGGGATGTTGGCCAGCAGGTAGGTCCCCGTCGCCGCCCCCAGCCCGCCGGCCAGCGCGAACCGCAGGTTGAAGACGCGCGGCAGGCGCTCGCGGCGATAGGTCCAGGCCTGCCAGATATTCGGCAAAAGGTTGGGGATCGAGAAGATCGTGATGGCAAACGGCATGTCGAAAAACAATGCCAGCAGCGGGACCGCCAGGATCGGCGCGCCAACCCCGGTGGCACCTTTCAGGATGCCGCCGAACGCGAAGGCCAGCGCGATGATGGCAATCGTTTCCATGATCCGCCTCAGGCCCGGCCCGTCACCCGTGCAAGGATCGACGCCGCCGCCGCCCCGGTGGCATCGCCGGTCCAGGCCACGTAGTGATCGGGCCGCACCAGAACCAGCCCTGCCTGCCAGCCCGCAAAGGCCGGGCAATCGCCGGAGCGCACCACGCGCAGCGGCACCCCTGCCGCCCTCGCCGCATCCGCGAAGGCGTCAGCCGTCGCCGCCTGATCCTCATGCGCAAACAATGTGAAGCCCGGCCCCAGATGCGCGAAGGCCCCCCTGCCATCACCCAGCACCTGCGGTGCCAGATGATGCCCGGCACGGGCGCGGAATTCGTGGCTGCCGAGGGCCGATGGCGCAGCCCCCTCCGTGCCGCAGACAATCGGCGAACCATCGTAATTCGGCGCAAACGCCATCACTTCAGACGATCCTTCGTTGCGGTTGTCCCAGGCCCGGCAGAACGCCGCCTCGCCATCCTCGCCCGGGGAATGGGCATTCAGGAAGTCCCGGTCCTCGCGGATGAAGCGTTCGATGAAATGCTCCGCCGTGGTGGCGAAAACCGGGCGGCGCTCGGCGGTGTAGCTGTCCAGCAGGGCCTCGCTGCCCCAGCCTGCCAGCATTGCCGAGAGTTTCCAGCCCAGATTGCGGGCATCTTCCAGCCCGGTATTGACGCCATAACCGCCATAGGGCGGATGCGAATGGCAGGCATCACCGGCGATGAAGACCGAGGCCTGCCGATAGGTATCGGCCAGCGCAATGCGAAGCTCCCAGAACCCGACATGATCGAACGCGACGTCGATTTCCGCCCCCACCGCCTGTTCCAGATAGGCCTTGAAATCGAAATTCTCGCGCGTCGTGCCAAGGGGCACCGGGGCATGAAAGAACCATGTGGTGCCCAGATCGACCCGCCCGAAGAACAGCCAGTAGCCCTGCAATTCGCGGTTCAGCACGCAATAGAACTGCTTGCCCGGATAGCGTTTCAAAAGCTCGTGCAGGCCGGTGGAGCGGAACACCAGCAGCACCATCAGCTTGTCATGCTCGGATCGGGTCTGGCTGATCCCCGCCATCTCGCGCATCGCCGAACGTGCGCCATCGGCACCGACGGCAAAGCGGGCGCGCATCTGTGCGGCCTCGCCACCTGGCCCGGTGATCGACACAGTCGCCCCGCCCTCATCCTGCGCCAGCCCGGACGCTTCCCAGCCATAGGCGATGTCGATGCCCGCAATTTCGGCGGCGCGGGCGCGCAGCACGCTTTCGGTCTGGTATTGCGGCAGGCGTTCATTGGCGGCGTTGTAATAGGGCGCGACCAGATCGCGTTGCAGCCAGTCATAATGATAGCCCGACAAGAGGTTGTCATACGAGGTCATGCCGCCAATGGCATAGCCCTTCGGCACAAGGCGGGCGGCGCGGATCGCATCCTCGCAGCCCCAGGCCTGAAAATGCTCCATCGTGCGCTGGGTCAGGTTCTGCCCCTTGGGGATCGAATGCAGGGTGACGTGTTTTTCTACCACGGCGACGCTATGGCCGCGCTGGCCCAGGTCAATCGCCAGGCCAAGGCCAACCGGCCCGCCGCCGACGATGACAACATCGTAAACCCTGTCGAAATCAATCATCCGCCGACCTGCCCTGCCTCGATATAGATATGCTTGGTTTCCAGAAAGTCGTTCAGCCCCTCGATCCCGTGCAGGCGGCCAAGGCCGGACTGGCCATAGCCACCGGTCTCGCCCTCGGCAAACAGGCGGGTATGGGAATTGACCCAGACAGTACCGGCGCGGATCGCCCGGCTGACCCGGAGCGTGCGGTTGAGGTCGCGGGTAAAGACGCTGGCCGCCAGGCCATAGACCGTGGCATTGGCCATCTGCACCGCCTCGGCCTCGTCATGGAACATCTCGACCGAGGCGATGGGGCCGAACAATTCGTCCTGCACCAGATCGGATGCGAGGTTGTCGATGCGAAACAGGCTGGGCGTCAGGAACGCGCCCGGCGACTGCGCTTCGCCTTGCAGAAGCATCTCGCCCTCGTCGCCCGCGCGTTCAATGATCCCCAGCAGGCGCTGTTGCGCGGCCATGTCGATCAGGCTGCCCATCTGGCTGGACGGGTCCGCGCCGGGGCCGGTTTTCACCGCCCGGAAGGCGGCGATCATGCGCGATTCAAACTCCGCGCGGATAGTGTCATGCACCAGGAACCGCGCGGCGGCGACGCAGATCTGCCCGGCCATCACCAGCGCGCCATGCGTCAACTCACGCACCGCCAGATCAAGATCGGCGTCCGGGAAGATGATTGCCGGGGCCTTGCCGCCCAGTTCAAGGTTCAGCCGCTTCAGCGTGGGGGCCGCCCCGGCCATGATCTTCTTGCCGGTGGCCGACGAGCCGGTGAACGAGATCACGTCGATATCGCCTGAGGCCACCATCGCCTGCCCGACCTCGGCGCCGTTTTCGTTGACCGAGTTCACCACGCCTTTCGGCAGGCTGGGGCAATCCGCCAGGCATTGCATGACGCGGGCATGGATCAGCGGCGTCTGGTCGGCGGGTTTCAGCACGCAGGTACAGCCCGCCGCCAAAGCAGGCGCGAGCGAGCGGATCAGCAGCGTGACAGGCGCGTTCCACGGCACGATGATCGCCGCAACTCCGGCGGCTTCGCGGTGCAACAGGCTGAAATTGCCCGCCGTTGCCTCCTGCATCCGGCCCTGAATGGCACGCGCCAGACCGCCGTAGTAGCGGGTTTCCGAGATCGCGCCCATCATCTCGCCCGCTGCCTCGGCGCGCAGCTTGCCGTTTTCCGCCACGATCAGATCGGTCAGCCCTTCACGCGCCGCCCACAACCTATCGGCAAACTCGAACAGAACCTGCGCCCGCAGGCGCGGCGCGGCGGCCCAGTTGCTGGCGAAGAAGGTTGCGCGGGCGACGCTGGCGGCCTGATCCAGCAGCGCGGCCGAGCCGGGGTGAAACTGCCCCAGCACCGACCCGTCCGCCGGATTGATACTGTCGCGCAACGGCGCGTCGCCTTCCAGCCACGCGCCGTCGATATAGTGCCTTGCGATCATCGCCTGCGCCTTCAGAGCTTCAGGCCAAGCAGCTTTTCAGCATTGCCCTGAAACAGCTTGCGGCGCAGGGCATCCGTGATATCCATCTCCTCGATGATGCGGATGGTCTCGCGGATATAGGTCGGCCCGCCTTCCGGATCGAACGGCGAATCCGAGGCGAACAGCACCCTGTCCTCGCCGAAAAACTCGATCGCATGTTCGATCGCCTTGCGCGAACCGAACGTGGCGGTATCCGCATGGAAGCTTTTGAAATAATCCAGATGCGGGCGTTTCAGCGCCGTCAGAAGCGGCTTCAGATCGCGATCCGTGGTGCGCGCGCCCATCTGGTCCCAGCCCGGGCCGACCCGGCCCTCGAAATAGGGCACCATGCCGCCGGCGTGGTGGGTGATGACGTTCAGGCCCGGATATTTGTCGAAAAAGCCGGAAAACACCATCCGCGCCATTGCCGCCGAGGTCTCGTAGGGCCACCCGAACGTCCACCAGATTTCATATTCCGAACGGTCCTCGTTCTGGTAATCGCTGAAACTCATCGTCCGCGCCGGGTGCATCCAGACCGGCTTGCCCGTCTTCGCCATGTAGTCAAAAAACGGGCCGTATTTCGCCAGATCCACCGGATCGCCGTTGATATTGGTGAAAATCTGCATCCCCAGCGCACCCAGATCGTCCATCGCGCGGCGGCATTCCTCGATACAGGCATCCATGTTGTTCATCGGCGCGGTGCCGATGAAGCCGGGGAAGCGGTCGGGGTATTTCTGGCACAATTCGGCCATCGAATCCGATCCGATCCGCGACAATTCCAAGGCCCGGTCCGGCCCGGCAATCGCCTCCAGCGGCGGCGAGGCCAGTGACAGGATCTGCACGTAGTCGGGGCCGAACATGTCCATCACCTCGAACCGGCGATCCAGACTGGTCATCATCGGAACCATGCCCGAACGGCTGGTGATGCCGCTCATCTTGCCGACCGTTTCAATCAGCGCGTCGTAAAATGCCGTTGGCCAAATATGGTTGAACACATCAATCTTTTTCATCGCGGGGTTTCCTTTCTACCCTGTATGGACCAGGCGAAGCCCGGTATCCGTCGTGTCATCACGTTCGCGCCGCTCGCCCAGTTCCGCCGACAGGGCATTGGCCGCGCTGCGGACCCGGTCGCGGATGGCGCTGATCCGCTCGGGCGTGGTTGCGGCGGCCGAAATGGTTACCGACAAGGTGGCGATCGGCGTGGCCGCGCCCTCGAATACCGGCGCGGCGATGCCGATCACCCCCGGCGTTACCTCGCCATGCGCCTCCGCCACGCCGTCGCGGCGGATCTGGCGCAGCACGTCGAAGATATCCGACACATCCGGGCCAAGGCCGATGCCGCGCAGATCGTCCAACTGTCCCGAGACAATCCTGTTCAGCTTGCGCTTGGGCAGAAACGCCATGATGGCGCGGCTGATGGCACCGCGCGACAAGGGCATCGGCCGGCCGCGCGGATAGCTTGTAACCGGGTTTTCCACCGACACTTCCGAGGCCACGCAAAGCAGCTTTTCGCCGTACCAGCGCACCAGCAGCGCCGAACAGGGGAAACTTGCGACCAGCGCATCAAGATGCACCTTGCCAAAACGCACCAGCCGGTCGGATTTGCGCATCAGGAAATCCATCTCGACCACGCGCGGGCCAAGCGTGAAACCACCGCCCGGCACGCTGGCCAGAAACCCCGCCTCGCGCAGCGATTTCAGGTAGCGATAGAGCGTCGGGCGGGAATAGCCGAGTTCGGCCATCAATTGCTCCGGCGTCCATTCCAGCCGGTCCTCGCTGAAGACATCCAGCACGGCAATAATGCGCTCAACGCTGTTCGGGGCACTCATGCTGTGCCCTCGCTTTTGCGCGGTGCCGGGCGCAGGTAATCCAGCGCCATCACCGCCACACCACCCAGAACACCGGCAAGATCGGTCCAGAGCGCACCGTCAAACGCCCCTGCCGGGATCAGCGCCATCATGCCGAACAGGCCGAACAACAGCCGCCTGCCGGTGCCGAGCCTGCCGGCGAAATAGCCCGCCAGTGCCGCCGATACCAGCCAGACCCCGGCCACCGCCGTCAGGATTGCCAGCGCGATTTCAAATGGTGCTCCGATCAGGATCAGGCTGGGCGAGAACACGAACAGAACCGGGATCACATAGGCCGACCAGCCGAATTTCATCGCCGCCCAGCCGGTCGCCATCGCCGGAGCGCGTGCGATGGACGCCGCCGCGAAGGCCGCCATCGCAATCGGCGGCGTGATCATCGACATCATGCCGAAGTACAGGACGTAAAGATGCGCCGCCACCGGTTCGATCCCCACCTGGATCAGTGCCGGGGCCACCAGTGCGGCCAGCAACACGTAAACCCCGAGCGTCGGCAGCCCCATGCCGAGGATGATGCAGACCACCGCCGACAGACCCAGCAGCACCACCGCCGAGCCGCCGCCGATCTGCACCAGCAGATAGGTCAGGTTGAACGACAGCCCGGTCACGTTCAGCACCCCGATCACCAGCCCCGATGCGGCTGAAATCAGGATGATCTCGACCACCGCATGGCCGGTGGTCGACAAGGTGGTGAACAGCGCACGCAGGCTGGGCCGGTTGCCCTGATAGCCAAAGACCAGCGATGTGATGATCAGTGCCAGCGCCCCCAGCAGCGCCGAGCGTTCGGGCTGCCAGCGCATCACGAACAGCGCGTAGATCAGCACCGCGAAGGCAAACACGAAATGCAGGCCCAGCAGCACGCCGCGCGAGGCGGGCAATTCGGATTTCGGGATCGCCGAGATACCCATCCGCGCCGCCTCAAGATCGGCCTGGATGAACAGGGCAACATAATAAAGGATCGCGGGGACCAATGCGGCAAGCACGATGGTGGAATAGGGCACCGCCAGAAACTCGGCCATCAGGAACGCCGAGGCCCCCATCACCGGCGGCATCAACTGCCCGCCGGTCGAGGCCACCGCCTCGATGGCTCCGGCCTTGTGGGCGGGATAGCCGTCGCGCTTGATCATCGGGATGGTGATCACCCCGGTGCCGACGACATTGGCCACCGCCGAGCCGGAGATTGAGCCGAACAGCCCCGAGGCCAGCACCGCGATCTTCATCGACCCGCCGCGAAACCGCCCCATCCCCAGCATCGCCGCATCGGTGAAAAACCGCGTGCCGCCGGTTGCCGCCAGCAGGCTGCCGAACAGGATGAAGGCGATCACCACCGTCGCCGCCACCGACATCGGCAGGCCCAGGATACCATTGGAATCAAACGCCATGTAGCCGACCAGCATCTGCCAGGGCTGGGCGCGCCCCTGCAAACGCCCCGGGATGGCATCGCCGAACAGGGCATAGGCCAGAAAGACCACGATGATGATCACCAGCGCCCAGCCGGTGGCGCGGCGCAATGCTTCCAGCACCAGCAGCACCACCAACAGCCCCGGCAGCCAAACCGCCAGCGGCCGCGAGAAAATCAGCAGGACAAGTTCGGGATAATTGATCGCGATATAGCTGACCGAGATCAGGCTGGCCGCTGCAAGCAGCAGATCATGCCACGGCACTACCAGCCGCGCCGCGCCGCGCCGCGCCGGCATCACCAGATAGGCAATCGGCAATGTGCAGGCGAGGATCGCCGCGAATACCTGCTGGGGGTAGAACCCGACATCGAAATAGCGCGGCACGTTCAGCGCCCAGCCGGTGGCGATCAGGATCAGAAGGATCGCCAGGCCGTCCGCCAGCGGCTGCCAGAACCGCTGGGAGAGGCCGCGAACGGCCCCTCCCGGTGTTGTGGATCGAAACATCCCGGCAGCCCCGGATCAAAGGCCGACTTCGGCGAAGAACTTCAAGGCACCGGGGTGGAACTCGGCCACGCCCGGATCACCGTGCATGTCCGCCGGATTGAACGCGCCGAACGGCTTGAAGGTGCCGACCATCTCGGCCTTGCCTTCATACATCGCCTTGGCCATCGCATAGACCACATCGTCGGAAACACCGGCATGGGTGAACACCACCTGCGGGAACGCGATATAGACAGTATCCTCAAGCACGCCCGGGCTGGACCCGGCCTTCATCGTGGTGAAGAACGCGGTCGGCCAGTATTTGCGGGCCGCCGCCAGACCGGCCTCGCTGGTATCGCCGACGCCAAGCGCGCGCAGGCCACCAACGGCGGCATCCGCCTCGCGCACCTTGCCGGCACCGTGTGCGAAGATGAAACCAACGGTATCGCCGGCCATGAAGGCATCCACGCCCGCCACCACCGAGGCCACCGAAACCTTCTCGACATCATCGCGGGTCATGCCATGCGTGGCGTAGAAGGCCGAAAGCTGCGGCAGGATGGTGTTCTGCGCGGTATAGCCATCGGTCATCGGCTTGCCCTTCAGATCGGCCACCGACATGATGCCGCTGTCGGCGCGCACGAAGATCGCCTCTTTCAGGGGCATCAGCATGCCGACGATCCTGAGTTCGGGGTTCTTGTTGCCGTTCCACCATTCCTCGCCGGTGATGGCGTAGTTGACCTCCTGCAGATTGGCGACGCCGAACTCGATCCCGCCGGAATTCACATAGGGGATGAACTGGTTCGGGCTGGTCGCCGGCTGGATCGTGGTGTTGAGGCCCGCCTTGTTGGCGGCATTGGCGACCGCGGTGCCGATATTGTGAAACAGCGATCCCGGATTGGACGTGGCGATACCGACCGTCTGGGCCGACGCTGCCCCGGCTGCCAGACCGAGGCCGACCACCAGTGAAGTGACGAGTATGCGCATTTTCTTTCCTCCCTTTTATCGTTCGATCCGCTCCCGAACCGAACAAAAATCTCTTTTATTGAGATTTATGAAAGTACTTGCCTTTTGCGATTTGACAAGCCCAATTTGTCGCACGGGGCGGTGGACGGGTGCGCCAGGCGGCGATCCGAACGGCGGAATGGAGGGGGAAAATGTCTGATATCACTCAGGAAACCGGCGAGATGACCGGCGCCACCGCATTGCTGAAGGCGCTGAAGTTTCACGGCATCGACTATCTGTTCGCCAATGCCGGCACGGATTTTCCGCCGATTATCGAATCACTGGCGGCACTCGAGGCCGAGGCCGCGCCCATGCCCGTCACCATCCCGCACGAGACCGCCAGCGTGGCGATGGCGCATGGATACTGGCTGGTGACCGGGCGGACGCAGGCGGTGATGGTGCATGTCAATGTCGGCCTCGCCAATGCCGCGATGGGGGTGATCAACGCCGCCAGCGACAATGTGCCGGTGCTGGTGATGTCGGGCCGCACACCGATCACCGAACAGGGCCGCAAGGGCGCGCGGATGACGCCGATCCAGTATGGCCAGGAGATGTACCATCAGGCCTCGCTGGTCGGTGACGTGGTGAAATACCACTACGAGATGCGCTACCCCGAACAGGCGGAACCGCTGGTTACCCGCGCATTGGCGGCGGCTGGTTCGGACCCCGCAGGCCCGGTCTATCTGAGCCTGCCGCGCGAACCGCTGGCGGAAAGCTTTCCCGTCAAACGCATCCCGGCCCCCTCGCACCGCCCCGCCGCCAGCCCGGCACATCCCGATCCTGCAAGCGTGGCGCAGGTGGCGGACTGGCTGGCAGCGGCGCCTTCACCCGTCATCCTGGTGCAGCGCGGCGATCCCGCCGGGAAATTGTCGGCCGCCTTGCAGGACTTCGCCACCGCGCAGGCGATCCCGGTGGCCGAGCCGTTCAGCACGCGCAATGTCATGCCATCGGCGCATCCGATGTTCCTCGGCTATGACCCGAAGGCGGCGCTGGACGGGGCCGATCTGGTGCTGGTGCTGGATTGCGACATTCCCTGGATCGAGGCGGTCAACCGCCCCGCCGACGATGTGCGCCTGATCCATGTCGGCGCGGACCCGCATTTCCTGAAAATGCCGATCCGTGGCTATCGCACCGATCTGGCGGTGCAGTCCGATCCATTCGCCTTTGTCGCCGCACTGGCCCGCGTAATGAAACCGGGGCCAGCAACCGAGGCACGCCGCGCCGCGATCTCCGCCCGCAGCGCCGCGCGGCGCGAGGCGGCCCTGGCCCATGCGAAAACCGGCGGCACCGGCCCGATGAGCGCCGAATGGCTCAGCCTCTGCCTGTCCGAGGCGATGGGCGACGACGCGGTGGTGTTCTCGGAACTCGGCGTGCAGAACGGCGCGATGGACCTGAAAGGCGCGAACCGGTCCTTCACCGCACCGCATTCCGGCGGCCTTGGCTGGGCCTTGCCGGCGGCGTTGGGCGCAGCCCTTGCCGATCGCGAGCGACTGGCGGTGGCGGTGGTCGGCGATGGCAGCTACATCTTCGCCAACCCGGTCGCCTGCCACCAGATCGCCGAGGCGCTGGACCTGCCGATCCTGACCATCATCAAGAATAACGGCCTATGGAACGCGGTTCGCCGCTCGGTCGTCAACGCCTATCCCGGCGGTGCGGCGGCACGCGCCAACACGATGCCGCTGACCTCGCTTGCCCCCGCTCCGGATTACCTGAAGATCGCCGAAGCCAGCCGCGCCCATACCGAACGGGTGACCGAGGGCCGCGACCTGCCCGCCGCCCTTGCCCGCGCCCTGAAAGCGATCGGCGAGGACCGCCGGCAAGCGGTGCTGGAGGTTCTGGTGGAGGTTTCCGACAGGTACTGACCCAAGTCAGCCCACACTCAGCGGCAACTCCATCGGCGAGCGGAAATTCGACGACGGCATCCAGCCGAAATCCCGCCCGGCCAGCGAAAACTCGGGCATCGCCTCCAGCAGCATGGTCATCGTGGTTTCGGTCACCAGCCGCGCCAGCGATGAGCCGATGCAGAAATGCTTGCCACCGCCAAAGCCTAGATGCCCGGTCGGCCGACGGTCGATATCATAGCGGTCGGGATCGGGGAATTTGCGCTCGTCACGGTTCGCCGCGCCGTAGGCCAGCACAACCGGATCGCCGGCGCGCATCACCTGCCCGTGCAAATCCACATCGCGCGTCAAGGTCCGCTTGAACCGCTGCGCGGATGTGTTGAACCGCAGGCTTTCCTCGATCGCCTGCGCCATCAGGCCCGGCTCCGCCGCGATCCGCGCCCGCGCTTCGGGATGGTCCGCAAGGTTCAGCGCGAAATTCGACATGAAGCTGGACAGCGATTCCACCCCCGCCACCACGAACATCGCGGTGGTCAGCACCACTTCGCGGTCGTCCAGCCGGTCGCCGTCAATCTCGGCCTCGGCCAGCCGGGTGATCAGATCATCCGCCGGATCGCGCCGCCGCACCGCAACCTCGTCGGCGATGAACTGCGTCAGCCGCTGAAAGGCGGCATTCTGCGCCGCATTGCGCCCTTTCGCCGCCTTGTCCGACGAGATCGCCAGCACCACTTCGGCGCGGGTCTCCACCGCGTCGCGCTCGGGCAGGCCCAGCATGGTGAACAGGGTGCCGACGGTAACCTGGGCGGAAAATTCCGACACGAAATCGAATTCACGCCGCCCGGCAAGCTGTCCGATGGCCTGCGCGGCATGCTTGCGCGATGGCTCGACCATATGGGTCAGGTTCTTTTTGGCAAAGGCCGCCTGCGCCAAAGCCCGCAGCCGGTCATGTCGCGGTGGATCGGTCGAGCCCAGCGTGCCCCCGCTGCGCCCGGGAATTTCGTCTACCAGGTTGCCCTGCAGCGACGAATAGGTCTGCCAGTCCTGCGCTGCCGCCGCGACATCGTCATATCGGCTCAGGAACCAGATGCCTGCGGACGGGCTCCAGTAACAGGGAAAATCATCGCGCAGGCGGCGATACATCGGGAAGGGATCGGCATCAATTGCTGTCGAATACAGGTCTATCGGTTCCGCCATCTTCGCCCCCCTCCCGCAAACTAGACCGCAGCGCGCATGGTTTTGCAACGCCCGACGTGAAGTGTCGGCCTCCGCTTCGGTCTGGTCTTTCACCGGCGTCCGGGCTAATCGCCTGTCATCCGTTCATAATTGAGGCCGCCCATGATCGACCCGACCCTGCTGGAACCACCCTATCCCTTCCAGGCGCATCTCGATTTTCGCCAGATCGACTGGCAGCCCGATTACGCCCGTTTCGATCTGCCGCTGGCCGAGTTCCTCGGCAATCGCTACGGCCTGCCGCATGGCGGGGTCTATGCCACGCTGCTGGATACCGTGATGGGCTATTGCGGCTGTTTTACGGGCGATCCCGATAACAAGCGGCTGGCGATGACGCTGTCGCTCAACACCCAGTTCCTGTCGCGTCCGCTGGGCAAGATGCTGATCGGCGAAGGCCGGCGCACCGGCGGCGGCAACAGGACCTTCTTTGCCGAAGGCGTGATCCATGACGAAACCGGCGAAAAGATCGCCACCGGCAGCGGCGTGTTCCGCTACCGCAGCCCGGCCTGACATCGACAGGCTTCTTTTTGGCAGAAATACTCCACGGGGGGCAGGTTCAAAATGCCTTCATTTTGAACCGCGGGGGGTGTGAAACCCCCCGGGTTTTGAGCTTGCCTCAGCCAACACCATCCGCCAGTTGCGCCGCGAAGGTCGGGATCAGCCGGTGTTTCAGGATCTTGCCGCTCGGGGCCACGGGGAATTCCTCCACCACCAGCACGCGCTGCGGCACCTTGTAGGCGGCCAGGTGATCTTTCAGCCAGTCCTTCACATCCGCTTCGGTCACCGATCCGTCGGTCAGCAGGAAGGCCAGGATTTCCTCGTTGCCCGCAACCTGCCGACCCACCACCGCCGCCTGGCGGATCGCCGGATGGCGGGTCAGCATCGCCTCCACCTCGGACGGATAGACATTGAAGCCGGAACGGATGATCAATTCCTTCAGCCGCCCGACGATGTACAACTCGCCCTCATCGCCGATGCGCCCCAGATCGCCGCTGCGGAAAAAGCCGTCCGGGCGGATCGCTGCGCGGGTTGCGTCGGGGTTGCGGTAATATCCCTTCATGATGTTCGGTCCGCGGATCAGAACCTCGCCCACGCCGCCTTGGTCTGGCGCGTCGATCAGCACTTCCACCCCGTCTACCACTTCGCCGACGGAAATATCCGTGCGGGGACGGTCCGGGCGGGTGACCGACACGCTGGGCGAGGTTTCCGTCAAGCCGTAGCCGTTATGCAAAGGCAGGCCGAAGAACGCCTCGATCCCGGCCTTCCAGTCAGGGTCCAGCGGTGCGCCGCCTGACGAGATCAGGCGCAATCGCGGCAGGTCGGGCTTTTCGCCGACGCGGCGCAGATGCTCGACGATGGCCTGATACATCTGCGGCACCGCCGGCATGATCGTCACGCCGTCGCGGTAGGCCGCCAGCACCGCGCCAACGCTGAACCGCGGCTGGAACCGGACCGTCGCACCGGCATGAAACGCCGCCAGCATGGCTGAGCCGAAGCAATAGATATGGCTGCCCGGCAGCACCGCCAGAATATCATCATCCGCCCGGATACCGCGCACCCGGCAGGAGGTTTCCGCGTTCCAGGTCAGGTTGGCATGGGTCAGCATCACCGCTTTCGGCTGCGAGGTGGTGCCGGTGGTGTACATCAACGCCCCCACCTGTTCGTGCGGATCGACTGACACGGGTTCCGGCACAGCCTCCCACGGCCCCGCGATCAGCACTTCACCCGCCGCCAGCCGCCCGTGCGGACGTGCCGACAGCCGCAGCGCATGGCCCGCCGCCAGGTCCGAGGCTTCCGGTGTGAACAGGGCCGCCCGCGCCCCGGCATGGGCGCGGATCGCGTCGATCTCGTCGGCTGACATGCGGGCATTGACCGGGATCGGCCAGGCCCTGAGGCCCGCCAGCGCCAGCATTGCCACCGCGAAACTGGCCGAGTTTTCCGCCACCACCAACACGCGGTCACCGCCGCGCACGCCAATTTCTGTCAGTACGTCGCGCAACTGGCCGATCATCGCCACCAGGTCGGCATAGGTGAAGCGCGCGCCGTCATGGTCGATGATGGCAATTGCCGCCTGATCGCCCGCTTCGATCAGCTCTTCAATCCAGCGCATCCGCCATGCCTTCCCGTTCCGGCTGCGCCGCCTTATTGATTGCCGATATGCGCCGCGATTTCCCGGAACATTTCCACATTGGCCAGCAGCACCCGCCCGTCACCATCGCGGAAATTCCGATCCGCGCCGTTAACCGCGATCACCACGCCTTTGGCGCTGTTGATATAAGTGTACTGGCCATAGATACCGACCGCCAGGAACTCGCCCGGGGCCGCATCCGGCGGCAGCCACCACTGATAGCCATAGCCAAGCAGGCCGGTATCGGTGTCCTTCTCGCCGTCATAGGGCGGCGGTGCGGATTGCGTCGTCGATTCCACGACCCAGTCCGCCGGCACGATCTGGGTGCCGTTCAGCGATCCGCCCAGCGCCATCATCAGCCCGAACCGCGCATAATCGCGGGTGCGCATGTTCAGCCCGCCCAGCACGAAGGCGGTGCCGAAGCCATCGGTCAGGTAATAGGCGTCGGCCTCCAGCCGCAGCGGCGCCAGCAGCTTTTCCGCCATGTAATCGGGCACCGACCGCCCGGTTGCCGCCCTGAGAACCATGCCCAGCACATGCGTGTCGATCGATACATATTGCCGGCGGGTTCCGGGCTCGCGATCGCGCTCGCTTAACCCTTCGGCGAAACCGTCCATCGAATTGCCGAAGGCCAGCACCCGGCCCATCCGGTTGATATCGGAATTGTAATCCAGATAATCCTCGTTGAACCGGATGCCGCTGGCCATGTTCAGCACATTGCGGATCGACGCGCCGTCATAGGCCGAGCTTTTCAGCGACGGCACGTAATCGGTTACCGGCACGTCCAGCGATGGGATCTTGCCCTCCGCCACGGCAATGCCGAAGGTCGCCGACAGGAAGCTTTTGGCCATCGACCAGCTTATCCGGCGATCGGTGTCACGGGTGCCGAGATAATAGCTTTCATGCGCCAGTTGGCCGTTCTTCAGCACCACCATCGCGGTCAGGTTGCGCTCGGCGATCCAGTCGGCAACGCGATGGGTCTCGCCGCGGAACGTGAAACTCTCGGGCAGGGCCTGCGGGTTGGGCGGCAGCGGCGTCGGGTTGTCGGAACCGACCGGCATTTCGGTGTTGAAGAACATGCCCTGCATGTCCGAGAAATTGCCCACGATGTTTTCTGCGGTGAACAGCGAATTGACCCGCAGCAGGCGCTGGATCTTGGAATAGTTGAATGCCGCCACGACGCCGGCGACCAGCACGACAAGGACCAGGCCGCGAAGGACCCATTTCAGAATTCGGCGCATGTGGGGAACCCCTTTGTTTGGCTGGCCGGAGCCTAGCAGCGCCGCCGCTGAACGGTCAAGCGGGGTTGGAGGTGGTTGCGGGCGAGGCCGGTAGGATTGAGGCAACGAACCGTCAACCCTTTTGCACTGACCTGTCAATCATCCGACCCGTCAACCAATCGACCAATCGACCAATCGACCAATCGACCAATCGACCAATCGACCAATCGACCAATCGACCAATCGACCAATCGAACCGCGCTGCGATGTGCAAATCAAGCCGGAAATGCACCCCGGCCCAGCGATGCTGACAGCCAGCAGCCGCCACGGCGCAGTTGCCCAGCCTGCGGGCTACCGGCCAGTTCACACCCAACGTCAGGGATCAATCAAAGGCCCCCGGCCTACCCGCCTTCCGGCTGATAGAAATCCGAGGTTTTCTCGCGCATCGCCAGCCACCAGCCGCTCTGTTCGGGCCAACTGGCATAGCCTGCACCGGGCATCAGCGCCTGTTCGGCATGCAGGGCCCAGTTCGGGTTGGCCAGCGCCTCGCGCGCGATGGCGATCAGATCGGCCTGGCCTTCCGCCAAGATCGCCTCGGCCTGCGCGGGATGGGTGATCAGGCCAACCGCCTGGGTCATCATCCCTGCGCCCTCGCGGACCTTCGCCGCATAGGGCACCTGAAATCCCGGTTGCCGCCGTCCACCCGCCGTGGCCGGCCCGGCAATTCCCCCCGACGAGCAATCCATCACATCGACACCCAGCCCCTTCAGCGCGCGCGCCAGCACGACGGTATCGTCCAGTTGCCAGCCATCCGCGCCGCCATCCACCGCCGAGGTGCGGAAGAACAGCGGCAACTCGTCAGGCCAGGCGCCGCGCACCGCTTCGGCCGCCTCCAGCGCCAGCCGCATCCGCCCCTTCAGATCGCCGCCATAGCCATCCTCGCGCCGGTTCGACAAGGGCGACAGGAAGGAATGGATCAGATAGCCATGCGCCCCGTGCAGTTCGACAATTCGGTATCCGGCCTCGCGCGCACGCCCCGCAGCGGCGGCGTAATCATCCACCAGTGCGGCAATCTCGCCTTTGCTCAGGGCATGCGGCTCCGGCCAGCCATCGGCCACCGGGATTGGCGAGGGGCCAAGCGGTGTCCAGCCGCTATCGCCACGCGCGGCATCATCAACCCCCAGCGGCCCGTTGCCGAACCAGGGCCGCTGCATGCCGCCCTTGCGCCCGGCATGGCCAAGCTGCACCCCCGGCAGCGCCCCATTGTCCAAAGCAAACCGCACCAGCCGCGCATGCCCGGCGATCTGGCCATCCTCCCACAGGCCGGGGCAGCCATGCGTGATCCGCCCGGCCTTCTGCACCGCCGTCGCCTCGGTGAACACGATGCCCGCGCCGCCGGTGGCGAACCGCCCGAGATTGACCAGATGCCAGTCGTTCACATAGCCCTCATGCGCGGAATACTGGCACATCGGCGAAATCACGATACGGTTGCGGCTGGTGATGCTTCGCAGCGTCAGCGGGCGGAACAGGTGTGGAATGTCGGGCATTCGGGCCTCCGTAATCTGGGCGGGTTCGGCCTTGAGTGTTAGGCCGCCAGCGCCCGACATGCCAGCCCATTCGCCCAGCCCCCGGCGCTTGCGGATTGACCGGCTGCGGGCGGGTCTGTAACGCTTGGCCAGAGGGGCGAATGCGCACGGGGAAGGATCGAAATGCTGAACGAAACCACCGATCTGCTGGCGCAACTGATCGCCTTTCCGACCATTTCGACCGACAGCAACCTGGCCATGATCGCGTTTCTGGCGGATCACCTGGAAACCGCCGGCGCACGGGTCGAGGTGCATCTGAACGAAACCGGCGACAAGGCCAACCTGTTCGCCACGATCGGCCCGGACACCGATGGCGGCATCATCCTGTCGGGGCATTCCGATGTCGTACCCGTTGCCGATCAGGACTGGACCAGCGATCCGTTCGAAATGGCGCGCCGCGACGGCAACCTTTACGGACGCGGCACCTGCGACATGAAAGGCTTCATCGCCGCCGCCGTCACGCTGGCCCCGCGCTTCGCCGAAACCATCCGCGACCGCCCGATCCATTTCGCTTTCACCCATGACGAGGAAACCGGCTGCATAGGTGCCGGCCATCTGGTCGCCCGCCTGCGCGAAAGCGGCCTGCGCCCGGCAATGGCGATCATCGGCGAGCCGACCTCGATGCAGATCATCGAAGGCCACAAAGGGTGCTATGAATATTCCACGCATTTCCACGGGCTGGAAGGCCACGGCTCCTCGCCCGATCTCGGCGTCAACGCGGTTGAATATGCGGCGCGCTACATCAACCGCCTGCTGGAATTGCGCGAGGACCTGCACCAGCGCACCCCGAAAGCCAGCCGGTTCGTGCCCCCCTGGACCACGATCAATGTCGGCGCATTGCATGGCGGGGTGGCGCATAATGTCATCGCCTCGAAAGCGCAGGTGGATTGGGAAATGCGCCCGGTTCAGGCCGCAGATGCGGCATACGTCAAGGACCGCCTGAAAGCCTATTGCGAGCACACCCTGCTGCCGGCGATGCGCGCCATCCACCCCGAGGCCGAAATCCTGACCGAGGTGATGGGCGAGGTCGACGGGCTGGAGCCGACGGATGATAACGAGGCGCGCCGCATCGTTGCCGAGTTGACCGGGGCCAACAATGCCGATCTGGTGCCCTTCGGCACCGAGGCCGGGCTGTTTCAGGCGCTGGGGATGGATGTCGTGGTCTGTGGGCCCGGCTCGATCGATCAGGCGCACAAGGCGGATGAGTATCTGTCGCTCGACCAGTTGGGCAAATGCCTCGACATGCTGAACCGCCTGGCCGACCGGATGGCCGCCTGACCCTGACAGACCGGAACGGGAACCAGACCAAAATGACCAGAAAAACCAGGAACATCCTGTTCATCATGTTCGACCAATTGCGCTGGGATTACCTCGGTTGCACGGGCCACGCGCATCTGAAAACCCCGCATATCGACCGGCTGGCCGCCAAAGGGGTCCGCTTCAGCCGCGCTTACGTGCAATCGCCGATCTGCGGGTCGTCGCGCATGAGCTTTTATACCGGGCGCTATGTCCACAGCCACGGGGCCAGCTTCAACAATTACCCGCTGAAGGTCGGCGAGCAGACTTTGGGCGACCATCTGCGCCGGATCGACATGCCCTGCTGGCTGATCGGCAAGACCCATATGAAGGCCGACATGGAAGGGCTGAACCGCCTCGGCATCGCGCGCGACAGCGTGATCGGCGCGCGCGTGTCGGAATGCGGCTTCGATGTCTACATCCGCGATGACGGGCTGTGGCCGGAAGGCCCGGACGGCATGTATGATGAAAAACGCTCGCCCTATAACGAATACCTGAAGGCCAAAGGTTATGAGGCCGAAAACCCCTGGCTCGACTACGCCAATGCCGGGATCGAGGAGGACGGCTCCATCGCCTCGGGCTGGCTGACGCAGAATGCCGACAAGCCCGCCAATATCCGCGAGGAAGACAGCGAAACCCCCTGGCTGACCTCGCGCACAATCGATTTCATCGAGGAACAGGGCGATGCGCCCTGGTGCGCCCATGTCTCGTACATCAAGCCGCACTGGCCCTATATCGTGCCCGCGCCCTATCACCACATGTACGGCCACAACCAGATTCAACCCGTCAACCGCACCGAGGCCGAACGCCAAGACGCACAGCCGGTATTCGGGCAATACATGAACAACGGCATCGGGCGGCTCTATCACCGCGACGAGGTACGCAACAAGGTGATCCCGGCCTATATGGGCCTGATCAAGCAATGCGACGACCAGATGGGCCGCCTGTTTGCCTATCTCGAACAATCAGGGCGGATGGACGACACGCTGATCGTCATCACCTCGGATCACGGCGATTATCTGGGCGATCACTGGATGGGTGAGAAAAGCCTGTTTCACGATTGTTCCGTCAAGGTGCCGCTGATCATTTATGACCCGTCCGAGGCGGCGGATGCCACGCGCGGCACGGTCTGCGATGAACTGGTCGAAAGCATTGATCTGGTGGCTACCTTCATCGCGGCGGCTGGCGGCGAGGTGCCGGTTCATATCGTCGAAGGCCGCTCGTTGCTGCCGTTCCTGCATGGCGAGGCACCGGATACATGGCGCGACTTTGCCATCAGCGAGTTTGACTATTCCGCCACCCCGATGGCGGCCAATCTGGGCCTTTCGCCGCGCGATGCACGGCTGTTCATGGTGGCCGACAAACGCTGGAAATTCTGGCATGCCGAGGGCGGCCTGCGGCCCATGCTGTTTGACATGGAAAGCGATCCTGACGAGCTGACCGATCTGGCCACCACGCCCGGCCATGAAGAAATCATTGAATCGATGTATGACCGCCTCGGCCAATGGGCGCGGCGCTTCAGCCAGCGCACCGCGATTTCCGATCCGCAAATCCTGGCGGCCCGCGGTAAAAGCACACGCAAGGGCGTGCTGATCAACCTTTTTGACGGCTCGGAAGTCGCGCCCGAACTGACTGTGCGCTACCGCGACCGCAAGATCCCGCAGAACCACCTGAAGCCGAAACCCTGACCGTGCAATCGGGAAACGCGCTGCGGTTAACCTGCCCCCATTTGACATAAATCAAGGCCCGGGCGGTTCGCTTCCACCTTCTTGGCTCGGAACATTACCGGATTCGGTACCTTGCCGCAGATGTGAAACGGAACGATTGCATGAACCAACAGGCCACTGTCGCGGTGGAAAAGGGCGAAGCACGCCCGAAATCCCGCCCCCTGACCGGAAACGAGGCAATCGCCCGCGGCGCATGGGAGGCCGGTGTGAAAGTCGCCGCCGCCTATCCCGGCACGCCATCGACCGAGATCATGGAAACCCTCGGGCGCTATCCGGCAGCAGATTTGCACGCGCAATGGTCCACCAACGAGAAAACCGCGCTGGATGTCGCCATCGGCGCCAGCTTTTCCGGGGTGCGGGCACTGGCCTCGATGAAGCATGTCGGCCTGAATGTCGCCGCCGACGCGCTGATGTCGTTCAGCTATATCGGCGTCAATGGCGGGCTGGTGATCGCGGTCTGTGACGATCCCGGCATCCATTCCTCGCAGAACGAACAGGACAGCCGCATCTTCGCCGGCTTCGCCCGCGTACCGGTGCTGGAACCCGCCGACGGGCAGGAGGCGCTGGAATATACCCGCATCGCCTTCGATATGTCGGAAGAATTCGACACGCCGGTGATGGTGCGTGCCACCACCCGCCTGTCGCATACCAGATCGACCGTCACACCCGGCGAACGGATCGAGGTCGCCCCCCGCCCCTTCACCGAATCTCCGGCCAAGAACGTGATGATCCCGGCCCATGCAAGGCTGCGCCACCCCGAAGTGCTGAAACGCGAGGACATGCTGAAGGAGGCGCTGTCGAAAAGCCCGCTGAACCGGATTGATCCCGGCGAGGGGCGCGTCGGCGTGATCACCGCCGGCATGGCTTACGGTTACGTGCGCGAAACCCTGCGCAACGTGCCGGTGCTGAAACTCGCGGCCAGCTATCCGCTGGCCGAAGACCTGGTGCGCGATTTCGCCGAAGGGCTGGACCGCATCATCGTGGTCGAGGAACTGGAACCGGTGATCGAGAACGCGCTGCTGGTGATGGGCCTGCCCGCCGAGGGCAAGGCGTTCTTTCCCCGCATGGGCGAGTTTTCCCCCGAGGTCATCCGCGACGGTTTCGCCCGCGCCGGGCTGATCGAGGCCCGCTCCGGCGACAGGCCCTATAACGTCGCGCCGATGCCGCGCCCGCCGGTCCTGTGTGCGGGCTGTCCGCATACCTCGTGCTTCATGGCGCTGCGTGCGCTGGATGCGCGGGTGGCGGGGGATATCGGGTGCTACACCCTGTCTGTGGTCGAACCGCTGAAATCCATGGATACCTGCGTGTCGATGGGCTCGTCCATCGCCAATGCCGTGGGCATGGCCAAGGCCGGCACCCATACCAAACCGATCATCGCCACCATCGGCGATTCGACCTTCCTGCATTCCGGCATCCCGCCGCTGATCGACGCGGTCTACAACAACGCCGATATTACGGTGTTCCTCTTGGACAACCACATCACCGCCATGACCGGTGGCCAGGACCACCCCGCCACCGGCAAGACCCTGCGCGGCGAGGACACCGCGCGGGTCGATTTTGAAAAGCTGATCCGCGCCCTAGGCGTCGAGTTCGTCGAGGTCACCGACAGCTACGACATGGCGTCGATGTACCGCACGCTCCGCGAGGCGGTGGATCACAAGGGCGTCTCGGTAGTGATTTCCAACCGGCCCTGCGTGCTGGACCCGGTCAAGATCAAGGGCCCGCCGATGGTGGTGGACCAAAGCAAATGCGTCGCCTGCCAGTCCTGCATGAATCTCGGTTGCCCGGCCCTGACCTGGAGCAGCGAATATTTCGAGGGCCGCCACAAGGTCGCCATCGACCCGCAGGCCTGCATCGGCTGCACGCTCTGTGCGCAGGTCTGTTCGTCCGACAGTATCGTGCCGGCCAAGGCATAGGGGCGGCACGGATGAGCGAAGCGATGGAACGTCCCAAAAACGTGCTGATCGTCGGTGTCGGCGGGCAGGGCGTGATCATGGTGTCCAAGGTGCTGGCACAGCTCAGCCTGAACCACGGCCACGACGTCAAGCAATCCGAGGTTCACGGCATGGCCAAGCGCGGCGGTGGCGTGTTCAGCCATGTGCGGTTCGGCCCGGAAGTCTGGTCGCCGACCATCGCCGAGGGCGAGGCCGATGTGGTGGTCGCGCTGGAATGGGCCGAGGGCCTTCGCTGGATCAACTATCTGAACCCCGAAACCGGCACCTTCATCGCCGATTGCCAGCGTATCGTGCCACCCTTTGCCTGCCGCAACCGCTTTCGCGGCGGCGAGGCCGCCTATGCCCCGGAAACGCCCGAGGAGATCATGGAACAGGTGCATGCCGGTTACGTGCTGGACGCCACCGGCATGGCCGAACGGCTGGGCAATCTGCGCGCCGCCAACACGGTGTTGCTGGGGGCCTTGTCCACCGCGCTGGACTTCCCCGAGGACGACTGGCTGGAGGTGATCGGCCATTTCGTGCCGCCCAACACCATCGACATCAACATCGCCGGGTTCCGCGAGGGCCGCGAATGGGCGCTGGCGGGCAACAAGCGGGTGGCCGAGAACGCCGCCGGCCTGCACCAAAGCCATGTCGTGATCCATCAGGACCGCGTGACAACCACGGTCGAGATCACCGAGGAATGGTGCAAGGGCTGCGATATCTGCGTCAAGCTGTGCCCGGAACGCTGCCTCCGGCTGAACGACAGGCTGGTCGCGGAACTGGCCCTGCCGGACCTCTGCACCGGTTGCCGGATGTGCGAATGGCTCTGCCCGGATTTCGCCATCGCCATCACCAACACCCCCGTCCGCGAGGCCGCCGAATAATGACCAGAACCATGAACATGCAAGGTAATCAGGCCTGTGCGCTTGGCGCGATCGAGGCCGGTTGCCGGTTCTTCGCGGGCTACCCGATCACGCCGTCATCCGAAGTTGCCGAACAGATGGCGGCGCAATTGCCCAAGGTCGGCGGCACCTTCATCCAGATGGAAGACGAGATCGCCTCGATGGGGGCGGTGATCGGCGCATCAATGGGCGGGCTGAAGGCGATGACGGCCACATCCGGCCCCGGCTTCTCGCTGAAGCAGGAGAATATCGGCTACGCATCGGGCGCGGAAATCCCGTGCGTGATCGTCAACGTGATGCGCGGCGGGCCATCCACCGGCATGCCGACACGACCATCGCAGGGCGATATCATGCAATCCCGCTGGGGCACCCACGGCGATCATCCGATCATCGTGCTGGCCCCGGCCTCGGTGGCCGAAGCCTATCACGAGACCATCCGCGCCTTCGATCTGTCCGAACGCCTGCGGGTGCCAGTGATCGTGCTGATCGACGAGGTGATCGGCCATCTGGTGGAAACCGTCGATCCCGGCGAGGCAGGCCAGGAGCATGTCGCCCGCACTTTCGCCAGCGGCCCGGCCGAGGGCTTCAAGCCCTACGCGATCACCGACGATCTGGTGCCGCCCTTCCCGCGCCCCGGCGATGGCTATCGCAGCCACACCACCGGGCTCACGCATTCCGAAACCGGCTTTCCCACCCAGAACCCTGCCCTTGCGGCGGCGGCGTTGAACCGCATCACCGACAAGCTGGTGCTGCATAACGACCTGATCGAACGCTGGCGGGTGCGCGAGGCCGATGATGCCGACATCCTGATCGCCGCCATCGGCATTTCCGCGCGTGCCGCCGAAGCCGCCGTCACGAAACTGCGCGCCGAGGGCATCATGGCCGGGCTGTTCCGCCCCGTCACCCTCTGGCCGTTTCCCGAAGGCGCCCTGTTGGGCGTGATCGACAAGGCCGGGGCCAAGGCGCTGCTGGTGCCGGAAATGAACCAGGGCCAGATGATCCGCGAGGTCGAACGCCTTGTCGCCGGGCGCCTGCCGGTGCACGGCCTGAACCGCATCGACGGCGAGGCGATCACGCCTGCCGACATCATTGCCCGCGTCCGGGAGATCGCGCCATGAAGGACGTCACGCAAACCCCCGATTTCGACATCAACGGCTATATCCGGCTGGACCAGATGCCGCATTTCCTGTGCCCCGGCTGCGGCCACGGCATCGCCCTGCGCGCACTGTTATGGGCGATCCACGATCTCGGCATCGAAAAGGACAAGCTGGCGGTGGTGTCGGGCATCGGCTGTTCGGGCCGCCTGTCGGCCTATATCGACGCCAATACCTTCCACACCACGCATGGCCGCCCGCTGGCCTTTGCCACCGGTCTGGCACTGGCGCGGCCCGATCTGCATGTCGTGGTCATCACCGGCGATGGCGACAGCCTGGCGATCGGCGGCAACCACCTGATCCATGCCTGCCGACGCAACCTGAACCTGACCTGCATGATGCTGAACAACGAGATTTACGGCATGACCGGCGGTCAGGTCTCGCCCACCACCAGCGCGGATCGATTCACCACCACCACACCCGCAGGCAAT
Organism: Paracoccaceae bacterium; assembly: GCA_019911965.1. Lineage (GTDB taxonomy): Bacteria > Pseudomonadota > Alphaproteobacteria > Rhodobacterales > Rhodobacteraceae > UBA5972. Next base: position 144,945 of record JAIOJF010000038.1, on the reverse strand, counting down.
ACCGAACCGGGCTTTGATGCCTGCCGCCTGGCCGAGGCCGCCGGGGCCTCGTTTGTTGGCCGCGAGGTCACGTTGCAGGTGCTGGCGCTGAAGGACCTGTTGCAAAGGGCGCTGGAACATGACGGGTTTTCCTTTGTCGAGGTGATCTCGGACTGCACCGAGATTTACGGCCGCAAGAACGATCTTGGTGCCTCGCCGGAAATGATGATGAGCCAGAAAGCCTCGATGCGCCCGGATGCCTATCGCAACACCGTCGATGTGCCGTTCCGCCCGAACGCGCTGGCCACCGGCATTCTGGCTAAGGTTGACCGCCCGGAATACGGGCAAGCCCTGCGTGCCGCGAATGCCCGCCAGCAACCGGCGGGAAAAGGATAAGCCCATGTCCAGCATCGAAATCCGCTTTTCCGGGTCGGGCGGTCAGGGACTGATCACCGCCGCCCGCATTCTGGCCGGGGCGCTGACCGGCGAAGGCCGCCATGTCGCGCGATCACAGAGTTACGAGCCGGTCTCGCGCGGAGGTCTGTCGCGCTCGGACCTGGTGGTCAGCGACGATGGCGCGGATTTTCCCCTGTCGACCCGGCTGAAATACCTGCTGATCCTCGATGCCGCCGCCGCCAACGCTTCGGATGGCTTGCTGGATGGCGACAGCGAAGTGCTGGTCGATGCCGAACTGGTGCCGAATCCTCCGACAGGAGATTTCCGGGTGTACAGCCTGCCCTTCACCGACACCGCCCGGCGGCTGGGTAACAAGCGGGTGGCCAATATCGTGGCGCTGGGGGCGCTGGCGGCGCAAAGCGGGCTGATTGCCCCCGACGTGATCCGCCGCGCCGTCGAAGCCGCCAGCCCCAAGCGGTTCCAGCGCCTGAACCTTGAGGCGCTGGAAGCCGGTCAGCAGATGATCGGCTAGGGCGTATCAGCGCAGCACATGCACCGCGCAGGGCGCGTGGCGCACAACCCGCGCCGCGGTCGAGCCCAGGAAATAATCCTGCAAACCGGGCCGGTGCGAGGCGATCACGATCAGATCGGCACCGTTTTTCTCGGCATATTCCGTGATCGTCGTGCCGGCATGGCCCGACACGATCACCGCCTTTTCATCCTTGCCTGCAATCGCGCTCAAGGCATCCGTTGCAATTTGGCGATTCTTCTTCATCTGACCTTCAGGCAGATATTGCGCGACATAGGCAGGAATGTTTTCAACCACATGCAGCAGCGTGATCGACCCGCCCTTGGCCAGCAGGCGATGCGCGACCTCCAGCGAATTGGTGCTGGCATTGTCATGGTCCAGCGCAATCGGAACCAGAATGTTCTTGTACATGTCCATTGCTCCTTCGGGGTGCCGGTGGACGGCAGGCAAGGCCCCCTCGATTGTTCGACCCGCCGTTGCCGCCAGTGAACCGCGCAGACGCCCGCCGGTCAACCGGCGAATGGACGCTGCGCTGTTTTCACTCTGCCCGTGCGCCTGCAAGTAGAAGGGCGGCACCCGTTCCCGGATGCCGCCCCCTGAAGACCCGCCTGTACCGCGATCAGAACAGATCGGTGCGGACCGTGGCATAGACCTTGCCGCTGACCGCCTCCGGCCAGTGCAGCTTGATCTCGGTGCCATTGGTGCCCAGCTTCGTTACCGCATAGGGCAGCGCGAAGATCTTGGTGCCGGCTGGATTGTCGATCTGGTTGTGCGCCACAACCGAGACCACCCGCTGCGCCTTGCCGGCAAAGGGCAGAACATCGCCGACATCCGCCGACCAGGCCTGCGCGAAGCCCGGCTGGTCGATCTCATGCACCAGCGGATTCATCGTCTTCTGATCCACCGCATAGAAGGTGTTGCCCTGAAACAGGATGTCACGGAACGAATCGCGCTTCAGCGGCGCAATGGATTCGTCCGCCACATCAACGCGCGCCACCGTGCCGGTGGAATGGCGGAAAATATTGCCCGACACGTTCAGCCCGTTGATGTAGTGATTGGCCCCGCAGGGCTTCACCCGCAGCCAGGCAAACCAGTTTGGCGCATGGTTGGCAAAGAAGAAATTGCCCTCCACCGTCAGCCCGCCAAAGGTCGCACCGGTCAGGTTGTCCGGCGTCTCGTCACGTTCATTGGTCCAGTCGATCGAGCAATTGTCGACGTAGTTGTTGGCCAGAACCGAGCCGCAATTATACGCCGTCAGCACCAGCCCCGCCGTGCGATCATTGCTGTGGGCATTGTCGCCCTGATAGAAATGGTTCGACAGGATCAGATGCCCCGCCCCGTGCATCACCCCGAAATGCTTGAACCTGACGCCCAGATTGTCGCGGATCTTGGCGTCATTGGCGTTGACGTTGAAGGCAATCGTGGTGCGATCACCGGCATCCATCGCCTGCTCGTTCGACAGGAAATGATTGCGGTCCAGTTCCAGCCCCGAACAGCCCCGCCCGGCCGAGGTGATGCCGCGATCCTTCGGCGCGGTGATGTAGCAATCGCGCACCTGGAAGGTCAGCCCGTCACTCGGCAGCATCAGCCCGCTGCAATTGCCCTGGCACAGGAATTCCACATCGTCGATGGCAAAGCGCTGCAGGAAGGTGAAGCCGCTGAAATCCAGCAGGTACTTGAACCGCCGGAAGGTGTAGTTCTGCAAGGCCGGGGCGGCATAAAGCGGCAGGCTCAACTCGATCGTACCGGCGGCGACGTTCTTGGAGGTCACGTAGATCTCGCGCCCGACACCGATGCCTTCCACCAGCGAACCAACCGGAATCCCAACCAGCCCGGTCACGTTCGACAGACGCGTCGGAAAGGCCGGATTATAAGCCGCCTGCTCCACCACAACCTCGGTATCCCAGGCCGCCCCGCCATCGGATTCCAACTGGCCGTTTCGGATCACCCGGCGGTTGGCGTAATTGTCCTTGTCCACCACCACGGCATGGACATCCAGCGGCGCGCTCAGCTTGACGCGCCGCCCGCACATATCCAGCGATTCGTGATCGGTGAAGTTGAACAGCGCCTGCAACGCCTTCTTCATCGCCAGCTCCTCGTCGCCAAAGGCATCGACATAGCTGGTCAACTCGTAATTCTGCATCAGGATCAGGCGGGTTTCGTCCGCCATCGTCACCTTGCCCTCGAACCGCACCCGCGCATCAATCGTCAGATGGTCGCCGATGAAATAGGTGCCCTCGGAAACCAGCACCTTGCGCCCGCTGGCCGCCGCCGCCACATCCGCCGCCTCGAAGGCTGTGCGGTCATCGGTAATGCCGTCGCCAACGGCCCCGAAATCGCGCACATCGACCCAGTCCATCATGTTGCGCAGAAAGACATTGGTGGCGTCTTCGATGCGGATATCCTCGATCCGCACCACGCCGCCATTGCCGCCGGTCAGGTCCAGCCCGAAATGCCCGTAGACCGGTGCCGCGCCCCAGACCATATCGACCCCGCCGCGATTGCCGGCACCGATGATCGCCGTCACCTCGACGATATCGCCATATGTCGTCAGCGCGACTTCCGGCCCGGTCTCGACCAGCCCGGCCACATGCGCCCCGCCAGCCGCCCCGGCCCAGCCCGCAACGCGCACCGAGGGCAGATTGCCGCTCATCGCCTTCAGGCGCGCCGTCACCTTCAGGTAACATCCCGCCAGCAAAGGCGTCTCGCCGGTGTAGCGCAGCTTTTGCACCGCATCGGTTTTCTGCAGTTCCAGGCAGGTGCCGAAATCGGAATCCGAGGGCACGATGGCCGCGCTGCCTGCGCTGTTATAGGTGGTGGAGCCCGGCGTGCCGTCCTGGTTCGACCAGACATTCAAACCCTCGCCAAACCCCGGAGGCATCAGGTCCACACCGTCGGTAATCGCCTTGTTCATTCCAATTCCTTTCCGGTCAATACGCGAAACCGGTGCACGAACGGCGACCAGCCCCCGAAAATGCGGGGAAGCGTTTCAAATCACATCTCATGCTGAAAAAACCGGCCAGACGGGCCCGGTCCGGCGGTGTGGTATCAGAAAAATCCTAAGGCGGCGTTAAGAAAGTTGCCGGATCAGACCCCCAGAGTAGGGGCCCTGAGCAATTGTACGGAGTTGATCTGCCAGCCATCCCCGCCCTCGATCATCTCGTAATCGAGGTAATGCAGCCGCCCTTCGGCGTCGCGCAGCATCACCTTCTGGAACAGCCGCCCGTCCTCGTGGCGCAACTCCAGGAACCGCATGTCCGAAGGTCGCCAGACCATCGGATAGCCATCCACCACCATCCGCCCGAAACGTTCAGGCGTCTGGAAAATCCCCTTGATCATCGGCGAGGCGAATGCGAACGCCGCCTCGAAATCATCCCTCAGGAATGCATCGATCTGTCGGGAAATCACGCTTTCGATGTCCGGGCTGGACAGCGTCTGCGCCGGCGCTGCCACCGGCGCGATGCTTAGAAAAGCTGCGAATATCAGTGTCTTCATCACTCCTGATCCTTCCGATTATACGCGAAGGATCGGGCAAAGCCGCGCGTTCAGTCAAATCACGAAGTCATGAGGCCCGCGTGTCCGCCAGCGCCGCCTCGATCAGTGCCACCGTTTCGTCCACGCCGTAAAGCGCGATGAAACCACCGAACCGCGGCCCCTGGCTGGCCCCCAGCAACACCTCGTAGAGCGCCTTGAACCAGTCGCGCAGCGGCTCGAATCCATGCTCCGTGCCAACCGCGAAGACCATCGTCTGCAACGCCTCGCCGTCCAGCCCGCCATCCCAGGCCCGCAGCCGCGCGGCCAGATCGACCATCGCCGCGCGTTCCTTTTCGTCCGGCGCACGGAAATTGCGCGTCGGGGCCACGAAATCGTTGAAATAGCGCACCGCGAAACCGGCGGCGGCGTCCAGGTCGGGATGCGTCTCGGGGCTGGCATTGGGCGCATAGCGCTTGATGAAACCCCACAGCCCCGCCTTGTCCTCCGCCGAAGCGACCGAGGCCAGGTTCAGCAGCATCGAGAACGGCACCACCATGTGCGATTGCGGCACATCGCCGTTGTGGATGTGATGCACCGGATTGGCCAGACGCTGGGTCCAGTCCTGCCCGGCATAGGCACGCAATTGCTGGTGATACTCGTCCACCGCCTTCGGGATCACATCGAAATGCAGCCGCTTGGCGGTCTTGGGCTTCAGATACATGAAATAGGACAGGCTCTCGGTGGAGGCATAGGTCAGCCATTCGTCGATCGAAATGCCGTTGCCCGAGGATTTGGAAATCTTCTGCCCCTTGTCATCAAGGAACAATTCATAGGTGAAATGCACCGGCGCCTGCTGCCCGAGGATTTCGCAGATCGCGTCATAGATCGGCGTATTGGTCGAATGATCCTTGCCATACATCTCGAAATCGACGCCCAGGGCGGCCCATCTGGCCCCGAAATCCGGCTTCCATTGCAGCTTCACCTGCCCGCCGGTCACCGGCAAGGTCCATTCCCGGCCATCCTCGTCATCGAAGGTGATGGTGCCGACTTTGGCATCCACCGCCTTCAAGGGCACATACAGTACCCGCCCGGTTTCGGGATGCAGCGGCAGGAAGATCGAATAGGTCTGGCGGCGCTCCTCGCGCAGGCTTTTCAGCATCACTTCCATCAGCGCATCGTAGCGTTCGGCGGCACGCAACAGCACCTCGTCGAACTGCCCTGATTTGTAGAACTCGGTCGCCGAATAGAACTCGTATTCAAACCCGAACGTGTCCAGGAACCGCCGCAGCATGGCGTTGTTGTGATCGCCGAAACTGTCATGCGTGCCGAACGGATCGGGCACCGAGGTCAGCGGCAATTGCAGATGCTCCGCCAGCATCTCGCGGTTGGGCACGTTGCCGGGCACCTTGCGCATCCCGTCCATATCGTCGGAAAAACAGATCAGCCGCGTCGGAATGTCCGAGATCGCCTGAAACGCATGCCGGATCATCGTCGTGCGCAGCACCTCGCCGAAGGTGCCGATATGCGGCAGGCCGGACGGGCCATAGCCGGTCTCGAACAGCACGTAACCCTTTGCCGGCGGGGCCTTTTCATAGCGTTTCAGGATCCGGCGCGCCTCCTCGAAGGGCCAGGCTTTCGACATCATCGCAGCGTCACGCATCTCGGACATGATCGGTTCCGTTCGCTCAGGGATTGGCCCTCAGGCAGGGGCAAGCGCCAGCTTCCTATTGCCCCGCCGCGTCGAGGTCAATAATCTCCGCCAAAATAGCCAGACAGAGGTACAGGTTTTGAGCACTCCCGACATCACCCCATCCATGACCTGCCAGGACGCGCTGGTTGCCGTCATGGTGGCGGTTTCCGTATCGGACGAAACCATCAAGACATCCGAACTTGTCACCATCGAACGCATCGTCAACCACCTGCCGGTCTTCGCCAGCTACGATGCCGACCGCCAGAAAACCGTGGCCCAGATCGTGTTCGATCTGTTCGAGGAAGAAGACGGCATCGAGGCCCTGTTCGGCCTCGTGCGCGAGGCCCTGCCCGAACGCCTGTTCGAGACCGCCTATGCGCTCTGCTGCGATGTCGCGGCGGCGGATGGCATGCTGCGGGAAAGCGAACTCAGGTTTCTTGAGGAAATCCGCTACGAATTGAACATCGACCGCCTGCACGCCGCCGCTATCGAACGCGGGGCAAGGGCGCGGCACATGACGGCCTGATCGGGCACGGCGTTCAGCCCGCCATCAGATCGGCAATGATCCGGCGCACCTGATTGATATCTTCCGGCCGCGACAGGCTGGGCGCATGCCCGCAATCGTCAAACATGGTGACATTCATGCCCGGCTGCGCCGCGCGCATCCGCTCCAGTATTCCCGCCGTCAGGATATCCGACTGTGCCCCGGCGATCACATGCAGCGGGGTGGCGATACGGCGAAACCTGTCCCAGCTTGTCAGCTCCGTTGCCGAAGCGGAAAACTGCATCACCACCTTCGGGTCGTAATGCGTGGTAAACCTGCCATCGCCGGTGCGCCGCACCGAGGTCCGCACCATCCGCCGCCAGAACGTATCCGAGGCAGGGCCGAACGGTGCATAGACCGATCTGAACCAGCTTTCCGCCTCGCTCAGCGTGTCAAACGCCACCGAGACCCCGGCATAGGTCAGGATACGGTCAATCGCATCGGGCGGAATGGCCGGGCCGATATCGTTGACGATCAGCCATTTCAGCCGGTCCGCCATCGGGCCCGAGGCGATGCGCATTCCGATCAGCCCGCCCATCGAGGTGCCGATCCACCCGACCGGCCCCAGCCCGTAATGATCCATGATATCCGCCGCGATGCCGGAAAAGTATTCCAGCGAATACTCGCGTTCGGGGTCTTCCGACCAGCTTGACAGCCCGCGCCCGATCATATCGGGGCATATCACGAAATACCTGTCCGCCAGCGCCGCCGCCAGTTCATCGAAATCGCGCCCGGTGCGCGCCAGCCCGTGCCACAGCATCACCGCCGGATTGGCCGGATCGCCCCATTCGGTGACGTGGATTTCGTGATCCATCACCGGCACCAGCGCAAATCCGGGCGCGGTCATGTCCGCCGGCCCTTGTCCATGATCGTCCCGGCAATCCCCTTGGGAAAGAAATAGACCAGCAGGATAAAGATGATGCCCAGCCAGAACAGCCAGCGATCCGGCTCCAGCAGATGCGGCAGAAGCGGGATGCCCGCCGTCGCCTCGGCCGCAACCGACATCAGGTCACGCAGGTAATATTGCGCCATCACCATCAGTACCGCCCCGATCACCGCACCCCACATCGTGCCCATGCCGCCGATCACCACCATCAGCAGAATGTCGATCATGATGGCAAATGACAGCGCCGTATCCGGGCCGGTATATTTCAGCCATACCGCATAGATCGACCCGGCGATCGAGGCGACCAGCGCGGCAATGCAGAAAACGAACGTGCGGTAGGCGACGACGCGATAGCCGATCGCCTCGGCCCGCGCCTCGTTCTCGCGGATTGCCTTCAGGACGGTGCCCAAGGGTGATCCGACCATCCGCAGCATCACGATGAACAGCGCCAGCGAGGTGGCGAAAACAAAGTAATAGGCCGCCAGCTTGCCGTTCAGCTTGACGCCGCCGATCTGCACGACCTTGCCGGCCTCATCGGTGAACAGCTTGGTTGATGGCTTGAAAAGGTCCGGCACCCGGTAGGTGATACCGTCCTCGCCGCCTGTAATCGTGTTCAACTGCGACGCCAGTACCAGCGCCACCGATGCCGCCGCCAGCGTGATCATGGCAAAGAAGATCGCCTTCACCCGCAGCGACAACAACCCGATTGCCACCGCCAGCACCAGCGACAACGCCATGCCCGCCAGCGTGCCAAGTGTAATCGCGCCCCAGCTATTGCCGATCTGCTTCAGCGCAATCGCCGCACCATAGGCACCGAACCCGAAGAACATGGTATGTGCGAAACTGACGATACCGGTATAGCCGATCAGCAGATCGTAACTGGCAACCAGCACGATGAACACGCAGATCCGCGCCGCCACTTCCAACGCGCGCACGTCCTGAAACAGGAACGGCGCGAACAAAAGGCCGGCCGCGATCAGCAGCACCACCGCCTTGATGAACAATGCGCCAATTGTCGGGGTCTGGGTCATGTCCGCCTCACTTGATCGCCGGTCTGAGGCCGCTTGGCCGCCACATCAGGATCGCCATCATCAGGATCATGTTCGATGCCAGCGCCATCTTGGGGGCCAGAAAGCCGACGTAATTGCCCAGCAGCCCAACCAGCAGCGCCCCCAGCAATGTGCCCTCAATGGAACCAAGACCACCGATGATGACCACGATGAACACCACGATCATCATTTCCGCGCCCAGAGCCGGTGAAATCAGCGTCTGATATCCCGCCCACATCGCGCCGCCCATCGCCGCCAGGGCCGAGCCGACCATGAACACCGCAACGAACAGGCGATCCACCCGGAAGCCCAGCGCCTCGACCATCTCGCGGTTTTCCACCCCGGCGCGGATCAGCAAGCCGATGCGGGTGCGGTTCAGGATCAGCGCCAGCGCAGCATAAACCGCCAGCCCAAGTGCGAAGGCAAACACCCGGTAAACCTCGACCGAGACATCGCCGACGATCCACGCCCCTTCCAGGAACGCCGGTCGCGGCACCGAAGTCGGCGTGCCGCCCCAGATCGCCAGAATGATCTGTTCGGCCACGATCAGCGCCCCCATCGTGATCAGGATCTGCCGCAGGTGGTCCTTGTAGACCGGTTTCACGATCACCCGCTCGAAGAACCAACCCCCCAGCAGGCCCACCACAATCGCCGCCGCAATCGCCAGGAACAGCGCCAGCCCCGACAGGAACACACTATCCCCGCCCAGCCAGGCGCCAAAGAACGCCAGCACCGAAGCGGCGACGAATGCGCCAAAACTGACAAAGGCCGAATGGCCGAAATTCAGCACATCCATCAGCCCGAAGATCAGCGACAGCCCCGAGGCCATCAGGAAGATCATCATCCCCATCGCCAGCCCGGCAATTGTCAGCGTCACCCAGCTTGACGGCGCGCCGATCAGCACGAAGGCGACGATGGCCACCAGCACCGGCAGCAGATTGACGCCGCCGAACCGCTCGAACATTGCTCCTAGGTTCTTCATGCCCGCTCTCCTCATGCCGACAGGCTCAACAGCCGGTCCTGCAATTGCTTGTCGGCAACGAAATCCGCCATGCTGCCACGATGCGCGATGCGGCCGTCGTCAATCACCGCCATGTCGCGCCCCAGCGCTTTGGCAAACTCGAAATTCTGTTCCACCAGCAGGATCGTCGTGGTCGCGGCAATCTCGCGGAACGCGTCCGCCATCGCGTCGATGATCGACGGGGCAAGGCCCTTGGTCGGCTCGTCGATCAGGATCAATTCGCGCGGCTCGATGATCGAACGCGCCACCGCCAGCATCTGTTTCTGGCCGCCTGACAAGGCCCAGGCCTGCTTGGTCCAGAACTTTTCCAGCGCCGGGAACAGGGCATAGACCCGCTTCAGCCGCACCGGATCGAACTTGCCTTTCGAGGTCGCCAGGATCAGGTTTTCCTCAACCGTCAGGCCACCGAATACCCCCATGTTTTCCGGCACATAGGCAAAGCCAAGCCGCGCAATGTCAGCGGTGTGCATTGTGGTGATGTCCCTGTCGCGAAACCTGACAGACCCCGGCGAAGGCCGCCACAGACCCATGATCGAACGCAAGGTCGTGGTCTTGCCGGCACCATTGCGGCCCAGCAGAACGAACACACCGCCTTCCGGCACCTCCAGCGTGACATCGTGCAGCACCGCATATTGCCCGATGCTGGTTTTCATCGCGGAAAGGGATAACAGGCTCATGCCGACACCCCGGATTTGCCCAGATAGACATCGCGCACGATCTGGCTGGACATGATCTCGTCAGGCGCACCATCGGCCAGCAATTCGCCGTTATGCAATACGATGATCCGGTCGGCCAGCGCGCGGACCACATCCATCTTGTGTTCCACCAGCAGCACGGTCTTGGTCGGGTCGGTCTTGATGCCCGCGATCAGGTCCAGCACATCGGGCGCGTGATCCAGGCTCATCCCTGCCGTCGGTTCATCGAACATGTAGATATCCGGCTCCATCGCCATCAGCAGCGCCACTTCCAGCTTCCGCTGATCGCCATGCGGCAGGGCGGCGGCGGGCTGATGGGCCACCGCATTCAGGCGCGTCGCCTCCAGATAACGCTCGGCCCGCGCGGTCAGTTCGCTGAACCCCGCAGCAGCGCGCCAGATGCGCCAGCCATCGCCGGATTGCGCCTGCACCGCCAGTCGGATGTTTTCCAGCACGCTCAGCTTCGGAAAAAGGTTGGTCAACTGAAAGGCCCGGCCAATGCCATGATGCGCCCGCGCCGAGGGCGACATGCCCGTCAGATCGATCCCGTCCTTGATCACCCGGCCCTCGCTGGCGCTCAACTGGCCGGAAATCAGGTTGAAATAGGTGGTCTTGCCAGCCCCGTTCGGGCCGACGATCACCGTCAACTCGCCGGGGCGAAACGCGGTCGAAACCTTGTTGACCGCGACATGCCCGCCAAACCTGATCGTCAGGTCTTCGGTCACAAGCGAAGGCTGGGTCATGTTGATCTGTCCGGGGAGGGGGGTCGATTGCCCCGGCCCTTGCACGGGCCGGGGCGGTTTCGCTCAGTTGGTCCGGCCAAGCGGAATGTTCATTTCCGACGGCTCGATGATGCGGATCTTGTCCAGGATCGCCCAGTCAACCGCATCGTCCACGCGCACCTTGAAATGCACCATGGATTGCAGCGCCTGATGATCCTCGGGGCGGAAGGTCATCGGGCCTTTCGGGGTGTCCCAGGTCATGCCTTCCATCGCCTTGATCATGCCTTCGGTGTCGATCGTCTCGGCGGTTTCCAGCGCCTTCACAACCGCCAGCGCCGCAGCCATGCCACCAGCCGTAAAGAAATCGGGCGGCGAGTCGAAACGCTTCATATGCTCATCCACCAGCCAGTTGTTGATGGCGTTATCATAGGCCTGATAGAAGTAGTACACCGCGCCTTCCATGCCCGGCACCCGCTTGTAGGTCGGCAGAACCGGCAGGATATGACCCCCGGTGGAAATTTCGATGCCATAACGGCCCGGATCCATCGCCTGTATCTTGCCCATCGGATCGCCGCCACCGGCAACATAGATCAGGATCACCTTGCGGCCCGGCTGATCTTTCAGGGCGTTGAACATACGCTCGGTCGCGGCGGTGAAATCAGTGGTTTTCAGCGGCACATATTCTTCCGCCACCACGGTTGCGCCGGAGCCTTCCAGCGCATCCTTGAACGCCTTGATGCCGTCTTGCCCGAAGGCGTAATCCTCCGCAAGCGTGGCGACATAGAGGTTGGAATCCGGTTGCAGCGCCAATGCCTGCGCCTGCATGTCCATCGACGAGTTGCGCGAGGTCTTGAACACGAAGCGGTTGGATTCCGGGCCGGTCAGCGAATCCGCCACCGCCGGTTCGACCAGCAGGATGCGGCCATATTCCTCGGCAATCGGCAGCATGCCCTTGGTCACACCCGACGAGGTGCCGCCAACCGCCAGCAGAACGTCATCGTCACCGTAAGCCTCAGCCAGCACGGCACGCGCCACGTCCGGCTTGAACTGGGTGTCTTTCTTGATGATCTCGATCTTGCGCCCGCGCACCATCATCGTGCCGTTGGTCGCATATTCCAGCCCCATCTCGAAGCCGGTATGGGTCTGCTTGGAAAACACCTCGAACGAGGACCCGGACATGCCGTGGACCAGTGCGATCTTGATTGGGTCTTCGGCCATCGCGCCGCCGGCCATCGCCAGGCTGAAGACAGCCGATCCGATCAGTCGGAATACCGATTTCATTGCTTTTTCTCCCTAAATGGACGCATAGCCACGGCGTTGCGCCGGGCCGTGCGGTCGACTACTTTGTCGGTAGATCAACAAGGCCACATTTTCCGAAAACGGACAATATCGTACAAACACGTAGGCCAGACCGGACATGAACGACAAGATTCTGGACGCTGCATACGAGGCCGGGGATTTCTCGGAACTGGCCTATCTCTATGCCCCGGTCGGGCTGGTGGTAACCGGCAACCGGGTGATCCGCGATTGCAATCTGGCCTTTGCGCGGATGTTCGGATATTCCCGTTCCGATCTGCAAAACCAAATGTTTTCAATCCTCTATCCCTCCAACGAGGAATTCGTCAATATCCGTGACCGCGGCGTCAAGCAATTGCGCGAGACCAATCAATACTGGGACGAACGCATCATGGCGCGCAAGGACGGCAGCCTGTTCTGGTGCCGGGTGCGCGGCCATTCCTTCACCCCTGACCAGCCCCTGATGCGCGCGGTCTGGAGCTTTGCCGATCTGTCCGAAGTCCGCCCCTACCGCAACCTCACACGGCGCGAACGCGAGATCATCTCGCTTCTGTCCGACGGGCTGACCAGCAAGGAAATCGCGCTGAGGCTGGAATTGTCCTATCGCACGGTCGAGGTCTATCGCGCGAAACTGCTGAAGAAATTCGGCGTCGCCAACACCAATGCCCTGTTCCAGAGCCTTGGTGACATCGACGCCAAACAGGTGGTGTCACGCGGTTAAGCCGTTTGCCCCGCCTGGCCCAGCCGCACCGGCGACAAGGCCACCGGGTCCAGCCCCTGATCCAGGATATCCTGCGGGACCGCCGCGCCCAGGATTTGCGCCGCGGCAAACCGCGACAGGGCCGGTGCGGTCTGGATGCCGTAGCCCCCCTGCCCGGCCAGCCAGTAAAACCCGTCAACCTTCCCGGAATAGCCCGCCACCGGGGATTTGTCGGCAACGAAACTGCGCAGTCCGGCCCATTTGTTCTCGATCCGCCGGACCGACATCCGGAACGCCGTCTCGACCCGGTCAACGCAGATGGCGATGTCCATTTCCTCGGGCTGCGCGTCGCAGGGCGGCGACGGTGTTTCGTCGGCGGGCGACAACAGCAACCGCCCGGCATCCGGTTTCAGATAGAACGTCTCGTCGATATCCACGGTGATCGGCAGCGTGTCGATCCCCTGCCCGTCCGGTGCCGCCACGATCAACGCGGTGCGCCGCTTGGGCACCAGGCCGATCTTTTCGGCCCCGGCAAGCTGCCCGATCTGATCCGCCCAGGCACCGGCGGCATTGACCACGATTCGCGCGCGAATGTCGCTATCCGCCGTCGCAATCCGCCAGAAATCCCCCTGCCGGCTGAGGCCCGTCACCTCGGCCTTCGTCCTCACCCCGCCGCCGGTGCCGCGCAACCGCCGCAGATATCCCTGATGCAGCGCCGCCACGTCGATGTCCTGCCCGTTGGCATCGAACATGCCCGCCACCGCATAGCCGTCGCGCAGCAACGGGTTCAGCGCCATCACACCCGCCTGATCCAGCCGCGAAACCGGCGATTTCGCCGATACTTCCGCAATCAGCACATCCAGCGCTGCAAGCTGATCGGCCCGCGCAATCATCAGGATGCCGCGCGGTGTGATCAGACGGTTGGCGCAAAACCCGTCCGGTGGCGCATGAAAGAAAGCTTCGGACGCGCGGGTCAATGCCCGGATCGGGCCCGGCCCGTAACTCGGCGCGAACATCGCCGCCGAGCGCCCGGTGGTGTGATATCCCGGCTGCGCCTCCATCTCCAGAAGGACAACCCGTGCCTGCCCTGCCAGTTCCGCCGCAACCGAAGCCCCGGCCATACCGCCGCCGATCACCGCAACATCAAAATCGCCTTCTGCCATCGTCATTTCGTAACCCGCCTGATCCATGTTGGTTCTCTGCGCGGAAGTGGTGACAGATAGCCGCACCAGAGGCAGGCACTGAACCAAACCTCAGATCCTATTCGCATTATCGCAGCCAATCCTGACATTGTTTTCAACGAATGCAATATCCGTCACGGGCAAGCCTCGGCTTGCATCACGGCGTGCCGACACATCGGACAAGGCCGCCCATTGCGGAGCCGACGATTTTTCGCAGGTTGCCCAGGTTATCATATGGTGATCCCGCGAAAATCGCGATGTCCAGTGGCTGGCCGATTGCAAGGCGGCCACCTGCCACCTTCCAGCGTTGCCGCGGGCGCGATGTTGCCGATGCCAGGATGTCGTCCATCGCCATACCGGCCTGATCGAAGAACAGCAACTCGTCGATCAGCGCACGGCCATGCACGACTCCTTGCGATCCGGCATCCGAGCCTGCAACCAGCGGCACGCCCAGCCTCACGGCCCGCCCGACATAATCCAGATGCGCGTCAAGGATCATGCGCAGATTGTCCAGGGTCTGCGGCGACCAGCCGGCATTGCCGGGGTTTTCCCACTGAAAATGCACCGGCGAAAAGGTAGGCACCCAGGCGATCCGGCGCTCGGCCATTGCCTGCAGGTGGTGGTCGCGCATGAAGAACCCGTGTTCGACCGAGTCGATTTCGCAACGGGTGATGATGTCCAGCCCCTCGGCACCGCTGCAATGGACGAATACCGGCATTCCGTGGCGCCGGGCTTCGACGGCGATCAGGGTGAATTCATCGAAGTCGAACTGCGGATGCCCTTTCACCGTCCCGGCCTCAAAGTCGATGATGCCGGTCTCGAACACTTTCAGATCGTCCGAGCGGCCCGCCAGATCGGCGATCCGGGCGCGAATGTCGTCTGGCCCCGCAACCTCGCTGGCGAACAGCGACGAGTAGCGCCCAGGTTTGCGCAACCCCAATCCTGCCGAGCGGATGCGGATCGGGACCGACGGATCGTCATTCACCGCGTCGCGGATTTCGGTGTTGATCCCGGCATTGTCACCGGCGTCACGGATCAGCGTGATGCCATGATCCATGGCGCGGCCAAGATTGGCTTGGCCGGCGGCAAGCCAGGCCTCCCGGTCCGATGCCAAGAATGCGGCGCGCTTGTCGCCATCCAGTTCCTCGCCCCTCAGGAACAGATGCGCATGCGCCTCGACCAGCCCCGGCGACAGAAAGGCGGCGTCCAGGTCCAGCGCGCCGGGCAACCCGTCAAGCGTGGCTTCGCGGGCAATCCCGGCAATGACGCCGTCGCGGATGGCGAAGATGTACGGCCCGTCGCATCGGTGGGTTTCGCCGTCGAAATAACTCAAGGCCCGGACATAACTGTCGGTCATGGCTCAGCCAGCCCGGTACAGGCGGCGGGTGGCGCGAAGCGCGTCCATGCCGCTGAGCGCGATCACCTCGCGGAAGGTTTTCAGGACGTAATCGTCATCGCCAAGCGGCGCGTAATCCTTCCACGGCGTGCCCAGCAAGAAATCGAAGCCAAGCGGCACCGCATCGGTCAGAAAGGCGTTTTCCAGCTTCTGGCCCAAAGGCGAGCCATCGGCGGCCCTGGCGGGCATCTGCTGGCCGATATTGGACAGACCCCCCATGATATGGACACCTTTTAACGCCGGGTCCGAGCCGATCAGCCCGATCCCGTCCAGCGCCATCCGGGTCAGCCCGTCACGATCCGCCGCCATCGTGCTGATCGACACGTCGATGATGAAATCGTCCATCTCGAAGCTGCCGGTGCTTTGATGTGCCGCTTCGATCAACTGGCGGGCGGTCTCGTGGATTTCGCCGGCGGTCCTGTTGGACCGGCCCACCCCTTCCTCCACCCGTTCCGACGCCATCAGGATCACCTTGAACGGGCAAATCCTGGTCAGCGCGAACATGTCCAGCCGGGTCTGGGCGATCGAGTTGACGATGGGTTTCCGCCCTCCCGCCTTGTCGAAATCGTAAACGTTCAGGCAAAGCTCCTGCACGCCGGCATTGGGAAAATCGAAGGACAAAGGCACGTCAACCACGTCCTGAATGGCCTCGATCACGCGGCGCAAAAAATCCGGGTCGGTCAGCGACCGCCGCCCGCAATTCACGTTCAGATAGGCCGCCCCCGCTTCGGCCTGCCGGACCGCCAGCGCCTGGATGCCCGCGATATCGTCATTGTCAAACAACGCCGCCACGCTGCGAAACCCCGGATTGATGCGTTCGCCGATGATCGTCAGGTTGTCAAAACCCATGTCAGTCTCCTCTCATGCCCTGCTTGTCCGGGGTCAGTCAAAGTTGATCCGGCTGATGAAATACCGGTTGAAATCCTTGCTGCCGGACAATTCGATATAATCGGCAGTGCCGACCATCCGTTCCGAAACCGCCCTGGCCTTGGCCGAGGTCAGCATCATCCGCCCGCCATCGCCCGCCGCATTGCCGATCTGCGACATGCGCGACAGGTCAATATCGGGCAAGAGCCCGATCCTGACCGCGTTTTCCAGCCTGATATGCCGCCCGAACGCGCCCGCGACCAGGATTTCGGCGATATCGCTTTCCGTCAGCCCGTGCCGGGCCAGCAGCATGTCGATACCCGCCCGGATCGCGCCCTTGGCCAGTTGGACCGCCCGGATATCGGCCTGGGAAAAGGTGATGTCCTCGTCATCCATATCGTCCGGTTGATGCAGGACGAGTTCCCGCCGGTTGTTCACCGTGCGGATCAGCGGATGCCCCTCGATCAGTCGTCCGCGCTTGTCGGCATTGCCGCTGTGATAAAGCGCGGCAACGATGTCGATGACGGCCGAGCCGCAAATCCCCGCCGGGGCAGCGCCGCCGATGGTGCTGAAGTCCACGCTGTTGCCGGTGATGCGCAAGGAATCGATCGCGCCATCGACGGCACGCATGCCGCAATCGATTTCCCCGCCTTCAAGCGCCGGGCCGGATGGGCATGACAGCGATGCAAGGGTGCCGCCGTGCAATAGCGAGATTTCCGTGTTGGTGCCGATATCGACCAGCAGGACTGGCGCGGTTATCGTGCCCGCGCCAAGACCGGCTCCCAGCAGGGCGGCGGCGTGATCGCTGCCGACATAGCCGGCGATGATCGCGGGAAGATAGGCGCGCGCATCGGCATGCAGATCCAGCCCGAGGTCGCGGGCTTCGAGAACCAGCGCCGCGCTGACATGCGGCGTGAAGGGGGCCAGCGCCAGATCGCGGATCGGGTATCCCGCGAACAGATGATGCATCGCGGTATTGCCGGCAATGACGATTTCAACCACCCATTCCTTGCGGCAGCCGGTGAACCGGCACAATTCGCGGATATTGCGGTTCAGGCAATTGACGATGGTCTTGCGAAGCTCCTCGCGCTCCGTATCGCCCCTGATGGCATGGGCCAGCCGCGACACCACATCGGCGCCAAAGCGGTTCTGGGCATTGGGGGCCTCGATCAGGCCGAGGGTCTCGCCGGTTTCAAGGTCCACTAGGAAGATCGCAAGCGAGGTGGTGCCAAGATCAACCGCGATGCCCAGCGGGCGGGCCACATCGGGGGCGCGGGCGCGCGCTGCTTCGGTGATCTCGGGATCGACTGGCAGGGGCGGAAAATCCGGGACCAGCACGCGTTTCTGCGCACCTTCCGCCAGAATGCGCGGGGTCATGTGCAGCGTGCAATCGCCCGCGGGGTGGAACCGGCAGGCCTTGCGCCAGCCACTGGCCAGTTGCGCCCCTGTCAGGCCGTGATTGCCCGCATCATCGCTGGCAGCGCCATCGGTGATGCGGACAAGGCAGGTCTTGCAGGTTCCGGCGCCGCCACAGGCCGTGGTCAGGTTGATGCCGTTGCGCTGTGCCGCCTGCAAAACCGTTTCGCCGTCGCGGCAATGGATGGTTCTGGCCAGTTCCTTCAGGATGACGCCGGGGGCCGCCATGCTCAGACCGCCCCGGCCTGCATATGCGGCGGCCCGGCATGTTTGCGAAACCGGCATTTGCTGGCGGCCTTGCAGTTCCCGCAGGTCTCGGTTCGCGCCCATGTCGGCACGGCCTGGCCGATGGCGACAACGCTCGACAGGGATTTCAGCGGCTTCAGCATGCCCGATTGCGACAGGCTGACGCCGATCCGATCCGCCCCGGCCATGTGGTAGATCCGCGACTGGGCGGCAAAGGAAAAACCCCCGTCGCCGGGGCATAGCGGGCTGCCAACATCCTCGCCGCGCGCCTGACAGGCGGCGATCAGGGTTTCATGTTCGCGCTCGGACAGAGCGAAAAGGCAGTTCACCGCCACCTGTTCCAGCGCTATCATTTCGGCCATCCTGTGATCCCGGCTCAGGCGGGTCAGTTCATCCTCCAGTGCCGGGCCGAGGGTTTTCACGCTGACCACCAGCGCCCGGCCCCCGGCAAACAGCCGATCCGCCCGCTTCACCGCCATCGGCTCGTCCCAGCCTGCCAGATGCACGCCGAACTTTGTGAGTTTCGCAATCTCGATGCGGCGCGAGGCGACAGCCGGTTGCAGCCAGCCGTTTTCGCGCACCCGCATCGCCGCCATGCGCACCCGGCTGGCAAAGGCCGCCCGCCCGCGCTGCTGGCCGCAGGCACGTTCGGCCAGGCGGTCAAGTGCGGCATCCTCCAGAAGCCCGGGCCAGTCGGTTCGGATCATGGCGGACATGTCAGATCAATTGCCGTAGCGCCTTACGGATTCGACCATTGCCACCACGTTCTCGACCGGTGATTCATCCGGTATGCTGGCAGAGCCGTCCAGGATGAACCCGCCACCCTTGCCGACCGTCTGGATCAGGTTCTTGCAATATTCCTCCACCTCCGCCGCGCCCGCCGTCACCAGAAGCGACGCCGGCACATTGCCCCTGAGGCAGACCACACCCCCCAGCACAGCCTTGGCGCGGGCCAGATCGGTCTGTTCAAACGCGTACACCGCCTTGCCTTTGGGGATGTCGCCGATCAGTTCCAGCCGCGAGGTGCAATTGCCCTCCCACAGCACGGTAGGCGTGACACCGGCCTCGATCAGTTCGATCAATGTCTTGCGCAGGCCGGGCCAGTAGAACGTCTTGAACTGGTCGGGCGACATGAAGCCATCAAGCCCCCAATGCAGCGGGATGAAGACATTGGCGACCGGGTTGCCGGTACGCTCGGCGCTCGCCTTGGCTTCGGCAACAACACCCCGCGTCAACAGGATCTGCGACTTGTCGATGCTTTCCAGCAGCTTGTCACGGTTGCGGAACATGTCCAGCATCGCGCCTTTCGAGCCGCGCAGGAAGTCGGCGATATGGTCGAACGGCGATTTGCAGAAGCCGCCGGCGATGGCCGGCATGCCCTTGGCGCGCATACGGGCCGTGAACCGACCGGACAGCATGATCGCCGCTTCGGCTTTTTCCCCGGCCTCCATCAGGGCCTGCATGCTTTTGCGGAATTCCGGATTGGCGAAGCCGCGCATCGCCGCGAGGAACCGGAACTCGGACGCCGAGGCGAAGTCCGGCATATGCTCGATCCCCTCGAACGCCCCGGCAATCCGTGGCAGGTATTTTGTCAGGTTGAAGCGGGTCGGATCGTCGAGGAATTCGTCATATTCCTTGGCCGACATGTACTCCTTATCGAGATACTGGAACGAAACATTCGGATCGCAGCCATGCCCCGGCCATTTCATCGGGCGGAAATCCAGTGCTTCCAGTGTCGGGCCCCAGGTCTGCAAGGAAAAGGGGCTGTAGCCGTCGGGCTGCAAAAGGTCGAGCGCCTGTTCGGTAATCCGGGCCGCAAGCTCCAGATCGTACATTTGCTGTTCAAACGTCACCCCGGCCATTTTTGCCGCCCAGAACCGGGTGGAATAGATGAACGGCACCCGGTCGGTTTCGATCAATGCCTGCGTGTCGTTGATCCGCTTGATACGCTCCTGCGCCAGGGCTTCAGGATCGGCGATACCGGCCCGGCTCATGCTGCAACCCCTGTCCATTTGCGGCAGAGGTTGACCGCCTCCATCGCGTTGATGCCGAAAGCATCGGCACCAGTGAATTTCAGGATCTGGTCATCCACCTGACCGCCGCCGATCATCACCTTGAAGTTGTTGCGGATACCGGCATCGTCGAAAGCGTCCAGGGTTTCCTTCATGGCATCGAAGGCCAGCGTCAGAAAGCCGCTCAGCCCGACGATATCCGGCTTGTTCGCGGCAATCGCATCGAGGAAGGCCTTGGTCGATACATCAATTCCGAGGTCGATGACCTTGAAGCCGTTCAGCTCCAGCATGAAGGTCACGATATTCTTGCCGATATCATGCAGATCGCCATGCACCGTGCCGATCAGCACCGTGCCGTGAACCGTCTGGCCGGACCCTTCGGAATTTGCATCCATCAGCGGGCGCACCAGGGCGCCGATCTGCTCAAGGATGTCGCCTGCCATCATCAGTTCCGGCAGGAAATATTCCTCCTGCTCGAACCGCTGGCCGACGATCTCCATCGCGGATCGGCAAAGCCCGAGGATTTCCATCGGCGCTTCGCCCGCGTCGATAAGCTGCTGCGTGATCTCAAGGGCCTTGTCCTCGTCCATATCGGCGATGGATGCGACGTAGTCTTCCTTCAGCGTGGTCATTTCTCTACCTCTGTCAGCCAAGCGATTGATGCAAATACTCCGGGCATTACAGTAGGGTGGGCTTTTCTATCGATCAACACGATGTTATCAATTGTTCGTATGGATGATTTCGATGTATTGAAAACCGATTTCCACGCCCTGAACATCCTGGTGTCGGTGCATCAGGCAGGTTCATTGACCAAGGCGGCGGCAGAACTCCTGCTGAACCAGTCAACCGTCAGCTACGCGGTCGAGCGGCTGAGAAAGACATTTGACGATCCGTTATTCGTGAAACACGGGCGCGGCGTGATCCCGACCGAACGCTGCGATGCGCTGGTCATTAAGGCGCAAGACCTTGTGCGCCAATTCGCGGAAATGTCCCGCCCGGCCACGTTCGATCCGGCGAAATCCACCGAACGCGTGGTCATTTCCTGCAATTCCTACGAGCGATACGTGCTGCTGCCGCGCCTGTTAAACCTGATCCGCCGCGACGCCCCGCATTTGCGGGTTGCAGTGATCTCCTCCGGCACCATCGGTCACGAGCAGATCGAACAGGGGATCTGCGATGTCCTTGTATCGCCGGTGCCGGCGCAAAGCGGGTCAACCTATACGAGGCATCTGTTTTCCGACCGCTACACCTGTTTCATCGCCCGCGACCAGCCCCATGCCGCCGGTCTGACGCTGGACGCCTATTGCCGCGCGGCGCATATCTTCGTGCGCTATGACGGCAATTGGCGGGCCTTGTTCCTGGACACGCTGGACCAGATGGGCGTTTCGATCAGCCCGACACTGGAAATCCCGAGCGTTGGCTCGGCGCAGAACCTGATCGCCGGTTCTGACCTGATCCTGACCGCCCCCGCCCGCTTCGCCCCGATGTTCGCGGATGAATGCGTGACCGTGGATGCGCCCTTCGACACGCTGCTATCCGAACAGATGTTCTGGAGCGCACGCGTCCATAACGATCCCAAAAGCCAATGGCTGCGCGGCAAGATCGTGGCGGCGGCGTCCATGCTGGATTGACGCCGCACAAGGCGCGCTACCTGCCGGGGCGCACAGGCCCGGCAAACGTGTAGCGCAGGCTGATCACGATCATCACCACGCTCAACCCCAGCCAGAGCCCGCCCCAGAACATCGTCGTCCCGCCATATTGTTCGGCAAGCATATAGGCATCCGAGTGCAGTTCCGACCGGGCAATCGTGTCGCTGAAAATGTCGTACGGGACATAGATGATGCTGGTCAGCCCGATGGTCCTCAGGATGAAATCGTTAATATCGCGGCTCAGATACCGCGCCACGCCAAGCATCGAGATACCGGCGATGGCGCAGAAGGCAAACGCGAACAGATCGCGGATATACAAGGCCGCGACCACCAGCAGGACCAGCCCGAACATTGCCAGCAAGGCGCGATCCGCATGGGTGCGGACCGCGACCAGCAGCATCGCCACGCCGAACAGCAAGGAACCGAGATACCCTGCCGACAGGATGATGAAGCCGTTTCCCCCAAGGGTGGTCGCCTCGCCGCCCTGCTGCACCGACAGCGAAATCGCCACGATGGAACCGCCGGTCAGTACGGCGGCAAGGCCGTGTGACAGTTCGTGCAGAAACACGACAAGAACCTTGACCGGAAAGACGACCGGCGTGTTCCAGAGCGCGAAAACCAGAACCGGGATCAGGACCAGTTGCCAGTGGGACCTGACCAGGTTCACTTGCCGTGCGTCCCGTCCGGCGCGTCCGACGATCCGCCTGTCGGGATGTTCGCCAAAAGCGATATCCTATTGCACATTCACCAGAATGATCGAATCCACACCGGCCCGGTAAAGCGCCTCCTTGATCTCGTCGATGGAATTCACATCCGTCGAACTGACCACGATCACGTCGTTCACCATCAGCGAATACAGCGGGGTCTTGCCTTCATCCACCGCCGGGGCCACCGGCGCATTGTCCAGATAGGCATTCGCCGCCATGACCGAACGCGGACCCCAGACACCATCATGGCCGACGCCGATGGTGTATTGCACGTCCATGATGCGTTCCTTGCTCTCGGTGCCACCGCTGTTGAGGCGCAGGATCGATTGCCGCAGCGCTTCGCCGTCATAGATTTGCGAGGGGACATAGACCTGCTTGCAGGTTTCGACGTCCTTGTAGCGCGTAACGGTCCGGGTGCTGTTCTCGTTCGCAACAGCGCCACCGATAATGGCCCCCACCGCGGCACCGCCATCCTTGCCGGTCGCCGCCTTGCCGATCACCCCGCCGATGATGGCACCGCCCAGGATATCCCCGGTATTCCCGCCCCGGACGGTTTCCTGGTAGGGGACCGATTGTGTCTTGCAGCGCGTTTCCCAGGTCCCGGCCAGTGCCGGGGCAGCGACAAGTGCAAGAACGGCAGCGGAAATAACGATTTTCATGACGGAATACTCCCTTGGCTGGCGTGGTCATCCCGCTGCAAATCACGAAACTGATCGAAGCAAGTCCCGCCCGTTTCCGAGGCTGACAGCGGTGACACGATTGGGGCCAATATTGGATCGCGCCGCGAACCGAGTCCACAGAATTATGCGCGATTTCCCTTGGTACACGCAAGCTTGACCACGAAGCCTACGTCATCACGCCGGGAACCCATTCGAAGAAGCCGCGCTCGTCGGTCAACTCGCATTGCCCATATGGCTGCAAATGCTGAAGCCGGTCTGAACGGACGATGACGGCAAGCAATATCCGGATTGCACGTCTTGTGGCGACCCCTGGAGGACTCGAACCCCCAACCTGCTGATTAGAAGTCAGCTGCTCTATCCAGTTGAGCTAAGGGGCCTCCTTGGCGTTGCGGCGATACCGGGGCGCACCCGGGCGACCGCCGAGGGTTTAGCGCATCACCCGGAGCATGTCATTACCGGATTGCGGCCCCTGTAGCCGGAAACTGCCACGCCTCAATCCTCCGCCGCACTCAGTTCTTCCATCAGCGCCTGCAACGGCTTCAAACGGCTGGCCACCCGCGCGGGCGGTGCCTCCATCATCGCCTTCAGGCCGGCGAACTCGCCTTCAAGATCCAGTTCGGGCGGCTGATCCACCGCGACGAAGTCCCCGGCGAAGTTGATATCGAACCGTCCCTCAGGGGCATCGGTCCAGACCCGCAGGCTGAACCGGACCACATCGCCATCCGGCTCCATTGCGCCTTCGATGCTCACCGGCGGCGCTTCGGCGGCCTGACCCGGCGCCCGGTAGTTCAACAGGCTGAACTTTGCCCCGCCATCATCCGACCGCTGCACATTCATTTCGGCCAGTACCGCTTTCGCATCGGCATCCACCCCCGGCAGATCCAGCGACAGCCTGCCATCCGGGGCTTCGCGCAGGATCAGCCCCGCCTCGACCCCGTCAAACGCAAGGTCCATCACGGCCACACCGTAAATGCCGATACCCAGCATGATGGCGATGCCGATCGCGTCCATCGCACCGTCCATCGCACCGGCAATATCGGGCAGAATACTGCCGCTGTCATCTTCGGCCTCGTTTTCCAGATCGGCCAGAGCCTGTCGCGCCAGCCTGTCGACGGTTTCGACCAGACGGTCGGCGCAAGGCCCGAATGCGCTGCAATCGACGTTCAGCGGCATGTCCGGCACGCGCGACACCGCAATGATCCGCGTTGCCCTGATCGTACCGCCATAGCTGCCCAGGATTGCCGTCGCCTCGGGCGGATCGGGGATCACCGGAGCCGGGTCGGTCACCACCGGCACCTCCTCCTCCGCCTCGCGCAGCACGAACAGCGTTACCTTTTGTGCGCCCGGATCAATCAGCGCCCCCGCAGGCGGCACATGCCGCGCGACATGGCCCGCAACCTCGCCATCCTCAGCCGCGCGGCCTTCGGACAGAACCCCGACAATCCCCAGTTTCAGCAATTCGGCCTGCGCCGCGCCGCCCTCCCAGCCGGTCACATCCGGCACCACCACCCGCGCATCCTTGCGATAGGCACCAAGTGTCAGCACCCCGCCTTTCGCCATCCGCGACGGCTTCGCATCGGTATGCGCCGGCGGCACCTGCACGAATATCCGGCCCGCTTCAGCGGGATCATCTGCGGATTTCGGGCGCACGACATTGATCGAGAACAACTTGCCGAAATCGCGCACCGCCGCCTCGGCCTCCATCCCGATCAGGTTCGGCACCTCAAGCGGGCCATCCTTCGCCTTCAGGTCGATCCGCCCGAGATTGAGGATCGTCGGCACCCCGGTTGCCACCACCGGCGCGCGCCCGCTGGCACTGGCGATCATCGGCGCGCCATCGCCGCCGGTTGCCCGCACCCGCACCACGATCTTCTGCCCCGGGCGCACCGGAAACGACAGATCGAACACGAACTGCTCGCCCGGCAGCACTGTCCAGGGATCGCCCGCGCCACCGTCCGGTGCAACCTCGACATCAATGCTGCCCGTGCCCCCTTCGATCCGCCCCGTCACCCGCAGCGATCCCGGCAGGTAGACCGGCAATCGCAATTCCACCGGGGGCGGTGGCACGGGCGCGCGGGCATCGCCGATCACATCAATGGTCAACTCCGCCAGCCGGCTGATCTTGGTGCCATCCGCCAGCGCCATCTCGGCGGCGAGCGCCTTGCGCTCGGCCATGCCGGAGAACCGCAACCCGCCCCGGAACGCGCCGTCGCGGTGGCCAAGATTATCGCCGTCCAGCGTTACCTTCAGCCCCGCCGGATCAACCGGACGGCCCGCCCAGTCGGCAATTTCGGCCACCAGCTCCACCTCGGGCGTGGTGAAGCGGCGAAGCGGCACGGTGATCGACAAATCGCCGCCCCTCGGCAATGCCGCCAGCCCCGCATAGGCCGGCACCAGCAGCGACTGCATCGCATCGCTGCCATGCAGCAAACCATCCAGCGCCAGCCCGTTGGCCAGCAGGACCGGGCCGGGATTGCGCAGGCTGAAAGTCTCGCCACTGACCGCCTGTGTTGACCCCGCAAGGATGTTCGCGCTCAGGAATCCACCGCCAACGCCGCCGGTTTCCGCCAGATCGGCCTCGGACAACTGGAATGTGCCGCTGATCGCCAGCCGCCCGGTGGCATAAACCGGCAGTTCCACCGGCAGGCCTATCCCCGCCATATCCGCCTCGCGGGTAAATTCATGCAGTTCCGAGCGGCCCTCGGCCCGTCCGCCCGGCAGATCGAGCGTGGCCTCCGCTCTCAGCGGATCACCCTCCTTCAGCGTCAGTTGCACCGGCCCCGGACCCGGCAGACGCGCATCGCGGTACAGGATATGGCTGTCCGCCCCGGGCAATTCCGCACCGGTCACATCGCGCACCTCAACCACTACCGGCACGTCATGGATGCGCGGCAGGGTCAGCTTCAAAGGCTCCTTCAGCACGAACACCCCGCGCGAAACCATTTCCACCTTTGCGTCCTCCGACAATACGATCGCCGATGCCGGGGCATTGGCAACCGGCAGATAGGCCGCTTTCACCGTGATCCTGTCGGCGGCCTGATCGGGCGGCACCGGCGCTGGCACAACACCGGACAGATCGGCCAGTGCCGCCGACAGGGCACCGCAGAGTTGCGTGCGGAACGGCCCGTCGCCGGTCAGTGCAAATTCCGGGCGTTCGCTGGGGCGGCCATCGACAAAGCCGCGCAGGATTTCGCCCCGGCCGGGATCAATCGGCCCGCCGTCCAGTTCCAGCATCCCGCGCAGTTCCGCCGGGGCCACCGCCAGCGGGATATCCTTGCGCGCCAGCGGCACGCCGCCCTTTGCCGTCATGGTCACCCGCAGAACAAACTCCCCCGGCACCGTCAGTGGCCAGGCCATCGTGTTTCCGGCCCCGGTCGGCTCCGGCTGGAACCAGACCGCCGCTTCCCAATCCCGGTCGGGCCGGTCGGCCACGCATCCCGCCAGCACCAGCGCCGCCGCCGCATCGGAAATCGCCCCGCCCGAGGCCGCATCCGGCGGCAATGGCGACGGGATTTCGGCGCTGAAATCGGGATTGCGCACCAGTTCCCAGTAATTGCGATCCGACCAGTCACGAACCTCCTCGGCGGTGATTACCGGGTCGTCCGGCCCGGCAAACGGCTTGGCAGCCAGCAG
Source organism: Paracoccaceae bacterium (assembly GCA_019911965.1). Lineage (GTDB taxonomy): Bacteria > Pseudomonadota > Alphaproteobacteria > Rhodobacterales > Rhodobacteraceae > UBA5972. The sequence goes on along the minus strand of JAIOJF010000038.1, from coordinate 118,177 downwards.
GGCCCTGGCGGCATCGCCCACCACCGGCGGGCGCGGATCGTCCAGTTTCAAATCCACATCGAACAGATTGGCCGAACGGCGGATCAACCGCTCGCCCGCCAGCCGGAAGCCGCCCTGCAAGGCCAGCACCGCGCCGAAATCGCCCCCCGCCCAATCCGGTGCCACGGTGCCGCCATCGACGCGGAATGCCGCCGCGATGGTCGCCGCCTCAGCCTCGGTGATCCGGGCGGAATGCGCCGCCGCATGGTCGATCTTGGCCACCTGGAAATGCTGGCGCAACAGGCGCTTCCACAGGGGATGCGCCTTGGCCAAGGATTCCGCATCAATCGCGAATACCCCGGCAAACGGGTTCTTGTCCTCGATATCCGCCTGCAGATCCCAATAGCCCAGGTCCTGCGCCAGCGAGGTGCGGAACCCGTCCAGCACCGCCGCCAGATCATCGCGCGCCGCCGCCTGCGCCTCGCGGTAGCCGTCCTCCCAGTCCTTCAGGGCAACCCCGAGCGAGCCGTCCCCCGCCAGCCCGGTCTCCAGCGGGTTGATCGCACTCAGCAAGGCATCTTCGGGCGCGGAATCGCCAAGTCCCGGATCCACCCAGTCGCCACCGGCAAACAGATGCTCCGCAACCGGGCCATAGCCACCGGCAGGCGGCTTGAAACTGTCCACCGGCAACAGCGCCAGATGCGCCGGCAGGGGATCATAGCCATCGCCCGCCCCGACATATTTGCGCATGCCGGCAATCCGGCCTATCGCGCCGCCAAATCCGTCTTCGTATTTGGCAACGGCATCGGCAATCCGCGACAGCATCGCCGTCGCGCGCAGGGTCAGCTTGGCCGCGATCTCGGCGCGTTGCGCATCGGGGCCTGCCTCGGCCATGCCCGGAAGATCGCCGGGCGCATTGAAAACAAAGCCCGCGCCAAGGAAGCTTTCCGTCGCATAATGCCGCGCCAGCACCTCATATGGCACCTTCGTCAGCGACGACCCGCCCTTGAACCAATCCTCAACCGCCTTCAGATCGCGGCGCGGATTGGCGGTGGCCTCAAGATAATGCGCATAGATCGCCAGCTTCGCCTCCGCCGCCGGTTCAGGCGCGCCTTCGTCCACCGGATAGGGATCGGCAGATGGCGCGATCAGCGGCCAGACCTTGGCGTCGAGCGCGCGGATACGGGCGTCCAACTCGGCCAGCCTGTCGCGGATTTCGGGCGCGGTGACGGATGTGAAACTGTCCTTTTGCGCAATCCGCCCGGCCTCGCGGATCAGCGGGTCCAGCATCACGCATTCGATCAGGTATTGCCGGCGCACCCAGTATTCCGCGCTGGAATGGCCCAGCAACATGCGGCTGCCCCGAACCAGTTTCACGAACGGCACGGAATGCACCCAGGACGAATCCGCATCGCGCGCAGCATCCGCGCCGGGCTCGTCCAGCCGCACGCCGGTTTGCACAATCGCGGTCGCGTCCTCGGGCGTAGCCGGATAGATGCCCTGGCTGGCCAGCCGCGCGGCGGTCCATTTGGTGCCGTCATCCCACATCAGGAACCGCCGCGCGACGTCGAAATATTCCCACCCCACGATATTGGTGATGGAATCCGAAACCGCCCGCAGCACGACATCGGAACCGGCCTGCGGCGAGGCCTGAAACAGCGTCAGGATATCCGCCCTTGGCTGCACCATCCGCGCCGGATCAAGCGTGCAGGTGCCGCTGGCATCGCGCTTGCACAAGGGCGTGCCGTCGCTATAGGCGGGCGGCGGGATTTTCACCACCGGTTCGATCCCCAAAGGTGCGAATGTGGCACCCTTGGGCGCGACAGAACCAAGCGCGCGTCGCGTGCATTGCTCGGCCCGCGCCCTGGCATCGTCGCTGTAGCGCTGGCCATAGACCTGAATGCTTTTCAGCACCGGCGGCGAGCCATCGGCGGGGAAGTCCCATTCGCCGTTCTTGGCCAGAAGATCGACAAAATCCTGCTTCGCCCCCTTGTTGACGATATAGGCCTGCCCGGCGGAGTACATCGAATGCACCGCCATCAATGTCGCGACATGCGGATTCCACAGGATCAGCAAATCCTTGACCATCGCCCCGAACACCGCCTGTTGCGCCTCGGGCGTCTGCATCACATCATCGGCGGTTTGCAGCATCGCGGTGATGGTGCCGCCCGCCTTACCCAGGATCAGGCTGTCCTTGCCGATATGGCGCTCCAGCGTCTTTTGCCATTCATCCGAGGCAAACTTCTCGGCCAGCCCGGTAAACCCGCCATAGGCCTCGGCCGCCAGCGTCGCCAGCGCCTTGGCGCGAGCCGCGTGATCCATGTCGGCAGGCCCCACCGCCAGGCTGTGCAGCGTGGTCGAGAATTTCCACAGGCTTTCGATATCGCCCTTGATCCCCCACAGGCGCGTCGCGGTTTCCGCCCCGCGCATGGTCTGCTGGAACACGATGAAGCCCATGTTGATTTCCGCGTCGGCAAATTGCGAACCGGCGATCTGCACCTGCCGCTCCACGCCATCCGCATCGATATAGGGCACCACATACACCGCGCCCCGGGCACGATCGAACATCCGCACGAAGGCCAGATACGCCTCCATCGCGGTATCGGCAAAACTGCGGCTGGCCGTGCCCTCTTCGCCCGGCGCCAGTGGCTGAAGGTAGTCCGGCCCGTTGAAATAGGCCGCCATCCGGCGTGCCATGTTCTGTTCCGACCAGCCCAAGGTCTGGCCCAGCCACATGATCCGCTTCAGATCGCGCCCGACATCGGCGGGGCGTGAGATGATATCGACCATCTCGATCCCCGGCCAGCCCCTGCCGTCCACCCCGCCCGGCAGCAACAGCGCCATCTGTCGCCTGATGCCGCCCCTTTGCAGCGACAACAGATAACCGTTCAGATCGGGCTGGTTCAGCGCCGCCAGATGGCCGCTGATCGCGCGGCCCAGATCGGATTTCGCCAGCTTGGCAAAACTCGCCAGCCCCATCGCATCCGCCTGCATCGAGGTGCCGACGGCCCGCGCCCGTGTCGCGCCCTCGATCAGCGCCGGCAGAACGGCCATGCGTATTTCCGCGCTGATCAGCCCGGCCCCCTCGGCGCGTGCCAGATCGGCCTCGACAAACCCGGCGATATCGGCGGCCATGACCTTCGCCAGGTCCTCGGGCAGGTTGGCATAGCCGCTGGCAAAGGCGTCGATCACCGTTTCAAAGGCCCGATGCGGCTCGTCCGCGCCCGCACCGGAATTTCGCGCCTCTGCGGCGCGGTCCAGAATATCTTCCAGTGTCAACGGCTTCAGCGAACGGTCCTCGGCGGGGCGGCCCGCCACATCGGCCTGCAGGATTTTCGTCAACGCCTCGCCGGCCTGTTGCAGATGCTTGCGCTGGCCGGCAAACATCATCATCTCGTTCAAACCCTTCAGCCTGGCCAAAGCCGCATCGCCGCCACCGGCGCGTTCGATTGCCGCCACTTTTGCGGCATCGCTGTCGGCATTGCGGATCGCCTTGGCCAAGGCTTTCAGCGCATCGAAATCACCCGCGATATCGGCATATCCAGGCACCTCGCCACCGATTGCGCGCAACTCGGCCTCGCTCAGATTGACGTTGGTCCACCAGTCGATCATCCGCTCGGTATATTTGGCTACCGACTCCAGATCGCCCTTGTGGGTGACGAAAATCTGCCGGTAATTCGTCGCCATCCAGCCGAACGGATCCTTCACGCCCTGCGGGAAGACATCTGCGCCGGTAATCGGTTGCAACGCACCGGATGTCGCTGATTCGGCGTAGCTTTTCGACGATCCGGCGGCCAGCGGATTGGCCACGTCCTCGGTCACGTACCCCGCCTTCATGCCCCAGGCGTGAAGCTGTTCCTCGGAATAGAGCCCGTTGTATTTCTCCAGGTCCGACAGGATCCATTCGCCCAGGAAATGCACCTTTTCCGACAGTTCAATCGGCGTGCCCCAGCCGCGCGAAGTGCGTTCCAGCTTGGAAGCCATGATCCTGACCGCCTGTGTCGGCGACAGGAATTCCACCTTCATTTCATCCGGTGAAACCGCCATCCGCCCGACCAAAGCCGCGTCCCGGAACGCGTCGGGGTATTGCGCCAGTATCTCGGCGGTGATGGCAGTGAACACGCGCGCGGCTCGAGCGCCGTTCAGGCTTTCATTGGCGGAAGGATCGGCCAGACGCATCGCCTTGGTGGCCCAGTTGGTGACATCGTCATCGCTGCGAAACAGCTTGGCATCGAGGAAGGCGGCATCCGCAGGCATGCCCAGAAACGAAGTCTTCGCACCGCTGTTGGGATCAATGAAATCCCATGTCTTGTCCGTCGGCCGCCCGGCAGCGACCCATTGCTGCCACTGGGCAAACCGCTTGCCGGTCGATCCCACCCGCAGCGATACCGCAATGCCGCGTTCCTTGCCGCGCCGCTTTTCCTGGCCCTGAATACGCTTGTTGGTGGCCAGCACCAATTCATAGCGCGCCGCATCGGCCATCAGGAACAGGGGCTTCGCGGCGCCTATCAGCGCCAGCCGGAAATCGTTGTTCTCATCCTTGGCGAAGGTGTTGAAATGCCCCAGCAGCCCCACCGCCGTCGCCATTGACGGGGCTGCTGATGCTGCATCAAGCGCCGCCAAGGCCGCCCGCTTGTCCGCGCTGAGGCTGTCCAGCCCCTTGCCCTCGTCCAGCACGCCGGCGGCCTGCAGGGCAGCGGCCCAATCGGTGGCGGGGCGCGGCGCAATCGGGCGGAAAATCTCGTAGGCCGCCTCGTCGGCGCGGGGCGCGTTGGGCAGAAACACCAGCGCCAGCAGGACCATTGCCAGCATCCGCATGGCCCCTGCTGCAATCCGGCTGCGCATCATCCGCCTCCCGTTTTCACCTCATCACCGATCAAATCAGCAGCGGCACAGCGCCCGCATCGCCGAAATCGTACCGCGCCCGATCACGCCATCAATGCTGCCATTGTAATAGCCCTCGCGTTTCAGCAGCCGCTGCATTTCCTGCGCCACGCCACGATCCCAGGCGCTGCCGCGCCGGTCGGCGGCGAAATCCTCGCCCAGCGACAGAGACCGGAAATAGGCATCCGCCGCGCGTTCGGCGCTGTAATAGGCCGCCTCGTTTTCATAGAGATAGCCCAGATAGGTGAAGGCCGGTCCGTGATCCTGCCGCGCCGATTGCTGGATCAGTTGCAGCGCCCGCGCCACGTCCTTGCTTGCCCCGTCGCCCAGCAGATACATCCGCCCGGCCTCGGCCTGCCCACGGGCATGGCCCTGATCGGCGGCCTTCAGGTACAGCGCCAGCGCCCTGGCATCATCCTCGGCCACGCCCTGGCCGTGATCGTACATATAGGCCAGGTTGGATTGCGCCTGCTCATCGCCCTGATCGGCAGCCGAGCGATACCAGATCACCGCTTCTGCCTTGTCCTTGGCAACCCCGCGCCCGACCTCGTACATCCAGCCAAGGTTATTCTGCGCCCGGGCAAGGCCCTGTTCGGCTGCGGCGCGATACCAGCGCACCGCCTCGAAATCGTCCTGCGCCACGCCATAGCCTTTTTCATAAAGCCAGCCCAGATTGGTCTGGGCACGCGCATGGCCCTGATCCGCCGCCTTGCGATACCAGTCCGCCGCCACGGAATAGCTCTGCGCCATGCCCCGGCCTTTCTCGGCCATCCAGCCCATATTGGTCTGCCCCGAGGCCAGGCCCCTCGCCGCGGCCTTGCTGTACCAGAACACGGCTTCGGCATCGCTCTGCACCACGCCGCGGCCGTTCTCGTACATCCAGCCCAGGTTGGATTCTGCCTGCGCATTGCCCTGATCGGCGGCGCGGCGATACCAGGCCACCGCCTGTTCATCGCTTTGCACAAGGCCGCGACCGCGCTCATACATCCAGCCCAGATTCAACTGCGCCGAGGCATAGCCCTGATCCGCCGCCTTCTGCATCCACAGCACCGCCGCGGTATCGTCCTGGGCAACGCCCAGGCCCTTCAGATACAGCCAGCCCAGATTGTTCTGCCCGCGCGCCAGCCCCAGATCGGCGGCCCGGCGATACCAGGATGCCGCCTGCACGTAATCCTGTGCGACGCCCAGCCCTTTTTCGTAGAACCAGCCCAGATTGCCCGCTGCCGTGGCATCGCCGCGTTCGGCGGCAAAGCGATACCAACGCGCCGCCTCGACATCGTTGGCTGCCACGCCCCGTCCGGTCTCGTATAACCATCCGAGGTTGACCGCCGCCCGCGCATTGCCGGCCTCGGCAGCGCGGCTGAACCAGTGAACCGCCTCGGCATCATTGGTCGCAACGCCCCGCCCGTTCATGTGGATCAGCCCCATTTCAAGCTGCGCCAGCACATCGCCCGCCTCGGCGGCGGCGCGATACCAGCGGTTCGACTGATCGACATCCTCGTCCACGCCCTCGGCATCGCGGTAGCGTTTCGCCGCCTCCAGTTGCGAGATCAGATCGCCCGCAATCGCGGCACGCACGAAGTAGCGCACCGCCATTTCGGGATCGGTCGGTCCCTGCCCGCCGGTGGAATGGAAAAACCCCAGATCGCGCAGGGCGCGGACATGCCCGCCATCCGCCGCCGCCTTGTAGGACGCGGTGGCCTCGTCGATATTACCGGCGCGATGCTGGGCGCGGCCAAGATTGTAGATGCTGCGCGCATGGCGCGGATAGGCATCCACCGCCGCCTGACAGCGCGAAATCGCCGGTGCCGCAGCCAGTTTGCCCGCGAGGTCCCAGGCAATGTGTTCCGGCGCATCCGCATCGTCCGCCTCCTGCGTGATCTGGTCGCAGGCACGCACCAGATCCGAGGTTTCAGGATCACCCGAAGCGACATCGCCGAAGGTACCGCCCGTGGTGCGCAGCCGGTTCAGACGAATGCGCGCCAAAGCCGCAAATGTGCCATCGGGATAGGCATCGAGATAGGATTGCAGTTCCTCGGGATGGGTGCTGTCCTTGACCGATTGCCAGAACGCGACTTCCTGCCCGCTGGCCGGTGCCGGATCAGAAGCCCGATCCGGCGCCGGGTCTGGGTCCGGTTGCACGGTCTCTACCTGATCAGGCTCTGCCGGGTCCGCCGCCGCATCGCCCAATTGCGCCCGCGCAACCTCGGCTCTTGCCGCCGCGTCAGGGGCCAATGATGCCGCCTGCTCGAAACTGCGGGCGGCGGCCTCGGTCGCGCCGATGGCCTGCATCACCGCCGCATGGGCCAGGTAGACTTGGTAATCCTCAGGGGCCAGCGCTACCGCGAACCCGGCATCGGCCTCGGCCCCGGACATGTCGCCCATCGCCAGCAGCGCCCGCGCCCGAATGCCGTAGGCCCGGCCCGACACCGGATCAAGCCCGATCGCCCGGTCCAGATCGGCCCGCGCCGCACCGGCATCGCCTGCCCGCAACAACGCGGCACCGCGCAGGGCATACCACTCCGCCGCCCGTCCGGGCGCATCGTTCAACAGCGCCGAACAGGCCGCGGCCGCATCTGCATTGTCAGTATCGCGGCACGCCGCCTCATCGGAAAGTGCCGGATGCACAGCCGCAGCAACAATCGTAACCGCAACAAACAGGCGCACTAAAAACGGCTTCATCTGGTCCTCCTGTCCCGGCGGAAAATACCGGTTACCTGCTTTGGCGGGCTGGATTCGGGATAGGGGTAGTGTCGAACGGGTCAGCGATTCATGCAAGCCTTGGCGCGCATGTCGGTCGAAATCAGGGAAAACAGTGAAACTTCGGGCCAGCGGCAACCTTATGCGGTTACCCTCAATGGGTCCAGACGGTGCGCCGGTTGGTGGCGAAATTATCGCCGTAACCGCCCTTGCGAATGACCGGACGGCGGCTGTGCGGCCTGGTCACCGTATAGTCCAGCCCATGCTCGCGCGCGTATTTCTCTGCCGCCTCGCGGCTGTCGAAGGTCAGGCGCACCTGGCTCGACATGTCGCCGGACGAGGTCCAGCCCATCAGCGGATCAATCCGCCGCGCCTCGGCAGGGGCAAATTCCAGTATCCAGTCGCGGGTCTTGGCCTGTCCCGATTGCATGGCGTTGCGGGCGGGCTGATAGATACGGGCGGGCATGGTATCTCTCCGAAGTCTGGCGCGGTCCGGCACGCCGCCGGGCCGCAATTGCTGGCCGGTTTATCGCAAGAACCGCACCCGATGCGCAAGAGGGTATGTAGGCAATGGCGCTCGGTGCGGCGTTACGGATGGCCAGAGTTTCAAGGAATACCGCGTGCAAACACCCGACGCAGTCGCGGTGAGGATTGACCGGTCCCCAGGCCGCCATATGCAGCGTCTTGAGGTTGCCTCTCGTCGCACAGGACACCCGATTGCGCGGATGCACCGGAACGCCCGGCCAGACCCCGGGTTTGGGATGTGGCCGCCGACCGGAAGCAAGGGAGCGAGGGGTGGGGTGGGTGGTGTTGCTCCGGTCGGCGGACCATCTGCTGCTTGCACGCAATTGATCGCACAGCCCATCCGGCCGCACAAGCGAAATATTCGCTCAGGTTGCATGAATATGGCTAAAAATCTACCTAAGGTGTTTACGATTTGTTAACAATTCCAAACACATCCCGGTATAGGTCTATAATTCAAGGCCAATCCGGCGCCCCTCGTGAATCGCCATCGCCGCGGTCCTCGGGGCCGCTGCGTCACCGATCAAATGCGTCGCGATGCCATGCCCTTCCAGCCCTTGCCAGACCCCGGCTTCGGCCCGGTTCACGCATGCCATCACCAGCGTATCCGCCGCCACCGACGCAACCGCCCCGGTCAGCAGGTTCACCACCTCCGCTGCACCCGGCTGCCAGCCGGCAATCGCCGCTTCGGTCATCACCTCGACCCCCAGCGCCGCCAGCGCCTTGCGAAGCGGGTGATCGGCGGCGCTTCGCTGCAGCTCGAACCCGACCATCGGGGCCGGTGTCACCAGCACCACCTTATGCCCCGCCTCGGCCAGCCACCAGGCGGTGCCGCCGCCCTTCCAGTTGCCGCCCTCGTCGAACACGATCACCCGGCCACCGCACCGGACCTCGCGGCGCAGCACCTCCTCGGGCGACACCACGCCGCCCGCCGCAAACCCCGCCAATTCCGCAACCTGCGGCAAGGCCTTCTGGAACCCCGTGCCGGCAGGTTGCGAGCCGGTGGCCACCACCACCGCATCCGCATCGAACGCCGCCACCTCTTCAGCATCCAGATAGGTATTGTACCGCACCGTCACGCCGAGGCGATCCAGTTGCCGCCCGTACCAGCCGATCAGATCGGTGATCTGGCCGCGCCTTGGCTGCAGGCCCGCCAGCCGGAACTGCCCGCCCAGATCAGGCCCGGCCTCCGCCAGCGTCACCTTGTGCCCGCGCTCGGCGGCCACCCGCGCGGCCTCCAGCCCCGCCGGGCCGCCACCGACCACCAGCACCGATTTCGCCACTTCCGCCGGCGTAAACCGATCCCCGCCCCATTCCCATTCGCGCCCGGCGCTTGGGTTGATCAGGCAGGAAATCCAGTAATCGCGATAGCGCCGCCCCCAGCACATCTGGTTGCATGACAGACAACCGCGAATATCTTCCGCCCGCCCGGCCTGCGCCTTGGCCACCAGATGCGGATCGGCGATCTGCCCGCGCACGATCGACACGAGGTCCGCCGCGCCCGAGCCGATCACCTGATCGGCATTCTCGGGCGTCCTCACATGGCTTTCCGAGGTGATCAGCGCCTGCCCGACTACCGATTTCAGCTCTGCCGCCAGATCGGCGGTCAGCTTTTCGGGGTACAGGAACGTCGGCAGCAGCTTGTAGAAATCGAAATAACTGCCCGACCCGACAGTCACGTAATCCATCGCCCCTTCGCGGTCATGCAGCGCGATGATCTCGGCCAGCGCCTCGCGGCTCAGATGCGCCGGGATGTCCGGCTGATCGCTGATCGCCAGCCCGACGATGAAATCCTCGCCGCACATCTTGCGAATACGGTGCAGTACCTCGCGCGACATGCGGGTGCGGTTGTCGAGTGATCCGCCCCAGCGATCATCGCGCTGGTTGGAAAACGGCGTCCAGAACTGATCCAGCATACCGTGATAGGCCGCCCAGACCTCGACCCCGTCAAACCCCGCCGCCTGACAGCGCCGCGCCGCCTGCACGAAGCCGTCAATCGTGGCCTCGATCTCGGCCTCGCTCATGGCGTGGCTGCCGTCGCTGTCGTGATAGCTTGGCCCGCCCGAGGGCGACCAGTGCGGATGCCAGGACAGATCGCTGTCGCCATGCGCCCCAACATGGTAAAGCTGCTGGATCATCACCGCGCCCTCGACCTTGGAGGCCTCGACCAGCCTGCGGAAATGCGGGATCACTTCGTCGCTGGAATGGCGGAAATTGCCCTGCGTCAGCACCGCCGCGGCATGGACCGGCATCGGCTCCACCACGATCATCGCCGCCCCGCCCAGCGCACGTTCGCGGTAATAGGCGATATGCTGTTCCCAGGGCAGGCCATCCTTCGCCATGTTGGTGGTATGGGCACCGAACACCACCCGGTTTTTCAGCGTCCTGTGGCGCAGTTGCACCGGCTGGAAAATGTGGTTGAACATCATGCCTCCCCAGCTTGCCGGGATTCCAGCTTGTCCAGCCCGGCACGCAGCAGATCGAATGCGCCGCCGGCCTCGAAATGCTGGCGCAATTCGGCGTTGAAACCGCCTTCGGTGTTCAGATCGCCCAGCATCGCCGCCAGCACGCCCGCGCGCTCATAGGGGGCCGCAGCTAGGCCGCCGCCGATCAGGATGCGCAGGAATCGCTCCGCCCCTTCCCTGTCGCCGGTGCGTTCGGCCATCCACGCCGCTGCCTCGTCCAGCAGTTTCGCCACCGGCGACAGCAGCGCCTGAGCGGCCATGTAGGGGGTCAAATCCGCCTCGCTGGGCACGCCGATCACATGGTTGTTGCGCCCGAAAATCCCGGCCAGCAGGTCCGAAGGCGGGCAGACCAGTACCGGCGAGCCACCCGCCGCGATGGCCGGAAAGGGGATCAGGATCGCCTCGGCCTTCGCGGGCGCAACCATCGCCGCCACATTGGCCAAAGGCACCCCGGCCATCAGCGATGCCACGCGCTGGCCGTCGCGGAAACTCAACTCCGCCAGCACCCCGGGCGCTGCATCCGCCATCAGCGCCACCAGCACCAGATCGCATCCATCCACCACCGCCTGATTGCCCGCCACGCGCACATTGCCAAACCGCGCCGCCAGATCGCCCGAGCGTGCCCGGCTGCGTTCCGACACCACGATCTCATGCCCGTCACCGGCAATCCCTGCCACCACGGCCGAGGCAATCACGCCGGTGCCGATCACCCCGATCCGCATCCTCAGATATCCTTCATCAGCCGCAAGGCATCATAGATCGCCGCATGGGTATTGCGGGCCGAGACGGCATCGCCGATGCGGAACAACTGGAAGCCACCGGCATTGCGCCGGATCGTCTGCGGGCGGCCTTCGATCAGCGCATCCTGATCGACCTCGCCGTCATTGATGGAATGCGGGCGCAGCGCGAAATACAATTCATCCAGCGGCAGCGTGCCGTGATTGACGACGATCTGGTCATATTCCGCCTCGCGCCGGAAGTCGGAATAATCCGTGCCCAGCACCGCCTTCAGCCGGTTGCCCGCGCGTTCCACCGCCATCAGTCGCCAGGTGACGGTGAAGGTCGCCGCCTTTTCCTGCAGCGTGCGCATATAGGGCACCAGATTCATCGCCATCACCTCGGGCGCGAAGCTGCGATCCGGCGTCATGATCTCCACCTTCGCACCTGTAGCCGCCACCACATCCGCCGCCTGCAGCGCGGTGTGATCGCCGGCATCGTCGAACACCAGTACGTTCTGCCCCGGCTTCACATCGCCCGACAGGATGTCCCAGCCCGACACCACCAGATCGTTGCCGTCTTCCAGGATTTCCGTCTGCGCCAGACCACCCGTCGCCACGATCACCACATCGGCATTCTCAGCCAGCACATCCCCGGCCTCGGCCCAGGTGTTGAAACGGAACACCACGTCGCGCGCCGCACATTGCGCCATGCGCCAGTCGATGATGCCGATCATCTCGCGTCGGCGCGGGGTTTCGGCGGTCAGGCGGACCTGTCCGCCGGGCAGGGCCGCCGCCTCGAACACCGTCACGGCATGGCCGCGTTCCGCCGCCACGCGGGCGGCTTCCAGCCCCGCAGGGCCAGCCCCGATCACGACCACCTTCTTCTTGTCGGGCGCGGGGGGAATGTCATGCGGCATGGTCAGTTCGCGGCCCGTCGCGGCGTTGTGCATGCACAGGGCATCACCGGCCTGATAAATCCGGTCCAGACAATAGGTGGCTCCGACGCAGGGGCGAATATCCTCTTCGCGGCCCTCGATGATCTTGCGCACGATATGCGGGTCGGCCATATGCGCCCGCGTCATGCCCACCATGTCCAACTGGCCGCTGGCAATCGCGTGCCGCGCTGTGGCAACATCAGGGATACGCGCGGCATGAAATACCGGCAGGCTGACCGCCGCCTTGATCCGCCCGGCGAAATCCAGGTGCGGTGCCGATTTCATGCCCTGCACCGGGATCACATCGGTCATCGCCGGGTCGGTATGGATGCGCCCGCGAATGATGTTCAGGAAATCGACATTACCCGACGCCTCGAAGGCCTTCGCAATCGCAATCCCTTCCTCCTCGGTGATGCCGCCCTTTTCCACCTCGTCGGCGGTATAGCGCACACCGACGATGAAATCCGACCCCACCCGCGCGCGGATGCCCTGCAGCACCTCCATCGAGAATCTCAGACGGTTTTCCAGCGAGCCACCCCAGGGCGCATCCATCGTGTTGGTCAGGGGCGACAGGAATTGATCCGCCAGATGGCCGTAAATCTGGATTTCCACGCCATCAAGGCCGGCTGCCTGCATCCGCTCGGCGGCATCGGCGTAATCCTTCAGGATGCGGGCGATGTCCCAGTCTTCCAGTTTCTTGGGAAATGCCCGATGCGCCGGTTCGCGGAAATGCGACGGCGCGACCGAAGGCAGCCAGTCGCCCTTGTTCCAGCCGGTGCGCCGGCCCAGATGCGTCAACTGGATCATCACCGCGCAGCCGTGCTCGTGGCATTCATCGGCAATCTTCTTCATCCACGGCACCACCTCGTCGCGGTAGGCCAGGATGTTGTTGAATACCGGCGGGCTGTCCTTGGAGACCGCCGCCGACCCCGCCGTCATCGTCATCGCCACACCGGCGCGGGCGCGTTCGACATGATAGGCGCGGTAGCGATCCTTCGGCATGCCGTTCTCAGGGTAAGCCGGTTCATGGCTGGTGGTCATGATCCGGTTTCGCAAGGTCAGGTGCTTCAACTGGAAGGGCTGCAACAGCGGGTCTTTGGTCATCGGTCTGCTCCTGATCAGGGAATTCGTTCAAATGGTCGCGCATGCCGGGCGGCGCTCAATACCACGCATCAACCATCGACGCCTTGCGCCGCGCGATGAAATCGCAGATCGCCTCGTCGGTTGCCGCGTCCAGGGCGGGGGGCTGGTATTCGCGCAGAACCTTCTTCCATTGCCGGTTGGCGCGGATCATCTGATCTTCGCCGCCTTGTTCGTCCCAGGTTTCCCAGGGCTGATCGTCGTTCAAGCCGCTGTCCCAATAGGCGGTCTGGTAATGGCGCAAGGTGTGCTGCGCGCCGAACATATGCCCGCCCGGCCCGCCTTCGGCCAGCGCCTCGAAGCCCAGCGTATCCTCGTTGACCTCGAAGCCCTTCAGATAGGCATGCAACGCGCCGCACATATCCGCATCCATCATGAATTTCTCGTAGGACATCGACAGAAGGCCATCCAGAAATCCTGCCGAATGCAGGATGTAGTTCGCACCGCACTGCACCGCCGACAGCATCGACATCATGCTTTGCTGCATCGCCTGACCATCCGGCAGCTTGGAGGTGGCGAAATTGCCGGCGCATCTGAGCGGCAGCCTGGCGCGGCGCGCCAGTTGCCCCATCACCAGCGATCCAAGGGCCGGTTCCGGCGTGCCGAACCCCGGCGAGCCTGAGCGCATCGACATCGACGTCAGGAACGACGCCATGATCACCGGCGCACCGGGGCGCACCAGTTGCGTCAGCGCCGCACTGGTCAGGGTTTCCGCCAGGTTCTGCGCGATCGCGCCCGGCAGCGTCACCGGCGACACCGCCCCGCCCAGCAGGAACGGCAGGTGGATCGAACCCTGATTGGCGGCGGCATAGATGCGGATGCCTTCGGTTGTGACACCATCCAGCACCAAGGGCGAGGTGGTATTGAAATTGCCCATGATCACGCAATTTGTATCCACGAAATCCGCGCCGAACAGCAGGCGGCACATCTCGATGGAATCCGCTGCCCGCTCGGGCGCGGTGATCGAGCCGAGGAAGGCGCGGTCGGAAAAGCGGATATGGCTGTAGACCATGTCCAGATGCCGCTTGTTGACGGGAATATCCGTCGGCTCGCAGATGGTGCCGCCGGAATGGTGCAGCCAGGGCGAGGATTGCGCCAGCTTCACGAAATTGCGGAAATCCTCGATCGTGCCATAGCGCCGGCCCTTGTCCAGATCCATCACGAAGGGCGAGCCATAGGACGGCGCGAAAACCGTCGCATCGGTGCCGATCTCGACGCTGTTGGCGGGGTTGCGGGCATGCTGGGTGAACCGCTCGGGCGCGGTTTTCAGAATGCTGCGAATCAGGCCCGGCTCGAACCTGATGCGCCAGATGTTTTCCGATGTCTGGCTGACCTTGCCACCGGCACGGCGGAACAGGTCCACGGTTTCGGGATCGTCGCGGAACTCGATGCCGATCTCGGCCAGGATCCGGTCAGCGGTCGCCTCGATCCGGATCAGGTTTTCCTCGCCCAGCAGATCATAACTCGGGATGCCGCGGGTGATGTAGGGCACCACCAGGTGCAGGTTCTGCCCGGTGCCACCGCCCCGCGCCGCCTGGCGTTCGCTGCGGGCCCGTCCGCGCCTTGGTGCGACATTGTCCATTGCCATGATCAAGCCCTCCCAAGCCTGCCGGACCGGGTGAAACCCGGTGATTCGACGGAAAGTCTAGCCGATCCGCCTCGCTGTCGCGCGGCAAAACCGACATCACTGTCGGTTCTATCCGACACCTATGTCGATTTCATTGCGCCGCCGGTCCAGCCCTGCTATCTGTATGCCCATGGATCAGGTGGTCGAAGCAAAGCAGACAGGCTGGCGCGGATCGGCGGAATTATGGCTGGACGCGGCCTATGACGCGCTGGTCACCGGCGGTATCGAGGCGGTCCGGGTCAAGACACTGGCGGGCAGCCTCGGTTTGTCGCGGACCAGCTTTTACCACCATTTCGACAGCCGCGAGGCGCTGCTGGCGGCACTGATCGACCGCTGGGAACGCAAAAACACCGGCAACCTGATCGCCCGTACCGAAGGCTTCGCCGCGACCATCACCGAGGCGGTGTTCAACCTGTTCGATTGCTGGATTGACCCGGCCCTGTTCGATGCAAGGCTGGACTTCGCGATCCGCAACTGGGCGCTGGCCGACCCGGCCCTGAAACCGGTGATCGACACCGCCGACCGCAGCCGCATCCGCGCCATCACCGCCATGTTCGCGCGGTTCGACTATGCCCCGGCCCAGGCGGAAACCCGCGCCATGACGCTTTATTACACGCAGGTCGGCTATATCTCGATGCGCATCGAAGAGACGCTGGAAACCCGCGCGACACGGATGCCGGCCTATATCGAAACCTTCACCGGGCGCGCCTGTGGCGAGGCCGACATCGCCCGCTTCCGCGCCCGCCACGCGCTGTAAGGCGTTGCGTATCCGGCGAACTGGCGCGCGCATGCTTAACCGGTTTCACACCACGCCCGGCTAGAACCCGCCCCGTGCACGAAGTGGTTCTGGTCTCCGTACAACACGGGTTATCATCCCGAGGGGACCAGCCGGATACCGTAAGATCGACAAGGTACAGGGATAAACCCCCTGTCTCGGCAGCAAACCCACGCTTCGGCGGGCCCGCCACTTACCGATCCTTGATGAACGAGATGCCAAGCCCCGGACAGCCGAAACGCTGCACCGGGCGGTGGCCGTCATCCAGGATATCTTGACCCGAGCTTCGCCCGGCCGCATCACATGCGGCCCACCGAACAAGGCCGAACACGTTCGGGATCACAGCGGCCAGATCAGCGGGATCATGAAACTCGCCAACAGCCCCATCGACAGGTTCAAGGGCACCCCGATCTTCAGGAAATCGGTAAACCGGTATCCGCCGGGGCCATAGACCAGCATGTTGGTCTGATACCCGATCGGCGTGGCGAACGACGCCGACGCCGCCACCATCACCGCCACCACCAACGGGCGCGGATCAATGCCCAGCGCCGCCGCCAGCCCGATGGCAATCGGCGTCACCACCACCGCCACCGCGTTGTTGGACACCAGTTCCGTCAGCACCGAGGTCAGAAGATAGATCGCCCAGACCACCAGGAACGGCGGCAACCCCGCCAGTGCCGGGCTGAGCGCATTGACGATCAGTTCAACCGACCCCGCGCTTTCCAGCGCCGCCCCCACCGCCAGCATGGAAAAGATCAGCGCCAGCAGGCGGCCATCGACAAACGAGAACGCCTCCTCCGCGTCGATGCAGCGGGTCAGCAGGATGATCGCCACCGCCACCACCGCCAGCGCCAGAATCGGGGCCACGCCCAAGGCCGCCAGCACCACGATCCCCGCCAGCGCCACCAGCACGATGGGTGCCTGTGTGCGGCGATAGGGCTGGTCGGTCGGATGGCTGATATCGACCATGTCCATGTCCAGCGCCAAACGCGCGATATCCTCGGCCGAGCCTTCCAGCAGCAGCGTGTCACCCACCCGCACCACCACGTCGTCCAGTTGCGTGCCGATATTCTGGTTTCGCCGGTGCACCGCGATCGGATAAACCCCATATCGCCGCCGCAGCCTGAGCGCGCCGAGCGACCGCCCGATCATCCGGCAACCCGGCGAGATCAGCGCCTCGACCGTGGTGGTCTCGACCTCTGACAATTGATCGACCAGATGCACCGCGCGGTTCTGCTGCAAGCCCAGCAATTCGCCCATGCCCGAGCGCAATACCACCCGGTCGCCGGCCTGCAGCACCACCGTATGCAAGGCGCGGCGCAGCGACAAATCCCCGCGCAGCACATCCACCACCCGTACCCCGTCCCGCTTGAAAATCTCGACCTCAGACAGCTCCTGCCCGATCAGTTCGGATTCCAGCGGAATCGCCACCTCGGTAAAGAACCGCCGCGCCTTGCGCCCGCCCAGCAGGCTGGCCATCGAGGATCGTTCCGGCAACAGGCGCGGTGCGAAAATCCTGAGATAGATCAACCCCCAGGCCACCAGCACCACGCCGAGCGGCGTCACCTCGAAAATCGAGAATGCCGGCAGGCCCTGTGCCCGCGCCACCCCGTCGACCAGCAGGTTGGTCGAGGTGCCGATCAGCGTCACCGTGCCGCCCAGGATCGCCACATAACTCAGCGGGATCAGCAGCTTGGACGCCGAAATCCCCAGCGATTTCGCCAGTTGGATGGTCACCGGGATCATCACCACCACCACCGGCGTATTCGACACGAAGGCCGACGAGATCACCACGAAACCCGTCAGCCCCGCCATCACCAGCACCGGGCGCTCGGCGGCGCGAGCCTCGGCCACGGAGGTGAACCATTGCAGCGCACCGGTGCGCACCAGCCCGCCCATCACGATGAACATCGCCGCGATGGTCCAGGGCGCCGGATTGGAAAACACCGCCACCGCATCGCCGTAAGGCAAAAGCCCGGTCACCAGCAGCAATGCCGCGCCGGAGATCGCCACCACCTCGGTCGGGTAGCTTTCGCGCAGAAAAAGGATGAACATCAGCGCCACCACGCCAAGCGCCGCAACGGCACGCAGCCCGGGATCGGTGAACAGGTCAATCATCAACGGCTCCGTGGTTCAGACCTGTCCATTGTCGCTGTTTGCCAGGGTCTCGGCAAGCGCCGCCTTGCCGGCGGGGCGCACCAGGAACATTCCCCCCAGCATCAGCACTAGCGCGGCCCAGACGAACGGCGAATAGCTCTCCGACAGGATCAGCATCGACCATAAAACCCCGGTGCCCGTCACCAGATAGGCCGTCTGGCTGGCAAAGACCGACCCGGCCCGCCCGACCAGCCAGACATAGGACGTGTAAACCCCGGCATGGATCAAAGATGACGCCAGCAGCGCCACATCCGGCACCCCCCAGGGCTGCGAGATGTCGATCCACTGGCCGCTGAGCCAGGCCAGCGGCACCACGATCACCAGCCCGGAGATCGACGCCCCCAGCATCAGATCCACCGGATCAAGGTCCAGCGTGCCGTAGCGCGCCACCCAGGTGGCCTCAACCGCGTAGCAAAAAGGTGCCAGCGCCCCGATCAACACCCAGATCGCCAGACCCGGCGACGGCAACGAAGTTTCGGGGCCGACCAGCAGCACCATCGCCACCGCCCCCAGAACCACGCCCGTCATGCGCCGCCACTGGAACCGCTCCATGCCGATTGCCAGCGCCATCGGCAGGGCGAAGATCGGCACCAGTGAAATGGTGATCGCCATGATCCCCGCCGGCAGATGCACCGCCGCCTGATACGAGATCGAGTTCGGAATCACCGTACCGGCCAGCGCAATCAGCGCGTATCGCAACAGGTATGGCCAGCCCAGCGGCAGCCCGCGCCGCCGCCAAAGGCTGATCGCACCCAGGATGGCGATGCCGTAAACCAGTTGCCACACGATCAGCCCGAAATGCTGATACCCGGTGGAGACCGCGATTTTCGATAGCGGTGTGGTCAGCCCCCAGCCCGCGCCCAGCCCCAGCAGAATCAGCAGATAGAAGGCCCGCGCGTTCACGGCCCGGCTTCGGCCAGCCGCCCGCCCTGGCGCACCGGCACCGCCCTTATCGCCCGCCCGCTGGCATCGTCGGTTTCCACGAACAGCCCCGACAGGGTGGCCGGCCCCGCCGCCGGGGTGAAGCGTTCCTTCGACATGCCGGTGATGAAACGGCGCATCGGTTCGGCCTTGTCCATGCCGATCACGCTCAGGTAATCGCCGCACATGCCGGCATCGCTCTGGAAACCGGTGCCGCCGGGCAGGATCATCGTGTCGGCGGTCGGCACATGGGTATGCGTGCCCACCACCATCGAGGCCCGCCCGTCGCACCAATGCCCCATCGCCATCTTCTCGGAGGTTGCCTCGGCATGGAAATCCACCATGATCGCATTGGCCTGCCCGCCCAGCGGATGCGCCTTCAGCACCTGATCGACGGCGGAATAGGGATCGGCATAGGGGTTCTTCATGAATACCTGCCCCAGCGCCTGCACCACCAGAACCTTGCGCCCCTTGCCGGCATCGAACAGGCGGAACCCCTTGCCGGGCGCGACCTTGGCGATGTTCAGCGGGCGCAGGATGCGCGGCTCGTGCTCGATCGCCTGCGCCATGTCGCGCTGATCGAAGGCATGATCGCCCAGCGTCACGCAATCCGCCCCGGCCTCCAGCAGCAATTTGGCATGCGCCCCGGTCAGGCCCATCCCGCCCGAGGCGTTCTCGCCATTGACCACCACGAAATCCAGCGCCCAGTCCTGCCGCAATCGCGGCAGCGTCTCGGTTATCGCCCGCCGGCCGGACCGGCCAACCACATCGCCCAGGAATAATAATCTCATGGCCGGAACGCTTACTCAGCCGCCGCGGCAAGGGCAAGGGGCGGCGGCGTCAAAACCGCATCACGCCGGTTTCCGTGACCAGCATGTCCAGCGGGTGATCGGTGGCCTCGACCGGGACCTCCGGCACCTCCTGCGCGCAATAGGCAAAGCCGATGGCAGAAACCGGCTTGGCCGCCTTCAGCGCCGCCAGCGAGCGGTCGTAATACCCGCCGCCGTAACCCAGCCGATAACCGCGTCGATCGAACGCCAGCATCGGCGTGATCACGATATCGGGCTGCAGCCAGTCGGCCACTTCCGGCACCATCACCCTGAACGGCCCGGCCACCAGCGCCGCACCCGGCGTCCAGCGGCTGAACTTCAGCGGCATGGCCGGGCCTTCGATCACCGGCACGCAGACATCGCGACCCGCCGCCGCAAGCCCGGCCATCACCTCCAGCGGCGAAATCTCGGTGCGGATTGGCAGATAGGCCGCCACGACCTGCCCGGGCAGATCCGCCAGGCAGAGCCGCAGATGCCCGTTCGCCGCCCGGTCCAGCCCCTGTTCATGCGCCACCTTGCGTGCCGCAAATGCCGCCTGCCGCGCCGCCGCCTTGGCGTCCTTCAATTCCTGCATGGGCTTCTTTTCGGTAGAAATACTCAGAAAACCGGGCGCTGAAACCGCCCCGCCATCACTTCCTGCCACGAAATTTGCCCCTGTTGCCGCCAAAAGCAGAACACCCAAGGGGCAAAAGCGGCGGGGACCGTCGCAACCGTGGAGGTGGGTAATTCCCGGGAGCCTGGTACAACCAGGTGGGCACCGGGTGCGATAGGCCAGGGCCAGTCGCAGAGCCAGCTCCCTCAAGAATATTTAAGGCCACTGGAATTGGACCTCTCACGCGAAGGGCAGATCCGCCGAATGCCAATCTAGGGACGCGGATCACCCGACACAAGAGGATGCCGGGGCTTGACCGTATGTTCATGAAATGTTCATATCCCGGAATGACCCAGACCATGATGCCCCAGACCCTCATGCAAGGACAATTGCTGGCTCGCGGCGTTTGCCGCCATCTCAGGCAATATGATTTCCTGACACTGGAGGAATTCGTGCCCGCCCCCGGCCTCAGGGTCGATGTGATGGCACTGGGGCCGAAGGGCGAATTGTGGGTGGTCGAATGCAAATCCTCGCTGGCCGATTTCCAGGCTGATGCAAAATGGCAGGGCTATCTTGAATTCTGCGATCGCTATTTCTGGGCCGTCGGGTCCGATTTCCCGGCCGAGATCCTGCCCGATGCCAGCGGCCTGATCCTGGCCGATGCCTACGATGCCGAAATCCTGCGCATGCCCGCCGAAGACAGGCTGCCAGCGGCAAGGCGCAGGAAGCTGACACTGAAATTCGCCCGCAACGCCGCCGAGCGGCTGCGCGGGTTTCGTGATCCGGGGGTGGCAATCTTTGACACCGCCAGCCGCAACAGGGAGATGCCGGAATGATGATCAAATACCACTACCCCGATGGCGACTGGTGCTACCGCGCCCTGCATACCGCGCATGCGGTGTTTCACGACAAGGACGGCAAGCTGATCGCGCGCGCCGAAAAACCGACCGGCGACGGCCTGTATGAATTCGAGATTACCGGCTTTGAACTGATCGGCCCGGGCGGGGTTTATACCTGACCGGCGCTCAGCGTTTCTTGCCGGTCGCGCCACGCGCCTGCTGTGCCGCGGCGCGCAATTCCTCGGCAATCTCCTCCGCCTCTTCCGGATCGAAATCGAGCGGCAGGTCGATCCCCGGCCCGTCGACATAGATGCGCACCATGCCGGCCGTGGTCGGCCCGATCTGCAGATTGGCGGCGATTTCGCTTTGCTTGTTGATGCCCATATCGGCCTCCCGGAAGGTGCATGTGAGGTAACGACGGCAGCCCGGCTTTTCAAGCGAAACATGACCGGGCCGGCTAGGCGGCAAATCTGGCGATTGCATATTGACGCTTGCGGGATATATCCTTACTTCGACCGGGCAAGGCCAGAGGCCGCCCTTGCAAGGGCATTTGTGCCGACGTAGCTCAGTTGGTTAGAGCACTAGATTGTGGATCTAGGGGTCCCCCGTTCGAGCCGGGGCGTCGGTACCACCCTTCCTTTGTCGGCTCGATCCGCCAGACAACAAGAACCACCGATTTAGGCACCGCTGACAACAGAGGGCCGCGTCCGACCCTGGGAGGGCGTTCGGAATGGTCGGACTGTGCGAACACTTCGAAACAAATCCAAAACTGTAGCTAGCCGCAACCTCACCAAGCGCCCTCCCGTGGGGAGGGTCGGGCGCGGCCCGGGGGTGCCCCCGTGCCAAAAGTGGGGCAAGATCGGGACTGGGCGAACAGTTTCCGACGCCTTGATTTGCCGTAGCACGCTCTGGCTCAGCCCGCCCCCTGCGCCGCCAACGAGCGCATGGCCCCGGTGATCTGCGCCACCGCCGTGCGCGTGAAACTGCGCATCACCATGATCTCGAACCCCCTGGTGCTGCGCGTCACCACCGCCATCATATGCGCCACCTCGGTGCGCGCGGTATCGCCGCGCCTGAAGCTTCCGGCCCGCAGATCCAGCGGGCAGATCCGCGCCAGCACGTCCGCCGCCGCATCCCCTTCCAGTGTCAGCAATGCCCAGCCGTCGCGCTGGTCGCTCAGCGACGCCACCGCCGCCAAAGACGCATCCGCCGCCGCCTCGCCGATCAGGAAATACTGCCCCCGCCCGGTCCAGACCGCGCGCAAAGCCGCCCTCCCGCTGGTTCGGCCATCGCCCGGAAGGGCCATGCCATGTGCCGCCTTCAGCGCCGCACTCACCGCCGCCCGCGCATCCCTGTGCGGCATGATCGAGGTGATGAAATCCGGCACGATCTCGGCCAGTGTCACGCCTCCGGCGACAAAGGGCAGCAGGCCCGCAGCGGGGCTTTTGGCAATCAGGTCAACCACGCAATTTCCCTCCCTCTGGGTCCAGATGCACCGGCGGGCAGATCTCGCAGATGGTTTCGATATCGCGCATGTAATCCTTCATCCGGATATGCTCGCCGATCCGGGCATGGCCGTTCTTCACGAAAGCCAGCGCGATCGGATGGCCCAGCGTGGGCGAGAAACAATGGCTGGTGACATATCCCTGATCGTTCTCGCGCACCTGCGGCGCGCCTTCGTTGAACAGATGCGCGCCACCGCCGAACTGCTTGACCGCGCCAACCGGCTTCAGCGCCACCAGTTGCTCGCGCTCCGGCCCCGACAGGCCGGGCCGCTGGCTCATCACCTTGCCGACGCAATCTTTCTTTGCCGACACCATCCGCCCCATGCCGATATCGTCCGCCGTCACCCGGCCGTGAATTTCCGCATGCGTGATGAAGCCTTTTTCCAGCCGCAGCACGTTCAGTGCCTCCATGCCGTACCAGCCGCCGCCCAGCGCCTTTGCCGCGCCGTCGAGTGTGCGCGCCAGCGCGTCGCCATACCGCGCCGGCACCGCGATCTCGTAGGCATGTTCGCCGGAAAACGAGATGCGGAACAGCCTCCCGCGAACCGCGCCGATCGAAACCTCGCCGCAGGACATGTAGGGAAACGCCTCATCGGTGATCGCGGTATCGCATAGGCCCGCCAGCACCTCGCGCGAACGCGGCCCGGCCACCGCGAATTGCGCCCATTGCTCGGTAACGGAAATGAACTGCACGTCCAGCTCCGGCCACAGCACCTGGGCGCAGAAATCGAGATGCGTCATTACTTGACCGGCGGCTGCCGTGGTGGTGGTCATCACGAAATGCGTGTCACTGAAGCGTGCCGAGGTGCCGTCATCCATCACCATGCCGTCTTCGCGTAGCATCAGGCCGTAACGCACCCGGCCCACCTTCAGGGTGGAGAACATGTTGGCATAGACCCGGTCCAGAAATTCCGCCGCGTCCGGCCCCTGAATGTCGATCTTGCCAAGGGTGGTCACGTCGCACAGACCAACGCTTGAGCGCACCATGTTGACCTCGCGGTCGCAGCTTTGCCGCCAGTGGGTCTCGCCCCCGGCGGGGAACCATGACGGGCGATACCACAGGCCCGCCTCGACGAAACGCGCGCCCTGTTCGCGGGCCAGCGCATCGGACGGGATGAAGCGTTCCGGCGCGAAACCCTTGTGCTTGCCATGCGCCCCAAGCGCGCCGATGGCGACCGGGGTATAGGGCGGGCGGAATATCGTGGTGCCGGTTTCGGGGATGGTCTGGCCGGTCAACTCGGCCATGATCGCCAGCGCCCCGAGATTGGACAATTTGCCCTGATCGGGGGCCATGCCGAGCGTCGTGTAGCGTTTCAGATGCTCGACCGAGCGGAAGTTTTCGCGATGCGCCAGCACCACGTCCTTGGTGGTGACATCATTGGCCAGGTCCAGCCAGGCCCGGCCCCTGCCGCCGCTGACATGCCAGAACGGGGTCATCGCGCCCGGCGCATCCTCGGCCTTGGGCAGGGTGATGCGCGGGGCTTTGCCGAACAGATCCTTCAGCACCGCTTTCGCCGCGCCCGCGCCGGTTTTCAGCGCCGCATGGGTGGAGAAATCCCCCCCCGCCGCACCGGCGACGATCATGCCGGGAATGGCCCCGTCCGACGGTACGAAGGCCGCGATATCCTCGCGCCAGACCGGCTTGCCATTCATGTGGCAGGTCAGATGTACCGACGGGTTCCACCCGCCCGACACCGCCAGGCAATCGGTTTCGATATTGCGGATGCCCGAGGCGGTCTGCACGGTGATGCCGCGCAGCGCCTTGCGGCCTTTGGTGGCGATCACGCTGGCCCCGGTCAGGACCGGGAAATCGCCGGAAATCTTCGCATCCGCCCGGCTGTCGATCACCGCCGCGATCCTCACGCCAGCCGCCTGCAGATCCCGCGCCGTCTGATGCGCGTTGTCGTTGTTGGTGAACAGGCTGACGGCCTGTCCCGGCGTGGCGGCAAAGCGGTTGACGTAACTGCGCAGGCCCGAGGCCAGCATGATGCCGGGGCGATCGTTGTCGGGAAACACGATCGGGCGTTCCAGCGCGCCACCGGCCAGGATCGCGCGCTTCGCCACGATCCGCCAGAAGGTTTCCAGCGGCAGATCCGCGCCCGGGCGGGCAATGTGGTGCGACACCCGCTGCAGCGCGCCAAAGGTGCCACCGTCATAGGCCCCGGTGATCGTGGTGCGCGGCATCAGGCGCACATTGTCCATCGCCGCCAAGTCCGCCACTGTGTCGGCGGCCCAATCGGCACCGGGCTTGCCGCCAACCTCCTGCATATCCGCATTCAGCCGCCCGCCCATGCGGAAATCCTCGTCCACCAGGATCACATCGGCCCCGCCCTTGGCCGCCACCAATGCGGCCATCAGCCCCGCCGGTCCGGCCCCGATCACCAGCACGTCGCAGAACGCAAAGGCCTTGTCATAGGCCGCGCGATCTTCGACCCCGCTGAGCGCTCCGATCCCGGCGGCGCGGCGGATCAGCGGTTCGTAGATTTTCTCCCAGAACGCCTTGGGCCACATGAAGGTCTTGTAGTAGAACCCTGCGCCGAAGAACGGTGCCATCAGGTCGTTGACCGCCAGCAGGTCATAGGCCAGCGGCCCGAGATGGTTTTGCGAATGCGCCGCCAGGCCGCGATAGACCTCCTGCATGGTGGCGCGGACATTGGGGGCGATCTGATCGCCGGTGCCGATCCCGACCAGGGCGTTGGGTTCTTCCGAACCGGCGGTCAGGATGCCGCGCGGGCGGTGATACTTGAACGAACGCGCCACCAGTTTCACATCATTGGCGATCAGCGCCGAGGCCAGCGTGTCACCGGCATGGCCGATCAGGGTCCTGCCGTCGAAGCTGAACGGTACGGATTGGCTGCGGTCGATCTGTCCGCCCTTGGCAAGCCTGCTCATTTCGCGCCCCTTTTGGCCTCTGCCGCCAGTTCCACCGATTTGAATTCATGACTCGTCACGTCGCGTTCCGCCACCAGCCAGGCGCGGCAGCCAAGCTCGTGGAACCACAATTCGCGGTTCAGTCCGGGCGGGTTTTCGCGGATATGGACGTAATCGTAAAACGCCTCGTCACCGGCATCGGGGGCGGGGCGGTGCATCAGCTTGGCGGCCCCGCGATAGTGAAACTCGCGCAGGTCGCGGTCGCCGCAGATCGGGCAGGTGATGCGCATTTCTGGTATCCCCTCAATGCAGGTTCGGCGTTGCGCCGTTGCCGGTTTCGTCGATCACATGGCCGGTGCGGAACCGGCTGAGCAGGAACTTGTCCGCCGCCGGGTGGTGATTGCCGGACGCGATCAGATGCGCGAAGGCGTCCCCTGATCCCGGCACCGCCTTGAAGCCGCCGTAACACCAGCCGCAATTCAGGAACAGGCCCGCGATATCGGTCTTGTCGATGATCGGCGAGCCGTCCATCGACATGTCCATCACCCCGCCCCAGGACCTGAGCATCTTCGCCTTGCCGATCATCGGCATCAGCGCCATGCCGGCCTCGGCCACATGTTCGACCATCGGCAGATTGCCGCGCTGGGCGTAGGAATTGTACATGTCCAGATCGCCGCCGAACACCAGCCCGCCCTTGTCCGACTGGCTGATATAGAAATGCCCCATGCCGAAGCTGACGACATGCGGGATCACCGGCTTCAGCCCTTCCGTGACGAAGGCCTGCAACACATGGCTTTCGATCGGCAGGCGCAGACCGGCCATCGCGGCCACCTGGCTGGACCGCCCGGCGGCGGTCAGCGCCACCTTGCCGGCCCCGATATGGCCGCGCGTGGTGTCCACCCCGCGCACCACGCCGCCTTCAACCCGGATGCCCGTCACCTCGCAGTTCTGGATCAGATCGACGCCCCGCATATCCGCGCCGCGGGCATAGCCCCAGGCCACCGCATCGTGGCGCGCCGTACCTCCGCGCCAGTGCATCAGGCCGCCGTAAACCGGGAAGCGCGCATTTTCGTGGTCGATATAGGGCAGGTGCTTTCGCACATCCTCGCGCCCCCACAAAACCGCATCGTCGCCCTGCATCCGCATCATGTTGCCGCGCCGTGCCAGCATGTCCATCTGACCGTCGGAATGGCCCAGCATGACCTGACCGCGCTGCGAATGCATGACGTTGTAGTTCAGCTCGGCCTCTAGGTTTTCCCACAATTTCAGCGAATGCGAGTAGAATTGCGAATTGCCTTCCAGCATGTAATTCGCCCGCACGATGGTGGTGTTGCGCCCGATGCTGCCGCTGCCAAGATAGCCTTTTTCAAGCACCGCGACATTGCGGATGCCATAGCGCTCGGCCAGGTAATAGGCAGTCGAAAGCCCGTGCCCGCCGCCGCCGATGATCACCACGTCGTAATGCGGTTTCGGATCGGGATTGCGCCAGACCGGTTTCCAGCCCTTGTTGCCGGTCAGGCCGTGCCAGAAAACGCCAAGCGCCGAATATCGCATGATGCAACTCCCCCGGGGCCATCCCGGACCCCCTTGCCATAGAATGCCAAGCCCCGGCGGCAAGCAAGGATGAAATCGACACAAACCGGCCCTGAATGCGACAGGCGGTGATTTTGGCGGCGGCCTTGTCAGGCGCGGTTCGGCACCACCTCGTAGCCCGGCTCCTCGGGTTCGTCATCCACCATCTCGGGCGGAAATCCGGGGGCGCGGATGTCAAGGCCGGTGGCCTCTTCCAGCCTGCGGATGATGTCGTCGGACTGCGCGCGCGGACCATAGCGCGCGATGCCGTCATTGAAGATGTTGATCAGCATCGGGCTAAGCTCCAGCGCCACGCCGTTGCGGTTGGCGATCTCCTGAAACAGGCCGATATCCTTTTTAACCAGGTCCATGGTAAATCCGATATCGCGGCTGCCGTTCAGGATCACCTGGCTTTCGGTTTCATGCACGAACGAAGTGCCCGAGGATATACGGATCGCCTCGTAGGTGGTGGCCAGGTCCAGCCCCGCCGCCTTCATCGTCACCAGCGCCTCGCAGCAGGTCAGCAGGTTGGCGGTGGCCAGGTAATTCGTCATCACCTTCAGGGTGGAGGCGGTGCCAAGCGGGCCGGTATGCAGCACCCGCCGCCCCAGCACCGTCAGAAGCGGCAGGATGCGCTCGAAGGTGGGCCGATCACAGCCCGCGAAGATCGAGATATTGCCGGTGGCCGCGCGGTGGCAGCCGCCGGAAACCGGGCAATCCACCGCCGCCCCGCCAGCGGCGATCACCTTGGCCCCGAGGCGTTTCACCTCGGCTTCGTCATTGGAGGACATTTCCATCCAGATCTTGCCGGCGCCCATCGCCTCCAGCAAGCCGCCCTTGCCCTCGACCACCGCCGCCGAGGCCGCCGGTGACGGCAGGCAGGTGATGATTGCATCGCAGTCGCGCATCATCTGGGCCGGACCATCGCCCGCCTTCGCGCCACCTGCGGTGAAGCCTGCAACCAGGTCCGGGTCCAGGTCGTGAACCGTCAGATCAATGCCGTTGCGCAGCAGGCTGCCGGCCAGTTTGCCGCCGACATTGCCAAGGCCGATGAAGCCGATTTTCATATGTTTGTGCCCTTTCGGAGTTGCATTGCGCGGCCAGCGTGGACCGGAGGCGCGGCATGGGTCTTGCCCGTCCGCGACGCCCCGTGGTTCGCTTTTGCGACCAGGTTCAGCTTTTCAGCCGGTAGCCGGTGGAAAACCACCGCCACGACCAGATGCCAAGCACCAGCGTCAGCCCACCGCAAACCAGCGCCCCCAGAACCGGCGAGGCATCCGACGCGCCGATCACGCCATAGCGCATGCCGTCGATCAGGTAGAAGATGGGATTCCACGCTACCGCGACATGCAGGGCCGCGGGCAGGATGTCGATGGAATAAAACGTGCCTGACAGGAAGCTGAGCGGTGTCACGATGAAATTGGTAATGGCGTTCATCTGGTCGAACCGGTCCGACACGATCCCGGCCAGAACCCCGATCAGCGCCAGAAGCGCACTCCCGAGCGCCAGGAACAACAAGGCCCACATGGGATGCGCAATGCCGACCCCCAGCACCGGGAACGTCACCAGCGCAATCGCCAGCGCCACCGCGAAGCCCCGCGCCATGCCGCCCAGCGTATAGCCGATCACCAGTTCCAGCGGTGACAGGGGCGGCATCAGCGTATCGACGATATTGCCCTGCACCTTGGAGATCACCAGCGACGAGGCGGTGTTGGCAAACGCGTTCTGAATGACGCTCATCATCAGGATGCCGGGGGCCAGGAAATGCGAATAGGCCACCCCCATCACCTCGCCGCGCTGGCTGCCGATGGCCAGATCGAACACCATCAGGAACAGCCCGGCAGTGATCAGGGGGGCCAGCACGGTCTGGCTCCAGACCGAGGTGAAGCGCACCACCTCGCGTTCCGCAAGGGTATAGAGGCCCAGCCAGTTGACCCGGCCGAAATGCCGCTCGCCCATCGGATATTCCTTGATCTGGCGCATTGGACCCCTCCCGCAAAAACCTGTACAGGCGATCTTGTAACCGCGCCGCCAGCGGTTACAATGGGCGGTCAACGGATTTGACCTGTGCGGCCCGGGCCATGACCCCCGCGTCCTGCATCGCAACGGAGCACCAAATGTCCTGGACTGACGAGCGCGTGGAAACGCTGAAAACGATGTGGGGCGACGGCAAGTCGGCCAGCCAGATCGCCAAGGAACTGGGCGGCGTGACCCGCAACGCGGTGATCGGCAAGGTGCATCGCCTGGGCCTGTCCAACCGCGCCGGACCGGCGGCCAAGCCTGCGGCCAAGGAAAAGCCCGCGCCCAAGGTCGAGGCCGCACCCGAACCCGAAGCCCCGCCAAAGGAAGAACCGGTCGAGGCGGCCCCGGTCCGCGTCGCGCCGACCCCGCCGCGCCGCCCGATCATCAAGGCCGGTCAGCCGCTGCCGCCGCAGCCCTCGGCCAACGAGGTCAGCGCCGAAGCCCTGGCCAATGTCCGCGCCGTGGAAAAGACCGCCCGCCGCCTGCGGCTGATGGAACTGACCGAACGCACCTGCAAATGGCCGATCGGCGATCCCGCGACCGATGATTTCTGGTTCTGCGGCCATGCGGTGCAGCCCGGCAAGCCCTATTGCGATGCGCATGTCGCGGTGGCGTTCCAGCCGATGTCATCGCGGCGTGACAGACGCGCCAGTCGCTGATAGAACGAAACCGACAGAGGGCCGCCAAGGCCCCGGATTGCAGCACTGAGGGGGCGCAGGCCTATCGGGACAGTGGACAAACTGCCGCTCAAGAAAGTCGCCCGCAAGGCCGGGCCGGGAACGCAATTTGCCGCCCTGTGCTATCGTCGGCGCAAGGGCAAGACTCACGAAATCCTGCTGGTCACCACGCGCGGTACCGGGCGCTGGATACCGCCGAAAGGCTGGCCGATGAAGGGCGTTTCGCCGGATAAGGCCGCCGCCCGGGAAGCCTGGGAAGAGGCCGGCGTGGTCGGCGAGGTGCATGAGGTCTCGCTGGGCCGCTACAGCTACACGCGCGAGGCCAGCGGCGATGGCAAGGGCTCGCAGGAGGCCTATATCTTCCCGCTGGAAGTGCTGGAACTGGCGACCACCTACAAGGAAAAGGGCCAGCGCAAGGTCCGCTGGTTCAGCCCGCGCAAGGCGGCGATGCTGGTGCGCGAACCGAAGCTGAAGAAGATCATCCGCGATTTCGATCCCGCAAAGCTGAGCTGAGGCGGCTCAGAGCGCCACATCCGGTCGCCAGCCCGACGCGAACAGATCAACGATCGGCTTGGGCGTCAGCACCTGCACCGGCCCGCCGATTGCCGTGATCGGGCGATAGCCATCAAACCCCCATGCAAAATGCTGCCCCTGCCACGTCAGCACAGCGCCGCCTGCATGCGCGAAAATCGTACCGTCGGGCAGGCTGGCGCTGTCGGCGCGATAGCTGACCTTGCCGCCGCCCCTGGCAATACGCGCGGGATGCAGCGCCCGGTCTATCGCCTGGCCTTGTGGCAGGCCCTCCGGCGGCGCGCCATGCACCTCGCGCCAGGCGGCGGCGAACGACGTGTAGCGCTCGCGGCGGCATTCCGCGCAGGGGCGGTGGCCGGCGGCGAATGCGGTGGCCTCGTCAAGAAAGAACAACTCGGTATAGCGATGCGGGGCCATCAGCGTGCGTTTGCGGTGCTTGAACTGCAGACGGCAGGTCACCCAGTTGCGATGCGCATGCGTGCGGCGCGGCACCTGATCGCCATCGTGCAGGATGCCGCGATTGCCCATCAGGCCGCCCCGCGCAGGCATGGCATGGAACGCGCCGAACGGATCGACCCGGTTTTGCAATGGCATGTGGCCCTCCGTTTGCCCCGGGGCATGTTGGCATGAACTGGACTGATCCGGCAAATGCCCATGCGCTGCTCCGCGCAGTCGGCTGCGGGCGGCACCTGGACCCGGTTACGCGGTCTCCCGCCGCAAGCAAAGGCTTGAACTGGAATGATCTTTGGTTATCTGATAGAACGAGACCAGCAGAGCGCCAGCCGACATGATCCGATACACACTCAAATGCGATAACGATCACAGCTTTGAAAGCTGGTTCCAGTCCGCCGAGGCTTTTGAAAAGCTGAAAGCGGCGGGCATGGTGGCCTGTTCGATCTGCGGCAGCGACAAGGTGGAAAAGGCCGTGATGGCCCCGCGCCTGCGCACCGGACGCGACGCGGCCAGGGCCGCCGCCGGCAAGGCGCGTCAGGGGCCGCTATCCGCTCCGGCATCGGCAGCGGAACAGGCGCTGCGCGAATTGCGTGCGAAGATCGAGGCGAATTCGGAAAATGTCGGCAGCGATTTCGCCCGCGAGGCCCGCGCCATCCATGAAGGCGATGCGCCCGAGCGATCTATCTACGGCGAGGCGCGCGCCGACGAGGCCCGCAAGCTGGTGGAGGACGGCATTCCCGTCGCACCCCTGCCCTGGCAAAACCGGCGCGGCAACTGATCCCGCCGGGCTGCATGTCAATCCCCGATTTCGGCCCCAATCTTTCGCGGTGACTGCGGTAAAGTGATCCTCTTGCCTATCCGCCACACTGGCCCTATGACACGCGGCACAAACGGCCTTGCGACAATCTGAAGGGTGATGCGATATGCCCCGTCTGGTAATGAAATTCGGTGGCACGTCGGTGGCCGATCTGGCGCGGATCGCGAATGCCGCCAGAAAGGTGCAGCGCGAGGTCGAATCCGGCTATGATGTGATCGTCATCGTTTCGGCGATGTCGGGCAAGACCAATGAACTGGTCGGCTGGGTCGACGCGGTCTCGCCGCTTTACGATGCGCGGGAATACGACGCCGTGGTCTCGTCGGGCGAAAACGTGACCGCCGGGCTGATGGCGCTGACCTTGCAGGAAATGGGCGTTCCGGCGCGGTCCTGGCAGGGCTGGCAGGTGCCGGTGAAAACCACCAATGCCCACGGTGCAGCGCGGATCGAGGATATTCCCCCCGACAATATCGCCGCCAAGTTTGCCGAGGGCATGAAGGTTGCCGTGGTCGCGGGCTTTCAGGGCATCGGCCCGGACAACCGGATCACCACGCTGGGGCGCGGCGGCTCGGACACCACCGCCGTGGCCTTCGCCGCCGCCATGCAGGCCGAGCGCTGCGATATCTACACCGATGTCGATGGCGTCTATACCACCGATCCGCGGATCGAGGAAAAGGCCCGCAAGCTGGACAGGATCAGCTACGAGGAAATGCTGGAACTGGCCTCGCTGGGCGCGAAGGTGCTGCAAACCCGCTCGGTCGAGCTGGCGATGCGCTACAAGGTGCGGCTGCGGGTTCTCAGCAGTTTTGAAGACGTTACCGAAACATCCGGCACATTGGTCTGTGCCGAGGAGGAAATCATGGAAAGCAAAGTTGTCTCCGGTGTCGCCTATTCCCGCGACGAGGCTAAAATGACGCTGGTATCGGTCGCCGACCGCCCCGGTATAGCTGCCGCGATCTTCACGCCGCTGGCCGAGGCGGGCGTGAACGTGGACATGATCGTGCAGAACATCTCCGAGGAAGGGCGTACCGACATGACGTTTTCGTGCCCGACCGATCAGGTGACGCGGGCCGAAAAGGCGCTGGATGAAGCCAAGGCCAAGGGCACGATCAATTATCACGGGCTGATAGCCGACAAGGATGTCTGCAAGGTGTCGGTGGTCGGGATCGGCATGCGCAGCCATGCCGGCGTGGCGGCGCGGATGTTCCAGGCGCTGGCCGCCGAGGGTGTCAATATCAAGGTCATCACCACGTCCGAGATCAAAGTTTCTGTTCTGGTCGACCGGAAATATATGGAATTGGCCGTGCAAGCCCTGCATGATGCGTTCGAACTGGAGAATGCAGCCTGAACGCGGGGGGCTATGGCCGATATCACGGGATCAGGATCGCGCAATCTTCTGCAACGCCTGCGCGAAACGCTGGCCGATGGCGGCAAGGGGCAGGAGCGGCTTGACCGCATCACCCATCTGATCGCGGATGCGATGGCGGCCGAGGTCTGCTCGATCTATCTGCTGCGCGATCCCGAAACGCTGGAACTCTGCGCCACCGAAGGGCTGAACCCTGAATCGGTGCACCAGACACGGCTGCGGATCGGCGAAGGTCTGGTCGGGCGGATCGCCCGCGAGGCAAAGCCGATCATCACCCCCAATGCCACGCGCGAACGCGGCTTTCGCTACATGCCGGAAACCGGCGAGGAAATCTATTCCTCGTTCCTGGGCGTGCCGATCCAGCGTCTGGGCGAAATGCGTGGCGTGCTGGTGGTGCAGAACCGCGAGGCCCGCGAATACACCGACGACGAGGCCTATGGCCTTGAAGTGGTGGCGATGGTCATCGCCGAGATGGCGGAACTGGGCGTCTTTGTCGGCGAAGGCGCGGCCCTGTCGGCACCGCATCAGCAGGCTCTGCTGTTTCGCGGCGGTATCGCCCAGGAAGGCAATGCCGAAGGCCGGGTGATCCTGCATGATCCGAGGATCGTCATTGCCAATCCGATTGCCGACGATCCCGAGGTGGAACTGAAGCGCCTGCACGATGCGATGGACATCCTGAAAGGCGATGTCGACGACATGCTGAACCTGCATGCCGGTGGCGGCACCAGCGAGGAACACCGCCAGGTGCTGGAAGCCTACCGCATGTTCGCCAATTCACGCGGCTGGCAGGCGCGCATGGAAGAGGACATCCGCCAGGGTCTTGCCGCCGAAGTGGCGGTGGAAAAGGAGCAATCCGCCACCCGCGCCCGCATGGCCAGGGTGCCTGACGCCTATCTGCGCGAGCGGCTGCACGATCTGGACGATCTGTCCAACAAGCTGTTGCGCCTGCTGACCGGGCAGGGCTCGGGCTCGGGCACGGAAATGCCGGACAATCCCATTCTGGTGGCGCGCAATATCGGCCCCGGCGAATTGCTGGAATACGGCAACCGGCTGAAAGGCATCGTGCTTGAGGAAGGCTCGGTCGGCAGCCATGCCACCATCGTGGCGCGTGCGCTGGCGATTCCGCTTGTCATCCATGCCGCCAAGATCACCCGCGAGGCGCTGAACGGCGATCCCATTCTGGTGGATGGCGATCAGGGCATCGTGCATCTGCGCCCGGAAGAGACCGTCGCCACCGCCTTCCGCGACAAGATCGCGATGCAGGAGGAGGCGCAGCAGAAATACCGCTCGATCCGCAACAAGCCGGCGACAACGCAGGACGGGGTAACGATCGGGTTGCAGATGAATGCCGGGCTGATCGCGGAACTGCCCAGCCTGGAACCTTCGGGCGCGGACGGGGTTGGCCTGTTCCGCACCGAACTGCAATTCCTCGCCCGCCCGAACGTGCCGCGCCGCGGCGCGCTGGCCGAACAATACGACCGCATCCTGAACGCCGCGGCCGGCAAGCGCATCGTGTTCCGCACGCTGGATATCGGGTCCGACAAGGTGCTGCCCTACATGAAGCGCCAGGACGAGCCGAACCCGGCGATGGGCTGGCGGGCGATACGGCTGGCGCTGGACAAGTCCGGCGTGATGCGCATGCAGCTTCAGGCGCTTCTGCGCGCCGCCAATGGCCGCCCGCTGACCGTGATGTTCCCCTTCATCGCCCAGTTCGACGAGTTCCGCGAGGCCCGCCGCCGCCTCTTGGCCGAGGTCGAGCGCGAAAAGGCGCTGGGCCACAATGTGCCGTCGAAGCTGGAAATCGGCGCGATGCTGGAGACCCCGTCGCTGGCCTTCGCGCCTGACCAGTTTTTCGAGATGGCGGATTTCATCTCGATCGGCGGCAACGATCTGAAGCAGTTCTTCTTCGCCGCCGACCGCGAGAACGAGCGGGTTCGGCGGCGCTATGACTCGCTGAATGTCTCGTATCTGACCTTCATCGAACAGATCGCCAGACGCTGCGATGCGCTGGGCACGCCGGTGTCGTTCTGCGGCGAGGATGCCGGTCGGCCAACCGAGGCCCTGTGCCTGGCGGCGATGGGCATCCGCACGCTGTCGATGCGCCCGGCCTCGATCGGACCGGTCAAGCATCTGCTGCGGCGGGTCGATCTCAGCGAAGCGCGGGCGGTGATCGACATGGCGCGGTCCTCCGGGGCGCAATCGGTCCGCGCCTCGGTGGAGCATTACCTGTCCACCCTTTAGGGGCCGTCAGGCCGGAAGGCAGCGCCATGAGCGACGACAAGAACAGCGGGATTGGCGAAAAGCTGGGCGCGGCAGTCGCGAAATACCGTAACTGGATCAAGGCGAATGTGCCGCCGGGCCTGCGCTCGGTTCTGGGCCTGTTTCTGATCGCGGGCGGCCTGCTGGGCTTTCTGCCGGTACTGGGGTTCTGGATGGTCCCGCTTGGCGTGCTGGTGCTGGCGCTGGACGTGGTGCCGCTCTATCGCTGGCTGACCGGGCGCAAGGACAAGCGATAGCGCATTTCGCGTTGACCTGTATCGCCTGACGCCGCCTGAAATCGACGATTTCAACGCGCCAGGTGATGCCGGATGGCCTGAGCCAAACGCGAAACGCTTCTACCTACCACCAGGCCTGCACCACGCCGTTTTCGATCCGCGCCTCGAAAGTCTTCAGCGGCTGATCGCCCTTTTCGATGCAATCGCCGGTGTCCAGATCGAATTTCCAATTGTGCTTCGGGCAGGTCAGGTGATTGTCGCAGATCGCCAGTTCCGGGATATTGGTCACCTGATGCGGGCAGGTGCTGTCATAGACCCGGAGCGCATCGCCGCGCCGCCAGACGAACACCGCGCGATAACCCGCCGTGATCCGCCGCGCCTCGCCATCGGGGAAATCTTCCGCCGCGCCCAGATCGTGCCAGGTTTCGGCATTGTTCAGTGCCTCGACCGCGAAGTCGTTGATCTCCATCGACAGGATGATGTCCACCGCCCAGACGATCTTGGCCAGGCCAAGCGTGGGAAACGCCGTCAGCAGCGCGTCGATGATCTCGTTCGGGGTGCAGCCGTTGCGCAGCGCACGCGCGAGATATTGCTTCAGGCCCTTTTCCGTCTGCACATCGACCTTGGTGATGACCGAGATCAGATCGCGGGTCTTTTGATCCAGATGCGTGCCGGCACCTTTCAGAAACTTGAAATAGGCCCCCATCGCCTCGGGGCGGGCCTCCAGCAGGTATTTCAGTGCGTCGCTCATCCTGGCCTCCGGCATGGTCGTTCGGGCGCAACCTAGGCGGCGCGGCCAGCAAAGGCAACCGGGGTGATTTGCAGGAAAATCAGGTGCCTGCAACAGCATGTGCAGACGATGCTTCAGCCGGCTCGTGCGGCCCTGTCACATCCGGGATTTTGGTCAGAAATTGTTACCTAACATATTGATTTAAATCAATAAAATATTTGATCAGGATCAATTCACAAAATGATATTTATCAATGCGGACCAACCGGTCCAGTGGCAGAATTAACCAAATGCATGCCACAGCTGCGATTCGCGCCGGGCGTGCCAAACCTGATCTGCCACAGGCAAAAGGAGCATCCCATGACCACGACCACCCGCAACGGATTTGCCGTGATTTTCAACCCTGTCACCGGTGACGCCATCAATTTCTGGACGGCACGCGAAAACATCATTGTGCCCGACGGCACCACCGATTTCTCCTATACCGTTTCGATGCTCAACAGCGGCGAGTTTCCCAGTGTCGATCTGACCGGCGCGTCGTTCGGGCGGGCATTGCAGTACAATTCGGGGTCCTGGACACAATTGCAGGATTTCGCCACCGGATCGCAGGTGCGGCTGGGCCAGGTTGACTGGGGCGCCGGCCAGTCGACGGTGGTCATCCAGTATTTCAACGCCGGATCCGGCCTCAACTACATGTTCGAGATCGGCGGCGACGCGCTGCCGACGCTGACATCGGCAGGGGATTTCAACACCTGGATGGCGGGTGTCACCGCGATGGGTCCGGTAACGACCGGCGCTTTCCAGCCGGGCAATCCGATCACCATCTCCGGTTTGCCGGATATCTTTGAAACCAGTGAAAACGATACGATCCACGGCACGGCGGGCGACGATATGCTGGACGGCGGTGCCGGCAACGATACGATCTATGGTCGCGCCGGTGATGACGACATTTTTGGCGGTTCCGGGAACGACAATCTTTATGGCGACGATGGCAACGACCATATCGAGGGCGGCTCGGGCTACAACACGATCTATGGCGGCAACGGCGATGACGACCTGATCGGCGGCGACCAAAGCGACACCCTGAGGGGTGAAGCCGGTGACGACGTCCTGCTTGGCGGCGACGGCTACGACCAGCTTGTCGGCGGCGACGGCAACGACTACCTGAGCGGTGGCGCAAATGACGATTTCCTGAACGGTGGAGCCGGCGACGACGTGCTGGATGGCGGTGCGGGTAACGAAACCATTCGCCCCGGCACGGGCAACGACTGGGTGTTCTATTCCAACGATACCTTCGGCTATGAATGGCTGGACTACTCCGATCTGCCGATCATATCCCCGGCCAATGCCGGCAATGCGGCGGTAGGCTTCAACGGCCTTCAGGTCGATATTGACGGCGTCGCCAATACCGGCACCGTCAGCAAGGGCTCGCATGGCACCGACATGCTGGTCGATATCGCCAATCCGCTGCTGTCCACACTCGATCCGGATGCCTTCGATCCCTATCACGAGGATCACCATATCGGGCTTTACGTGGTCGGCTCGGACGGCAACGATGCCTTCAACGTCAACCTGCCGGGCAGCGCGAATTTCGAGGTTTTCGGCGGGCGCGGGTCCGACACCTACAACATCGTCAATCCCGGCAATGCCAATGTGACGCTTAATTTCAGCGCCGATCAGGGCGGCTATGTGCGCAATGCGACGCAGGGCGCGAACATCAACCTGGCGACCGGCGTGATTTCCAATGACGGCTTCGGCTATGCCGACACGATCAATGGCACCGGCGTGGTGACGTCAGTGGTCGGCACGGACCATAACGACACCGTCGTCGGGTCGGATGCCGACGAAAACTTCTACATGATGGGCGGCATCGACACGCTGAACGGCGGCGGCGGCATTGATGCCCTGCGCTATGACGGCGCGTTCGGGTTCTACAACCTGGTCGGCAACCTTGGAACCGGCGTGATCACCGGCGACGGGCTGCACCATACCGTAAGCGGTATCGAACAGATCTGGGGCAACTGGGGCGAAGACGATTTCACCGGCTCCAGCGGTGCGGACGGATTGTTCGGCAGTTCCGGCAACGACGTCCTGCGCGGCGGCGGTGGCAACGACCACCTGGAGGGCGGCTCGGAAGACGACTGGTTGTTCGGCGACTCGGGCAACGACGATCTGTTCGGCGATTCCGGCAATGACCGTCTGCAGGGCGGCACTGGCACCGACAACCTGTCCGGCGGTTCGGGCGACGACTGGCTGGACGGCGGCGCGGGCGCGGATATGCTGGATGGCGGCAGCGGTATCGACCGCGTCGATTATGGCACGTCGGCAACCGGCGTGACGGTGCATCTGGCTGCGCCGGGATCGAATACCGGCGACGCGGTGGGCGACACCTATACCTCGATCGAGGAACTGGGCGGATCGGACCACAATGACAGCCTGTTTGGCGATGCCGGGTCGAACGGCCTGTTCGGCAAGGCCGGCGACGATGCGCTGGATGGCGGCGATGGCCATGACCGTCTGCATGGCGGCAGCGGCGACGACGTGTTGCTGGGCGGTGCCGGATATGACACGCTGTATGGCGGCGCCGGTGACGACGTGCTGCGCGGTGGCGCGGGGGCCGATTTCCTGACCGGCGGGCGCGGCACCGATATTGCCGATTACAGCGACAGCGCCGCTCCGGTTCTTGTCGACCTGCTGAACATCGCGGCGAATACCGGCGACGCCGCGGGCGACCGCTACGCCCGGATCGAGAATCTGGGCGGCACGTCCGGCGATGACAGCCTGGCCGGCAACAACGCCAACAACACGCTGTTCGGGCGCAATGGCGACGACATGCTGTTTGGCAATGGCGGCAACGATTACCTGAACGGCGGTCTGGGCAGCGATGCGCTGGATGGCGGGGCCGGCAGCGACTGGGCCAGCTACCGCGATGCGGCGGCGGGTGTGACGGCCGATCTCGGCAATGCCGCCGGCAATACCGGCGAGGCGGCGGGGGATACATATACCTCGATCGAGAACCTGTTCGGTTCGGGCCATATCGACGCGTTGAACGGCGACAGCAATGACAACATCATTGACGGCGCAGGCGGGGATGACACGCTGAACGGGGCCGGCGGCGACGACACGCTGATCGGCGGGGCCGGTGGCGATGCCATGAATGGCGGTGTCGGCAATGATACTGCCAGCTACGTGACCGCGATGTCCGGGGTGAAAGCCTCGCTGAGCGACGCGGGCATCAATACCGGCGATGCCGCGGGCGACACCTATAACAAGGTCGAAAACCTGCACGGCTCGGCCTATGATGACGACCTGCGCGGCTCGGGCGGTGACAACTGGCTGCTGGGGGCGGCGGGCGACGATACGCTGCGTGGCTATTCCGGCGACGACGTGCTGGTCGGCGATGTCGGCAACGACAATCTGATCGGTGGCGGCGGTGTCGACTGGCTGTCGGGCGGTGCGGGCGACGACACGCTGAACGGCGGTGGCGGCGACGACATCGTGGACGGCGGCGACGGTGACGATTACCTGCGCGGCTACAAGCAGAACGACCAGATTTTCGGCGGGGCCGGCAACGATACGCTGCTGGGCGAAGCCGGGTCGGACATGCTGGTTGGCGGTGCCGGGGCCGATGAGCATATCGGCGGCGGCGGCGACGATACCGTGTCCTATGCCGATGCGACCGAAGGCGTGGTGGCTTCGTTCCTGGACCCGAGCGCCAATACCGGGTTCGCCGAGGGCGACACCTATTCGACGGTCGAGAACATGTTCGGGTCGGGATTCAACGACACACTGACCGGTGATAACGCCGCCAATACCATCGACGGCGGGGCCGGCAACGATGTTCTGATGGGCGAGAACGGCAACGACGTCCTGAATGGCGGGCTTGGCAGCGATGCGCTGTATGGCGGCAGCCAGAGCGACGAGCTGAACGGCCAGGACGGCAATGACATGCTGTTCGGCGGTGCCGGTACCGACCGTCTGCATGGCGGTGCGGGCACCGACCAGTTGACCGGTGAGGGTGGCGACGACACGTTTGTCTTCAATGCCGGCGACAACTACGACATGTTCATGGATTTCGAGCATGGCAGCGATGATGTCGCGCTGGCCGAGGCGATCTGGGGTGGCGGCAAGACCGAAGCGCAGGTGGTCGCCGATTTCGGCTCGGCCGATGGCAATGATTTGCTGCTGACCTTTGGCGGCGGCGATTCCATCCGGTTCGTCGACTTCCTGCTGACCAATGCGATCGGCGATCTGGCGAGCGATATCGTGCTGGTCTGACGCCTGTAACATGGTGGAAACCCTACCCCGCGCCGTGCAACCGGCGCGGGGTTCTTCGTTGGAGGCGGGCGCATGTGGGGTTTCGCCGGTCGCCTGAGCATCGGTAGCGAACGGGGGTAGTCCTGCGCCTTGCGGCGTTCTGTATTCACGCCGTTTACCTGATCCTCGCCCAAAGCCAGGGCCTTGATGCAAAGGCCCGGCGCGCCCTATTCCCGCCCCCTCAGCACCCGTGCGGGGCGTACCGCCAGGGGGCGCAGCGCGAAGGCGAGGCCGGCGATCAACGTCACCGCCGCGCCGCCCAGCACGATGGCAAGGGCCGAGGCAGGCTCGAACACAAACGCCTCTTCCATCACGAAATGCATCACCGCCCAGCCCGCCAGCCCGCCCGCCAGGATCGCCACCAGCCCCGCTGCCGCGCCGGTGATCAGGGCGCGCAGCGCGAAGCTCAGCAATATCCGCCAGCGTTCGGCCCCCAGGGTCTTCAGGATTGCCGCCTCGTATTCGCGCCGCCTCTGGCCGGTGGCGGCGGCACCGATCAGCACCACGAAACCGGTCAGCAATGTTGCCAATGCGGCATAGGAGGTTGCCGCCGCGATCCCCTGTAGCGCCCCGGCCACGCGGTTGATCGCGTCGCGCACCCGGATTGCGGTGATGTTCGGCCAGGCCTTGCCGACCTCGCGCAGGATCACCGGCTCGGCCTCGGGGCCGGAATAGACGGTGGCGATATGGGTATGCGGTGCACCGGCCAGCGCGGCGGGGTTCATCGCCAGTACGAAACCGATCCCGGCGGTCGAGAAATCGACCACGCGCAGGCTGCCAATCGTTGCCTCGATATCGAAGCCAAGGATGTTGACGGTGATCCGGTCGCCGAGTTTCAGCCCCAGTTCCGCCGCCTCGCGTTCGGCAAAGCTGACCAGCGGCGGGCCGTCATAATCCTCGGGCCACCATGCGCCTTGGGTCAGGACGGTGCCGTCCGGGGCAAGTGCCGAATAGGTGATGCCGCGATCGCCCGAGACCACCCAGTGATCGCCGGCAACCTCGCGGGCGGGCCGATCATTGATGCGGGTGATGATGCCGCGCAGCATCGGCGCGCTCTCGACCCTTGTCACGGTCGCCGTCGTGCGGGTCAGGGACAGGAAATCGTCCAACTGGTCGTTCTGGATATCGACGAAGAAGAAGGCCGGGGCAATCGCCGGCAATTCGCGCGAGATCGCGCCGCGCAGGTTGCTGTCGATCTGCCCGATTGCCGCCAGCACCGACAGGCCCAACCCCAACGACAGGATCACCGGCAGCGCATCGCTGCCCGGCCCGCCAACCGAGGCCAGCGCCAGCCTGAGCGCCGGGCGGCCGCGCATCACGCGCATCGCCGCCAGCCGCGCCGCCAGCCTGCGGATTGCCAGCGCCGCCAGCACCAGCATCAGCAATGCCGCCAGGATTCCGCCCAGCGTCCACAGCGCCAGTTCCGGCACCGCCGCGAACAGTGCCACCGTGCCGACCAGCGCAGCAAACAGCGCCAGCATCGCCAGCAGATACGGCCAGCCCGGCCAGACCCGGCGGCGGCTGACGGCATCGCGAAACAGCGCGGCGGGGCGGATATCGGCGGTGCGGGCAATCGGCCAGAGCATGAACAGCAAGGCCGACAACAGCCCGTACAGCGCCGCCTCGGCCAGCGGTTCGGGATAGACCGACAGGCTGACCGGCAGGGGCAGCGCGCCTTGCAACAGCGGCACCAGCGCAAACGGCAGGGCCGCCCCCAGCGCCAGCCCCAGCACGATGCCCAGCAGCGACAACAGGCCGATCTGGATCAGGTAGACTCGGAACACCAGCCCCGAGGTCGCGCCCAGCGATTTCAGCGTGGCAATCACCCCGGTCTTGCCGTCGAGATAGCTTTGCACCGCCGCCGCCACGCCGACGCCGCCCACCGCCAGCCCGGCCAGCCCGACCAGCACCAGGAACGAGGCGATCCGGTCCACGAATACCGCAACGCCGGGGGCACCATTGCGCCGGTCGCGCCAGCGCAGGCCGTTGTCGCGAAATTGCCGGTTGGCATCGCGTTTCAGGGCGGCAAGGTCGGCATCCGGGGCCAGGCGCAGGCGATACTGTGTCTCGTACAGGCTGCCGGGGCCGATCAGGCCTGACTTTGCCAGATCGGCGGTGCGCACGATGGAGCGCGGGCCAAGGCCGAAGCCCATCGTGGCGGAATCCGGTTCCGCCTGCAGCAAGGCGGTCAGGCGAAACTCCTGCAGGCCCAGCCGGAAGGTATCGCCGGGGGCGATGTCCAATTGCGCCGCCAGTACCGGATGCAGGATTGCGCCGGGCAGCCCGCCGGTTTCTGCCAGCGCCTGATCCACCGGCATGTCGGGCGTCAGCCGCAATTTGCCATAGATCGGATAGGCGTCATCCACCGCCTTCACCTGCGTCAGGCCGCGAACGGCCCGATCCGCCGGCCCGGTCACCGCCATCGAGCGGAAATCGACGATCTCGGATATCTCAAGCGCATTGGCCTGTATCCAGGCGCGTTCGGCCCCGGAGGCAAAGCGATAGGTAAACTCCAGTTCCGCGTCACCGCCCAGCAGCACCGCGCCTTCGGCGTGCAACCCGTCCTCGATACTGGCGCGGACCGAGCCGACGGCGGCAATCGCCGCGATGCCCAGCATCAGGCTGGCCAGAAAGATGCGGAAATCGCGCAGGCCGCCCTTCAGTTCGCGCCGCGCGATGCGGATGGAGACCGGCAGGGTCATGCCGCGCGATCCGCAATCCGCCCGTCGATCAGCCGGATCGCCCGGTCGCACCGCGCCGCCAGTTCCGGCGCATGCGTCACCATCACCAGCGTCGCCCCCCGGCTTTGGCCAAGGGCGAACAGAAGGTCAATGATCGCCGCCCCGGTGACGGTGTCCAGGTTGCCGGTCGGTTCATCCGCCAGCAGGATTTCCGGGCGCGGGGCCAGGGCGCGGGCCAGTGCCACGCGCTGTTGCTCGCCACCTGAAAGCTGCGCCGGGTAGTGGTGGCGTCGATCCGCCAGCCCGACCGCGGCCAGTTCCGCCTCGGCCCGCGCGAAGGCATCCGGTGCCCCGGCCAGTTCCATCGGGGTGGCGACGTTTTCCAGCGCCGTCATCGTCGGGATCAGGTGGAACGACTGGAACACCACGCCCATGTGATCGCGGCGAAACCGCGCCAGCGCATCCTCGCCCATCGCGCCAAGGTCCTGGCCCAGCGCCGTGACCTTGCCGGATGTGGCGCGTTCCAGCCCACCCAGCAGCATCAGCAACGACGACTTGCCAGACCCTGACGGCCCCAGCAGGCACACCTTTTCGCCGCGCTCGACATCCAGATCAATTCCCTTCAGAATGTCCACCGGACCGGCATTGCCATCCAATACCAGCCGTACATCCCGAAGGGACAAGACTTTTTCCATCATGCTGACTGCTCTCCTGCGCCTGCGGTGCATCTATGTGTTCCGCCCTGCCCTTGGCAACCTTGCCGCGATACTTTTTGCCGCCTGCCTGCTTGTCGGTGGTCCGGGCCATGCCGCACCTGTCACCATCGTGGCCCTGGGCGACAGCCTGACCCAGGGTTACGGCCTGGCGGAAGGCGACGGGCTGGTGGCGCAATTGCAGGGCTTGCTGGATGGCGAGGGCGCGGATATCCGGCTGATCAATGCCGGGGTCTCGGGCGATACCAGCGCCGGTGGTCTGGCGCGGATCGGCTGGACCCTGCAACGCGGCCCCGATGCGCTGATCGTGGCCCTTGGCGGCAACGATCTGCTGCGCGGCCTCGATCCCGACCTGACCCGCGCCAATATCACCGGCATTCTGGAGGCGGCGCGCGCGAAAGGCATTCCGGTGTTGCTGGTGGCCAGCACCGCACCGGGCAATTACGGCCCTGATTATCAGGATCGCTTTGATGCGATCTGGGGCGATCTGGCGGCGGAGTTCGACGTGATGCTGCATCGCGGTTTCATGGATGTGCTGACCGAGGGGCGCGAGCCGTCCGAGGTGCTGGCGAATTATCTGCAAGCCGACGGGCTGCACCCCAACCGCGACGGCGTAGCGCTGATTGCCGCCGATCTTGCGCCGATGGTGCGCCAACTGGCGGACAGCGCACGCTGACGCCGGTAGACTTGCGGCTTCGCACCACAGG
This sequence comes from Paracoccaceae bacterium, assembly GCA_019911965.1. GTDB lineage: Bacteria > Pseudomonadota > Alphaproteobacteria > Rhodobacterales > Rhodobacteraceae > UBA5972. Next base: position 73,639 of record JAIOJF010000038.1, on the reverse strand, counting down.
GCTTTATATTCAGATTTCTGCATACTGACCGGATGGACCGGAGAATCGGTCCGGATCCAGCGGAGGACATCATGGCCGAAATCGTCATCCTGGGGGCCGGCATTGGCGGTCTGCCCATGGCCTATGACATGAAAAAGGAGATGCGCAAGGAAGACCGCATCACCGTCATTTCCAACAATCCCTATTTCCAGTTCACCCCGTCCAACCCCTGGGCCGCCGTCGGCTGGCGCAGCAAGGAAGACATCACCATTGATCTGGCCCCGGTGCTGAAAAAGCAGGGCATCGGCTTCATCGCCGACGGCGCGGCCAAGGTTGATCCTGAAAACAACAAGGTCGTGCTCGAAAGCGGGCGCGAGGTTTCCTATGACTACCTGGTCATCGCCACCGGCCCGGAACTGGCCTTTGACGAGATCGAGGGCCTCGGCCCGCATGGCGGCTTCACGCAATCGGTCTGCACCGTCGATCACGCCACCGGCGCCTATGTCGCCTGGGAGGAGTTTTGCAAGAACCCCGGCCCCATCGTGGTCGGCGCGGTGCAGGGGGCCTCGTGCTACGGGCCGGCCTATGAATATGCCATGATCATGGATACCGACCTGAAGAAACGCCGCATCCGCGACAAGGTGCCGATGACCTATGTCACCGCCGAACCCTATATCGGGCATCTGGGCCTGGGCGGGGTCGGTGATACCAAGGGTATCCTGGAATCGGAATTCCGCGACCGTCATATCAAGTGGATATGCAACGCCAAGGTCGACAAGGTCGAAGACGGCATGATGCATGTCTCGGAGATGAAAACCGCCGACGAGGTGGCGGCCAAGCACGAATTGCCGTTCAGGTATTCGATGATGCTGCCGGCATTTCGCGGCATCCCGGCGGTGCGCGGCATCGACGGGCTGGTCAATCCGCGCGGCTTCATCATCGTTGACAAGCATCAGCGCAATCCGAAATACGGCAATATCTTCGGCGTCGGCGTCTGCATTGCCATCGCCCCGCTGGAGCCGACGCCGGTGGCCGTGGGCGTGCCCAAGACCGGCTACATGATCGAATCGATGGTGGCGGCTTCGGCGGCCAATATCGGTGAATTGCTGCGCGGCAAGGAACCGAGCCACGAAGGCACCTGGAACGCCTTCTGCCTGGCGGATTTCGGCAATGGCGGTGTTGCCTTCCTGGCGCAGCCGCAGAACCCGCCGCGCAACCTGAACTGGGCGGCGCAAGGTAAATGGGTCCACTGGGCCAAGGTCGGCTTCGAGAAATACTTCATGCGCAAGATCCGCAAGGGCCAGTCCGAGCCGTTCTTTGAAAAGGCGATCATGGGGCTGACCAAGGTGACACGTCTGAAATAGGGCGAAGTGGTGCGCGTGATACGGGTCCGGCAGCAATGCCGGGCCTTTTTCCTGCGGACGGGTTCACGTTTTCTTTACCCCTACTTCACATAATACATGTCAGACTTACATGATAACATGGAAGCGCGACCTCGGAACTGAACGCTTCCCTTTACTGTCCCTCGTTCCGCACTCGCGCCCGCCGCTCCCCCGCAGCGGGCGCTTTTTTGTGGCGCTTTTCATCTGGCGGAACCCGGTTGGCGGCAGTACCGTCCGGGCATGACGACGAATCCATCCGACGCGCTGTTGCGCAAGATTTTGACGGAATCAAAGACCTTCGCCTGCATCGGCGTGTCGATGAATCCGGTACGCCCGTCCTATTTCGTCGCCCGCTACCTGTCGCTGAAAGGCTTCCGGGTGATCCCGGTCAATCCCGGCCATGCCGGCGAGTCGCTGTTCGGCGAGGAGATCTACCCGGATATCGCGTCGATCCCGGGTGACATACGGATTGACGTGCTGGATCTGTTCCGCCGCTCGGAACATGTGCCGCCGATTGTCGAAGAGGCGCTGCGCCTGCGGCCCGAGCTGAAAACCATCTGGATGCAGATCGGCGTGCAAAGCCCCGAGGCCGAAGCGATGGCGCAGGATGCCGGCAAGCAGGTGGTCCAGAACCGCTGCCCCAAGATCGAATACCAGCGCCTGTTCGGCGAATTGCGCATGGGCGGGTTCAATACCGGGGTCTTGTCGTCAAAACTGTGAGGCGTGTCACAGCGCCGCCAGTTCCGGCAGGTGCCGCGCGACAATCGCCGCCTCGAAATGTTTCAGGAACGGACGGGCCGGGCGGAACCGCGCCGCGTCGCCGGTTGCCAGTTCGGGAAACAGCGCGAACAATTCGGCCCGGGTTGCCCTGCCAAGCCCGTCAATGGCTTCGGTTCCAGGAAAGAAACTTTCGGTGGGCGCGGCCTCGGCAAAGATGATCTGGTGCCTATCGAACACCAGGTGGATATAAACAAGGCCCGACGGGGCCTCCGGGGCCAGGCCGATCGCGCCGCTATTGACCAGGCTTCTGGCCGATGCCAGCGCGGCATCAAGGCCGAACAACAGGTTGGTATCGCGCCCGCCAACCAGCATCCGGTGCTGCGGAGAGACCACCAGATCACGCAGCGGCAGGCCGCCGCCCAGCGCGCCACGGCGGATGCGGATGGCGCGAAATTGCGGGCTTGCCTCCAGTTGCTCCGCCGACAGGCTACGCCGGGCGACGGCGCGGATCGGCTGCGCACCGTGATCCTGGGTAATCACCAGATCGCCGGGCTTCAGATCCTCGACCAAGCGGTCGCCTTGCGGTGTCAATATCCGCGTGCCGGGGGTGAAGCAAGGCACGTTGAAGGCGCTGATGCCATCCTCGTCGCCACCGGCGATGGCCATCATGCGGCCATCGACCAGCACGAAGGCGACATCCTCGGCATTGTTGATCTCGGTATTGCCGTCGTCGTCGTAGGTCTGCACCAGCGTCAGGCTGCCATCGGCGGCGATGGAATAGGCCTGCAAGGCGTCGTCGTCGCCGACCACGAACAGGTAGTTCTGCCCCGATTGCGAGGTGGCGATTTCCAGCGAGCGCAGATTGGTCAGTTGTAGCGCCCCGCCATCCTCGTAATCGAAGATATGGGTCAGGCTGCCATTACCGTTCAGCGTGAAGACCGAGATGCCGTCATCCTCGCCACCGGCATAAATATAGGTGCTGCCGCCGGTTGAAACCGCCGCCAGCGCCGTCAGGTTGTTCAGTTCCAGATCCTCGCCGCCGAGATCGGGCGAGGCCCCGTCGGCGATGTTGAACACATTGGTCAGGTTTCCCGAACTGTCGATGGAGAACACCGACAATCCGTCATCATCGCCGCCGGCAATGATATAGGAGGTGCCGCCGGATTCCGCCCCGACCACGGCCCGCAGGTTGTCGAGTTGCAGGTTGGAGGAATCGGAATCCTCGGTGATCTGGTCGACATGGGTCAGGCTGCCGTCGGAGCCGAGCGAGAATACCGACACCCCTTCCTGCGCCGCGGTATGGGCATTGCCGGTAATGACGAACGTGTTGCCGCCGACACTGATCGTGGTCAGCGCATCGACATTGTTGAGCAACAAGGAGGCGTCGTCCTCGATCTCGTCCAGCAGCGTCAGGGTGCCGTCGCTGGCCACGGAAAACGTGCTCAGCCCGTCATCGTTGCCCGCCGCGATCAGGATCGGATTGCCGCCGACCTCGACAAACTGCAACTCGCGCAGATTGTCCAGTTCCAGCGCACTGTCGTCATCCAGATCGAACAGGCTGGTCAGCGTGCCGTCATCGGCGAGTTGGAACACCGAAATTCCGTCATCATTGCCGCCGGCAAACACCAGCGTGTTGCCGCCGACATTGCCGGTGGTGATGGTCCTGAGGTTCAGCAGTTCCAGCGTGCCGCTGTCGCTGACATTTTCGGTATTGGTTATGACCAAGGGCCTGCTCCGCCCGTTTCCGCGTTTTTGCGGGTTCTTTTAAGGGATTTCATACCACAGCACGGCGAGCCTGGGAAGTGGCCTGCAGATGCAGGTTGCCGCATGGTGCGGGACGTTTTCCACGCCTTCAAGGTGCAGGCGCGAAAGTTTTCCCGCATTTTCGCGGGCTTGCGGAAGGTCTGGCTTTTCCGGGCCGCCGCGCAGCAGAAACCTTGTCGCACCTGATGCAATCGCCTAGTCTGGCCTCCGGAATTTTCAGCAAACAAGGAATGATTTCATGTCCGACGGACCCACCTATGGCTTCGACACGCTTCAGATTCACGCCGGTGCCCGGCCCGATCCGGCCACCGGGGCGCGGCAGGTGCCGATCTACCAGACCACGGCCTACGTGTTCCGCGATGCCGATCACGCCGCCGCCTTGTTCAATCTTCAGGAGGTCGGCTATATCTATTCGCGCCTGACCAATCCCACCGTGGCGGCCTTGCAGGAACGTGTGGCCACGCTGGAAGGCGGCGTGGGCGCGGTCTGCTGCTCGTCCGGGCATGCGGCACAGATCATGGCGCTGTTCCCGCTGATGGGGCCTGGGCGCAATATCGTGGCCTCGACCCGGCTTTACGGCGGCTCGGTCACGCAGCTCAGCCACACGATCAAGCGCTTCGGCTGGTCGGCGACCTTCGTCGATTTCGACGATCTGGACGCGGTGAAAGCGGCGATTGACGATAACACCCGCGCCGTTTTCTGCGAATCCATCGCCAATCCCGGCGGCTACATCACCGATCTGGACGCCATCGCGGCAATTGCGGACGGGGCCGGCATTCCGCTGATCGTCGACAATACCTCGGCCTCGCCCTATCTGTGCCGTCCGATCGACCACGGCGCGACGCTGGTGGTGCATTCGATGACCAAATACCTGACCGGCAACGGCACCGTCACCGGCGGCGTGGTGGTGGACAGCGGCAAGTTCGACTGGTCCGCCAGCGACAAGTTCCCCTCGCTGTCAGCCCCTGAACCGGCCTATCACGGGCTGAAATTCCACGAGACCTTCGGCAATCTCGCCTTCACCTTCCACGGCATCGCCATCGGTCTGCGCGACCTTGGCATGACGCTGAACCCGCAGGCGGCGCATTACACGTTGATGGGGATCGAGACCCTGAGCCTCAGGATGGAAAAGCATGTGGAAAATGCCGAGAAAGTGGCGAAATGGCTGGAAGCCGATCCAAGGGTGGACGGGGTGACCTATGCCGGGCTGAAATCCTCGCCTTACTACGACCGGGTGGCGAAAATCTGCCCGAAAGGGGCGGGCGCGCTGTTCACCGTGGCGATTGCCGGGGGCTATGATGCCTGCGTCAAGTTCGTGAACGGGCTGGAGATTTTCAGCCATGTCGCCAATCTGGGCGATACGCGGTCGCTGGTGATCCATTCGGCCTCGACCACGCACCGCCAGTTGACGGCCCAGCAGCAGGCTGCGTCGGGTGCGGCACCGAACATGGTGCGGATTTCCATCGGAACCGAAGATGCCGACGACCTGATCGCCGATCTGGATCAGGCCCTGACCAAGGCCACCGGACGCTGAGACTGACGGCCCCGGCCCGCGACTGGCTGGCCGGGGCCTGACATTCGATACAACCACTGCTTTGGCACGGGGGTCACCCCGGGCCGCGCCCCGCTGACCGACAGGCGATTGCCTTCAATCGCCGAGAGGTGACCCTGCGCTGAAACCGGTGCCCACTTTTCGGATTGCGCTTTATTCTATCGCAAACCGGATCGTGACATCCGCGTTCAGCGACAATTCCCCCTCGGCAACCGGCACGCCATCGGCCATCCTCGCCGCTTCGGCGCGGTAGAAAGTCTGCCCGCCATCTGACGCCTCGATGGTCTGGATCGCGCCCAAAGCGACGCCTGCCGCATCCGCGATTAGTTGCGCCTTGCGCAGGGCATCGGCCACCGCCAACTGGCGGGCGCGGTCCAGATGCGGGCCGGGTTCGGAAATGTCGAACCGCACGCCCTGAATGCGGTTGGCCCCGCTGCGGGTCAGCGCGTCCAACACCTGGCCCAGTCGCCCGAGATCGCGCAGGCGCACCTGCACCACATTTGTGGCGATGAAGCCCTTGATCGAGATCGGCTTGTCATACGAGGTCTGCTGGCTGTCCCATTGCGGATGGATCGACAATTGCGAGGTCTGGATATCGCGCCGCGCGATGCCCGCCTGTTCCAGCGAGGCAAACACCTCCTGCATCCGGGCCGAGTTCAGCTTCAGTGCTCGATCCGCAGTCGGCGCGCCCACCTCGACCCCGACCGAGACCAGTGCGAGGTCCGGTGCAACCGTCACCTGGCCGGACCCGGAAATCGTCAGAATCCGCATTGCGGCCTCGGCATTTGCCAGGGTCGGCACCAGCAGAATCAGGCAAATCAGCAGGCGGATCATCGCAGCACTCCCCAAGAATTGTGTAGCTGTCAGGTTACGGCGCAATTTCGTGTAATATCAACCCTTTGTTCCAAGCCCTCTGGCCCATGAGCGATTTCCTGCTATAATCGCAATCCGGGCAATTTGCCGACTCCAAATTGCCACCGGGAATTGCTAGAGGACTGGCATGAAGCCAAACTTCGCCCTGAACCTGTCTCATGAGGGGATCGTGCTGCTGCACCGGTCGGTGCGCAATACGTGGACCGAGGTTGGCGAGGTGTTGCTGGACGATGCCCGGCTGCGCGAGAACCTCGCCTTCCTGCGCTCGACCGCGATGGGGCTGGAGGGCAAGGGCTTCGGCTGCAAGCTGATCATCCCCAATTCGCAGATACTCTACCGCGAGATCCACGCCCCCGGCCCCGACGATGATACCCGCCGCGCCCAGATTGCGGCCGCGCTTGAGGGGGAAACCCCCTACCAGACCGACGATCTGGTGTTCGACTGGAAAGGCAGCGGGGCAAATCTGTGGGTGGCGATCGTTGCGCGCGAAACGCTGGACGAGGCCGAGGAATTCGCGGTCGAGCACCGGTTCAACCCGATCACCTTCGTGGCCCGCGCCGATGACAGCCCGGATGCCTGGGAGCCTTATTTCGGGCGATCGGATTATTCCTATACCTTCATCGGTGCGGATGTCGATCTGCGCGAAAACCCGCGCGAGCGGGCGATACCGGAAGACCATGAAAGCCTGTTCGCCGCTTCGGCGGAGCCTGATTTCCTGACCGCCGAGGATTTCCCGGATGACGGAGATGACCTGGCCGCCGCCCTGAATGTTGACGACGAAGATACGGCAGACGAGGCCGAGGCCAACCTGTTCGCCGAAGACCTGCCCGAGGACGAGGAACTCATCCCGCCGGTGCAGCCCGAGGCCGAAGCGCCCCCGGCGGAAAGCACCGCCGATGACGGCGATCTGCCTGCCTTTTCCAGCCGCCGCACCACGGCGACGCTGGCCGCCGCGCCCAGCGGCAAGCGCCCGCTGTCGCGCGTTGCCCCGAGGATCGCCATCCTTGGCGCGGATGGCGAACCGGCAACCCCCCGCCCTGCCCCGGTGATCACCGCGGAAACCGAACCGCCCCTGCGGGCTGGCGGCGCGCGGATCGAACCGCTGGACGATACGAGCCTCAGGGCGCGGATCCTGGCCGATGACCCTCAGACGCCCGGCTGGCCGGCCCGGCTGGCGGGTTATGCGATGGTGCTGAAGGGGATTGCCGGCGGCGCAACCCGGCGGCTGCGACCCGCCAAGGCAGAGGATGCAGCGGCAGGACCGGTTGCAGACCCCGCTGTCGATCCCGCCGGGATGCCCGACGAATTGGCAGGCGAACCGATCCTCGCGGCGGTAATTGACGCTGCCGAAACCGACGCCCTTGCGTTACCCGGCGATGAACCGGAGGCGGTTGTTCCGTGGCGCAGCCGCCGCGTGATGGCCATTTCGGTACTGGCGGTGATCGGGCTGGTCGGGTTGATCTATCTGGTCATGTCGACAGGCGACCCGGTTGTGGATGGCGAGACCGGGCACACCAGTACCGACGGCACAGCACTTCTGACCACCAGTCCTGCGCGTGGCGTCATTGCCGATAACCGCCCGCGCGCGCGCCCCGACGATCTGGAGCTTGAGGTTGCCCGCGTCGCCCCCGATGCCGACCCGGCGATCCCGCCGCTGCGCCCCGAGCGGCGCTCGTTGTTTGAAGGCAGGGACGATCCGCTGGCCGATCTGCCCGATACCGCGACCCCGGTCACCGATCTGTCGGAAGAAGAACTGGCCGATATCCGAGCCGCCGGCATTGATCTGCCGACCCGCGAAGAACTGGACGAAGAAGGCCTCAGCGGCGCTCAGAGCGACCAGTTGCAGGCCGACATCGACGCGGGTTATGCCCGCACCGGTATTCTGGAAGGGCTGCGCGACCTGCCCGAGCCGCTGGTGGATCAGGACCGCGACGATATTTTCATCGCCGCCGCCGATCGTGCGCTGGAAGCCAACGACGCCAATACCCTGCCCGACTTTGCCTCCGGCCCGGCGGATGATCCGCCCGCCAAGGTGATGTCGCCGCTATCGCCGGACACGGCGTTCGATCTGGACGAACGCGGCCTGGTCCGCGCCACGGCTGAAGGTGCGCTCAGCCCTTACGGCATCTATGTCCGTGCCGGCAGGCCCGCCGTCACCCCGCCGACCAAGCCGGAAACCGAGGAACTGGTGCCGCCGAACCCGCATGCGGCGCTGAAGCCGAAATCGCGTCCCGAGGATCTGAAGACCGGCGCGGATGCGATCTATGTGCAGGGCAAGCTGACGCTGGCGGAATTGCAGCAACGCCGGGCACGGTCGCGCCCGGAATCGCTGCAATCGGTCGAGGCCAGCGCCGATGCCAGCCCCAGCGACCTGGCGGTGCTGACCTCGTTCCAGCCGGCACATCGGCCCAGCGATTTCAGCGTTACCGTCGCCAACAGCCGCAGCCAGCTTGATTCGACCTCGGAAGCGACCGAGCCGATTGTCGAGGATCGCGGCCCGGTCCTGCCGACCCGCGCCAATGTCGCCAAGCAGGCGACCATCAAGAACGCGATCAACCTGGCGCAACTGAACCTGATCGGGGTATATGGCAGCGCATCCGACCGCCACGCGCTGCTCCGGTTGCCGAGCGGGCGGTTTGTCAAGGTCAAGCCGGGGGACCGGGTCGATGGCGGCCAGGTTGCGGCAATCGGGGTGGACAACCTCAGCTACGTGAAAAGCGGGCGCAGCCGGATGCTGAAAATCCCGTAGGGACAGGCATCGCGGCGAATACCGGGCACAACGCGCCAGCCGGAAAAACCTACACCAGAATCAGATCAGCCTCGGCAACCGTCACCGCCACATTGGAAAGTTCGGTCACGATTTCCATGTCCGAAACACCGTTGCCCGTCAGATCGAGGCTGACCAGCCCGTTGGCCAAGACGATCTGACCCGCCGCGCCGCTGAACGCGCCGACGACGCTGCCGACCAGCACCAGCGAATCCAGCAGGTTCGCGAAATGCAGCTTGTCCACACCCGTCTGGAAATCTGTGATCGTGTCGCGCAATCCCGGCGCCGTGCCGGAATCGGCGGCATCGGTAAAGATGAACTGATCGGCATCCGCGCCGCCGGTCAGGACATCCGCATCCGCGCCACCGGTCAGGAAATCGCCGCCGGCACCACCGTTCAGCGAGTCGCTGCCGACCCCGCCAAACAACGAATCCGACCCAAGCCCGCCGCCGAGACTGTCATTGCCGCCGCCGCCATCCAGATTGTCGTTGCCGCTGCCGCCGTCCAGATTGTCATCGTCGGCACCACCAGACAGCGTGTCGCGGGCAGCCCCGCCATTCAGATCATCGTCACCGGAGCCGCCAAAAAGCGTGTCGCGGCCCTTGCCACCAAACAGCTGATCGGCACCGGCACCGCCGCGCAATTCGTCGTCACCGTAATCGCCACTCAGAAAGTCGTCCCCGCCCTGACCGTCCAGGAAATCGTTGCCAAGCCCGCCGATCAGCCGGTCAATGCCCGCGCCGCCACGCATCTGGTCGTCGCCGTCATCGCCGAACAATCTGTCCGCACCGTTTCCGCCGTTCAAAAAGTCATTGCCATCGCCGCCATAAAGATCGTCGGCCCCGTTTCCGCCGGACAGGTCATCGGCACCGTCCTGCCCGCTCAACCGGTCGTTTCCGGCATCGCCGAACAGGCCGTCATCACCATCGCCGCCGCGCAGCACGTCGTTATCGGCCCCGCCGCGCAAAGTGTCGTTGCCAGCATCGCCGTTCAGCGTGTCCGCACCATCATCGCCGAACAGCAGGTCATCACCGCTGCCGCCGAAAAGCTCATCGTTGCCGCCATCGCCGCGCAGCCGGTCATTGCCGCCATCGCCGCGCAAGGAATCCTGGCCGCCGCCGCCGAATATGAAATCGCGTGCACCGTTGCCGCGGATCACGTCATCGCCGGCATCGCCGTTCAGCGTGTCGCCTTGCAGACCGCCGTTGATCGTGTCGTCGCCATCACCGCCGGAAATCGTGTCCTTTCCGCCGTCTCCGTTCAGATTATCCGCACCGGCCCCGCCGAGGATCAGATCGTCGCCGTCGCCGGCAAAGGCGGTATCGTTGTCGGCTCCGCCCCTGATCTCGTCATTATCATCGCCGCTGAACAGGAAATCGTTGCCCGCGCCGCCGACCAGCAGATCGTTGCCGCCCCGCGACAGCAAGACGTCGCCGCCATTGCCGCCGAACACCCGGTCGTTGCCGGTATCGGCGTCGATGATGTCATTCCCGTCATTGCCGAAAATGATATCGTTGCCGCCATGCCCGGCGATATCGTCGTCAAACGCCGACCCGTTCACGACATCAGCGAACTGGAACAGGTTGGAGAAGAACTGCGTTTCCGTCAGCGCACCGGATTCCAGCAACCAGAATTCGCGGTTGACGCCAGTGACCGTGGCATCGACGCCCGTGCTTGTGATCCGGATGTCATCGGTTATGGATCCTGCCAGGACCAGCCCGTTCACCAGCGAGAACGTGCCGGTATGGATAACCGAGGTGCCGCCTGCATAGTTCAGCCTGATCTCGGTCGCGCTGGTCGCACCGGCGCTGCCCAGAGTGGTAACATCGACCCCGTCGGCAAGGATCGAAATCGCGGGTGCATCGTGGATACCGAGGCCGTAGTAGAAGATCGCGTCGGTTCCGTTGGTCGGGTTTACAAGTGCCATCGGTTCGCTCGCTGTTGATATGGAAGGAATTTTAATGAAATCGACAGCAAAATAGCACATTTTCACCGATTCCGGCGTAAAACTTGGCCGATTGCGGCAAATCGCCCGAAAGGCTGTCTTTTGCCGAACGGAACGGCTGGCAACGCCGCCCTTACAGCAGCATCACCGCCGCCAGCCCCAGAAACGCGAAAAAGCCGACTATGTCGGTGACCGTCGTCACGAACGCCCCGGACGCCAGGGCCGGATCGACGCCCAGCTTTTCCAGCCCGATCGGGATCAGCACACCGGCCAGCCCGGCCACGATATGGTTCGCCACCATCGCCAGCGCCAGCACGACCGCCAGCATGGGCGAGCCGAACCAGATGATCCCGACCACCGCGATCATCACCGCGAAGATGAAGCCGTTGGCCAGACCCACCAGCGCCTCGCGCCGGATCACCCGCCAGACATTGGCGCGGGTCAGATCCTTGGTGGCGATGGCGCGGACCGTTACTGTCAGGGTCTGGGTGCCGGCATTGCCGCCCATCGAGGCGATGATCGGCATCAGCACCGCCAGCGCCACGATGGCATGGATGGTCGCCTCGAACTGCGCGATCACCAGCGAGGCCAGGATCGCCGTCACAAGGTTGACCGCCAGCCAGGGAAACCGCTGACGGGTAGTGGCGATCACCCGGTCGGTCAGGCTTTCCTCGTCGCTGACACCGGCCAGGCGCTTGATATCCTCGTCCGCGGATTCACCCAGAAGCGACATCGCATCGTCTATGGTAATGACCCCGACCAGCCGGCCGGACGCATCCACCACCGGCGCCGAGACCATGTGGTACTGGTTGAACGCATAGGCCACGTCCTCTTCATCCTGCAGGACCGGGATGGTGCGGAAATCATCCTCCATGATCGCCGCCAGCGCCACCGCGCGGCGTGACGCCAGCAAGGTGCCCAGCGGCACCTGCCCGACCGGGCGCATCAGCGGATCGACGATCATGACATGGTAGAACTGCTCGGGCAGGTCGGTCTGTTCGCGCAGGTAGTCAATCGCCTGCCCGACATTCCAGTGCGTCGGTGCCATCACCAGTTCGCGCTGCATCAGCCGGCCGGCGGTTTCCTCGGGATAGGTCAGCGCCTGCTGTACCGCCACCCGGTCGGCATCTTCCAGGGCCCCCAGCAGCATCGCCTGCTGCGGGCCTTCCATGTCCTCGATCAGGTCGACCACATCGTCGGTTTCCAGATCGCGCACGGCGTCGGCCAGAACCTCGCGCGGCAGATAGTCCAGCACCTCGTCGCGCACCCGGTCGCTGAGTTCCGACAGCACATCGCCGTCCAGATCCTTGTGCCAGAGGGTCAGGAAGTCCCGCCGCTCGCCGGCCCCGATCTGTTCCAGCATGTCGGCAATGTCGGCGGCATGCAGGTCTTCCAGAAGCGCCAGCATGGCGGTGCGATCACCGGCCTCGACTGCATCGCGTATGGCCTCGATCAGGTCGCCATCCAACGCATAGGCATTGTCGGAATTGTCCTGCGGATCGTCGTGCGGTTCGGCCATGATTTGCCCTCCTTCAGCACGCGCGTTGTAGCGCAGCCCTTGTGGAAGGGACAGGAATATTGCGCGGCATCGGGCCTTTACCGGGGCCGGGCAAATCCCTATCCTGAACCGGTTTGGCGTTGTGCAGGGGGAAGACATGCCGACCCGTGACACACTTCTGCTGGGTCAGGTGCTGGCCTTCAGCGACGATCCGTTCCACGTTCCGCCCGCCGAGGCGGCGCGGCATTTCACGCATGGCGGCGTACTGATCCGCGACGGGATGATCGTCGAGGTCGGCGATGGTGCCACCCTCAGGCAGGCGCATCCCCGGGCCGTGATCGACGATTGCGGCAATGCCCTGATCACGGCCGGGTTCATCGACGCGCATGTGCACTACCCCCAGACCGGCATCATCGCCAGCTGGGGCAAGCAGTTGATCGACTGGCTGAACAGCTACACCTTCCCCGAGGAAATGCGCTTTGGCGATCCCGCCGTGGCGACCGAGACCGCACGCCGTTATTTCGATCTGGCGCTGGCGCATGGCACCACCTCGATGGCCAGTTTCTGCACCATCCATCCCGCAAGCGTCGATGCCTTCTTTGCCGAGGCACAGGCACGCGGCTGCCGGGTGGTTGGCGGCAAGACCTGCATGGATCGCAACGCGCCGCCGGGCCTCAGCGACACCGCGCAATCGGCCTACGATGACAGCCGGGCGCTGATCGGCAAATGGCATGGCCAGGGGCGGCTTGGCTATGCCATCACGCCGCGCTTCGCGCCGACCTCCGGCCCGGAGCAACTGGAGGCGCTGGGCGCGCTCTGGGCCGAGCATCCCGATTGCCTGATGCAGACGCATCTGTCCGAACAATTGCCGGAAATCGCCTGGGTCCGCGAGTTGTTCCCCAGGACGCGCGACTATCTGGATGTGTACGAAGGGTTCGGGCTGATCGGCACCGGCGCGATGTTCGGCCATGCGATCCATCTGGAGGGCCGCGAAAAGGCGCGGCTGCTGGAAACCGGTGCGGCATTGATCCATTGCCCGACCTCCAACACCTTCATCGGCTCTGGCCTGTTCGACATGGCCGGGCTGAAATCGGCGGGGCAGATCGTGGGGCTGGCCACCGATACCGGCGGCGGATCGTCGTTTTCCATGCTGCGCACGATGGCGGCGGCCTACGAGATCGGACAATTGCGCGGCACCGCGCTGCATCCGGCGCAGCTTTACTGGCTGGCCACGGCGGGTTCGGCGCGGGCGATGCGCATGGACGACAGGATCGGCAATGTCAGGGCGGGGATGGAGGCCGACCTGATCGCGCTCGACCTCGCCTCGACCCCGGCCATCGCGCAGCGAGCCAGCCGCGCCGAAACCCTGTGGGAGGCGCTGTTTCCCACCATCATGATGGGGGACGACCGCGCCATCCGGGCCACCTGGGTGAACGGGCAGAAGCTGGCGGACTGAGCCGCGAACGACACGGCGCGCGCCTCCGGGGGGAGTATTTTCGCCAAAAAGAAGACCGCGGCGCATCGCTTCAGACCGGTCCCCTTGCGGTTTCTTTTTGGCAGAAATACTCCGGGGGGAAGGTTCGGAATGCGACGGCATTCAGAACGGAGGGGGCGGCGCCCCCCATCTGCAATACCTCCTTCAGCCGCGCAGGCGTTCGCCGCCGGGATCAAATGGCGGGGCGGCCAGGATCACGCCTCTATGTGGGCGGCCCAGCACCGCCACGTCCAGCACGGTTCCGGGCACGGCATGGGCGGTTTTGACGAAACCGAGCGCCAGCGATTTTTCAACCGTAAAGCCATAGGCCCCGGACGACACCCTCCCAACCGGCGTTCCATCGCCCAAGAATATCGGCTCGCCGCCGGTGGCATCGGCGTCGGTGGCGCTGATCTCGATCATCACCAGCTTTTCGCGGGGCGGCTTTTCCGCCAGTGCCAGCCAGGCGGCGCGGCCCAGGAAATCCGGCTTGTCGGTCTTGATCAGCCGGTCCAGCCCGACCTCGTGCGGCCAGTATTCCGGCGAATATTCCCGCCCCCAGGAGCCATAGCCTTTCTCCAGTCGAAGCGACAGCAATGCCCGCCCCCCGACCGGGCGCACCCCCAGATCGCGCCCCGCCTCCAGCAGCGCGTCATAGAGTTTCACCTGATCCGCCTCGGCCACATGCATTTCCCAGCCGAGATCGCCGGTGAAACTGATGCGGATCGCCACCGCCTCGACACCGGCAATGGTGATCCGGGCGGAGCGCAGGAACGGCCAGGCGGTGTTGGAAAGGTCCGCCTGACAGAGCCGCGCCAGCAATTCGCGGGATTTCGGCCCGGCGATATTGAAGCCGCACATCGCCTCGGTACGGCTTTCAAACACCACGCCCGACGGTTTTTCCACCGCGTTGAAATAGCGCTGGTGATAGCGTTCGGCCATGCCCGAGCCTATGATGAAGAAATGCTCGGGCCCAAGTTTGGTGACGGTGAAATCACCGGCAATGCCGCCGCGCACCCCCAGAAGCGGCGTCAGGCAGGAGCGGCCAATCAGCGCCGGAACCCGGTTGGCGAAGATCCGGTCCAGCCAGGCCGCCGCGCCCTCGCCCTGCACCTCGTATTTGGCGAAGTTCGAGATGTCGATGATACCGACGCCACCGCGCAGGGCGGCGCATTCGGCGCGGACCACCTCGAACCAGTTCTGCCGGGTGAAGCCTGAGGTTTCCACCGGCACCATGCCGTCGGGCGCAAACCACAAGGGATGCTCCCAGCCGTAATTCAGGCCGAACACCGCACCCATCGCCTTTTGCCGCGCACAGGCCGGGCGCTGGCGCATCGGGCGGCCGGCCTCGCGTTCCTCGTAGGGGAAATGGATCTTGAAGCGGTTGGCGTATTGGTCGCGCACCCGCGCGCGGGTGAAGTCCTTGCCGGCCCAATGGCCGAACCGCGCCAGATCCCAGGCGAACATGTCGTATTGCGGCTCACCTTCGACGATCCATTGCGCGCTCATCAGGCCCAGCCCGCCGGATTGCGAAAAGCCTGGGATGATGCCGGTGCAGCAGAAGTAATTGCGCAATTCCGGCACCGGGCCGTACAAGGCTGCGGCATCCGGCGACCAGATCATCGGCCCGTTGATCACCCGTTTGACACCCGCACTTTCGGCCACCGGCACCCGCGTCATCGCCCGCATCACATTGTCCATGATCCGGTCCAGATCATCGGCGAACAATTCATGCCCGAAGCCCGGCGGCGTGCCAGCCTCGGCCCAGAACCGCATGTCTTTCTCATAGGCCCCGATCAGCAGGCCGTTGCCTTCCTGACGCAGGTAATATTCCGCGTCGCGGTCCGCGATCGAGGGCAGGCGGCGACCAAGGGCGGCGATTTCGGGGATGGATTCGGTGACGAAATACTGATGCTCGGTCGGTTGCAGCGGCAGCTCGATCCCCGCCAGACGCGCCACTTCGCGGCCCCATAGCCCGGCGGCATTCACCACCCATTTGGTGCGGATCGTGCCGTTCGGGGTTTCCACGATCCAGGTGCCATCGGGTTGCGGGATGGTGGCGGTGACCGGCGTGAAGCGGTGGATTTCCGCGCCAAGCAGGCGGGCACCGGCGGCATAGGCTTGCGTGACGCCCGAGGGATCGACATTGCCGCCGTCTGCTTCGTAGGCGAAATACTTCACCCCGTCAAAATTCGCCAGCGGATGCAGGCGTTCCGCCTCGGCGCGGTCGATCTGGTGGAAATTTGCCTTGAATACCCGCGCCTTGGCGACCTGCAGGCGCAACTGGTGCACGCGTTCATCAGTCTGCGCGAGGTAGATCGAACCCGGCTGGTACACGCCGCAGCCCTGACCGGTTTCCGCCTCCAACTGCTTGTAGAGGTTCATCGTGTAATATTGCAGCTTGGAGATGTTGTTGTTGTCGTGCAGCCCGTGCAGATTGGCCGCCGCGTGCCAGGTGGAGCCCGAGGTCAGCTCGTCGCGCTCCAGCAGCACCACGTCCGACCAGCCGAGCTTGGCCAGATGGTAGAGGATCGAACAACCGACCAGCCCGCCCCCGATCACGACAGCCTGCGCGTGGGTTTTCATCGTCGGGTCTCCGGTTTCATGCGATTGCCATTCAATTTACAGGTGCCGGTGCCGGCGAAGCGCCCGGTTGCGACATTTTCCGCCGCCCACCTGACGAAAAGGGGCGATCAGGGCCGTCGGACTCGAAACCCGGCACGGGATATGCGATAAGCGTATCCACACGAACCAGGAACCATGAAGATGCCCGTGAAGTCCCGTTTCCTTTGTCTTGTCGTCGCCGTCCAGCTTCTGGCTGGCCTGCTCGCCGCGCCAGCCTTTGCGGGTGAGGTGCATGTGGTGAAGATTTTCAACAATGCCTACAAACCGCGCAATCTGACCGTTCGCGCCGGTGACAGCGTCCGGTTCGAGAACTGGGACCCTGAACCGCACACCGCCTCGGCCAGTGACGGCTCGTGGACATCCGGGCCGATTGCCGCTGCCGGGGAGGTGACGATTGCCATCGTTGCGGGCATGAAGGCGGGCTATATCTGCCTTTATCATCCGGGGATGCGTGGCAGTCTTGAGGTGCTGGAATAGGCCGTTAACCCGGCAATGGTTCGATCAGGCCGGGATCGTCGGGGCGGTTGGAATTGACGCGGCGGTCAACCCGGTGGATTGCCAGCGCATCGTCGGGGGCCGCATTCATCAGGGTTGCCGCGCCATGCCCGGCCTCGCCCAGCCACAGCGCGAAATCAGCGGGCCGGATCAGTACCGGCATCCGGTGGTGAATCTCGGCCATGTGCGCATTCGCGCCGGTGGTGACGATGGCGCAGGTGGTGTGGCTTGTCCCGTCCGCGCCTTGCCAGTCCTGCCATATTCCGCCAAAGGCAAAGACCGCGCCGTTGGTCGGACGGATATACCAGGGCAGGCGCGCGCCGTCCTCGGCCTTGGACCATTCATAAAAGCCCGAGGCCGGGATCAGGCAGCGCCGCGCCCGCACCGCAGCCCGGAAGGCCGGTTTTTCGGCAATGGTTTCGCTGCGCGCGTTGATCAGCAGCGGGCCGTCGCGTTCGGACTTGTACCAATGCGGCAGGAAACCCCAGCGCATCGGGACCAGGTGGCGGCCATCCGTCCCCGAGATCACCGTGGTGATGCCTTGCGTCGGGCAGATATTGTAGCGCGGCACCGGCATCAGCGCAGCGCCCAGGCTGGCGTCAAACAGTTGCGCCATGGCTTCATGCGGCAGGGTCAGGGCAAATCGTCCACACATGCGCCGATCATTGCGCCTTGGGGGCCGTCCGGGCAAGCCCCTGCATGGGATCAGACCAGGACGAACGGGCCGATCAGCAGGAACAGGCAGGTGATCAACCCGACCACCGGCACCAACAGCGGCACGGTGAATATACCGGCTGGTGCCGGGTCGCGCCGCCATTTCACGATGACCAGCGACAGGTTGACCAGCGCGAACACCGCCAGGATGATCAGCGAGGTCGCCTCGACCAATGTGCCCAGCGGTACGAACAGCGCCGCTGCCAGCACCAGGCCGGTGATCAGCAAGGTCGCGTTCAGCGGCGTCTGCGTCGCCGGGTTGACCGCTGCCATCCATGCCGGCACCCTTCCCCTGCGCCCCAGCCCGTACAGCACCCGCGCCGCCATGACGATCTCGATCACCACGCCGTTCAGGGTGGCGACGATGGCGATCAGTGTGATGGCCAGCGGCGACATGCCGGTCAGGCGCTCGAACAACAGGCCGACCGGCGCGGATGAGTTGGCAAGCTCGGGGATCGGCACCGCGTTCACCGCCACGAACACCACCAGGAAATAGATCACCGCCACCGCGATCAGCGTCAGGATGATCGCCCAGGGCATGGTTCGGGCCGGATCGCGGGTTTCCTCGACCATGTTCACCATCACATCGAAACCGATGAAGGCGAAGAACGCGACCAGGCTGGCCGCCAGCACGCCGGACCAGGCGGCGGAATCGCCCGGGCCGGGGATCGAGGCGGGGAGCTTGGCCAACATGCCCGGATCGCTCCAGAATCCGGCGGCAACAATGATCGCGAGGCCGGCAATCTCGATCAACGTCAGCAGACCGGCAAAGGCCACGGATTCCAGCACGCCCTTCATCGCCAGCGCACCCATCGCCAGCACGATGATGATGACAATCACCCATTCCGGCAGCGGCACAATCACCGCCACGTAACCGGCGCAGCCAAGGCTGATCGCCGCCCCGGCAATGGTGGCGGAAAACACGATCATGAACCCGGTGGCAAGGGTCAGCCAGTTGCGGTTCAGCCCTGCCTCGACATAGGCGGCCTCGCCGGCGGCCTGCGGGATGCGCCCGGAAAACTCGGCAAAGCTGAGGGCGGAAAAGGCGGTCACGAAGGCCGCCGCCAGAAACGCCGTCGGCGCGTAAAGCCCGGCCTGTTCGGCGGCCGATCCGATCAGCACATAGATGCCGGCGCCGATGGTGATGCCGAGACCGTAGAGGACCAGAAGCGGCAGGCCGATTACTCGGCGCAGTTCCGGCGCGGTTTCGGAAGCGGCTGGTCGGTCGGTCATGGCGGGCTTTCGGCGAGGCAGGGTCAGCGGGCAGATTGCGCCAGCGCCGCCTGCAACGCCTTGATATGCATCAACCCTGCCTCAGTCGTTGTCGATCGCCCCGGCCCCGGCCCCGGCCTGGCGCGAGGCGTCGCTTTCCGGCACCAGCAGGCGGGCGGCAAGGGCGGTGATTGCGGCCCAGTCGGCATCGCCAACCTCGCAGCCGCCGGTCTGTGGGGCTATGCCTGTTGGCGTGGCCTCGGCCAGCCGGGTCAGCCGGATCATCGCCCCCGGCTTCGGCATAGCGCCGTCAACGCCGTCGCCTCCGATCACCAGAGCGCCTGCCGCATGTACCAGTCGCCACGCAACGCCATGTACCGCCGCCGCAACCCCCGCCAGCCCGACCAGCAGAAGGGGCGCATCCGCCGCCTCAAGTTCCACCGAGGACGCATCACCGGACAACAGGAGATCGAGCGCCGACGGCCCGTCACGCACAACCCGCGCGGCGGCGAACCGCAGGCAGCCGTCGCCCAATTCGCCCCCACCGCCCCCCGCAGGGGATTGCAGCGCCGCCGCACCGGCCCTGGCAGCATCAAGCCCGCGTTCCGCCAGCCAGAAACAGGCGCGGCCCGTATCCTCGGCCAGACCGGTGGCATATCCCGCCCCCATCGCGGCCTTTTTCAGCGTCACCTCGACCTCGTTCAGCGATAGTCTCATGGCGCATCCCCCAGCACCGGCAACCACCAGTCATCGGCATCGGCCTGCCCGATCTCGGCGAAACCGGGTGCGCCCTGATACATGTTGATCCGGGTCCACAGATCGGATTTCGGATCGAACTTGGACGCCCCGAAAAAGGCCAGCTTGAAGCGCAGCATGTCGATCGGGCGGCAATTCGCGGCCAGCAGGTTGTCGCGGATTTCCGCGTAAGGGTGATCGGCCATCGCCTGCGCGCGACGCGCGACATAACGGTGTTCGGGATGGCGCATCAGGAACAGCGCCAGGCTTTCGCCGCCCTTCGCCGCTGCCAGATCGCCCATCAGTGCTTGCACACGGCGGGCGATGTCCAAGGGGGATTCGCGCTCCGCCCCGGCCTCGTCATGGCGGCGGCCAAGACGTGGTTCCAGCTTGGCCTCGGAGACATACCAGAAGAAATGCTGCTGTGCTGCATCGCTGAAATCGACCGCCAGCGCCCAGCCGTAATGCGCGGCAACCAAGGCCCGCAGATCTGCAACCTTCATGCCCGGATCAAGTGCCGGGCGCGGCCCCGCCGCCAGCCTGTCGCCCAGATCATCGACCAGATCGCCGTAGGGTTCCAGCACCAGTGCCACCAGCAATTCCTGCGCCTCCAGCGACCAGCGCGCGGAATGGGCAATCAGCCGCTCCCAGGGATCGGGGGCGGCCAGCCAGTTGGCGTTCGCCAGCGCCTGTACCTCGCGCCAGTCGGCACGCAGGCGGATGATCCGGTCCATCTGCACCTGATCCGCCACCTGCCATTGTGCCAGATGCCGCGACGCGCGGTCGATCAGCCCAACCACGCGGGCAATCGTTGCCTTATCGGCCTGCCTGACGGCCCGCACCCGCGCCAGCGCGGTTTCGCGCACCGCCATCCAGTTGTTCAGCAAGGTCAGATGCGTCACCAGGAACGGTGCCAGCCCCAGCCCGGTGGAATTGCCGATGCCGAGCGCACGGCGGCTGGCGGCGGACAGCGCCACCGCGCCAGCCGGGTTGCGCGCTTTGGCGATATGGTCGACCAGATCATGCGTGAAGCCCCGGATCAGCCAGACATTCAGCATTTCGACATGAAACGAGGTGCGCATGGCCGGGCGATCAGCGATGCGGGCGCGGTCGGCAAAGCCCAGCTTGCCGTTGCCATAGACCGCCGTGGTGCGCATCAGATAGCCAACCTCGCGCAGCATAACCGGGTCGGGTTGCTGACCGGATGCCAGCCGCGCCACCACATGCTCGAAAAACCGGACCGAGCGGTTGGCCCGCGACAGCGACAATTCCGCCGCGCTGTAGCGCCCGGCCTCCTGTTTGGGCACATTCGCCTGCAAACGGTCCAGATCGGCAGGCGTCGGCACCCCGTCGAACAACGCGAAGGAAGCGTCCCAGGCGGTGGCGATCACCCGGTCGCTGCGGGCCTCGGGCGCAAGCGGTTGCGAGAACGCGACCAGGCTGTAGACATCACCCCCCAGCGCCACCGAATAGACGGCGCGGCCATAACCTTCCGCGTCAATCTCCCAGACCGGGCGGGTGACGTCTGCGCCTTCACGGTTCAGCCGGCGCAGCAGGGTACGCATGAAGCTCAGGCGATGCGGAAAGGCAGCGCCCATCCGGTCCAGCCGCATCACCTGATCGGGATGGCGCAGCGGTGCCTCTGGCGGTGTCCGGGTCTGTGCGCGTGCCATCTCAACCTCCCATCGGGCCAAAGGATTGCGCGTAGAACCGCGCCCAGTTGCCGCCCATGATGCCGCCGGTTTCGGCGTCGGAAAACCCGGCCCTGGCCAGCGCCGCCGCCAGCCCGCCGAAATCGCGGTTGTCGCGGAACCAGCCGGGTTGATCGGGAAAGCCCGCCGCGTTGGCCGAACCTTCGCCGTAATCGCGGGTGCGGGTCCAGCGCCCGTTGCGCATCCACTCGACCACGCTGTCGGGCTGATCCTGGCAGAGATCGGAGCCGATGCCGAGATGCTCTGCCCCGATCATCTCGGCCGTGCGGGCGATCATTTCGGCGAAATCGTCAATCGTGCAATCCGGGCCATTTTTCAGATGATGCGGATACATCGAGAAGCCCAGCATGCCGCCGCTTTGCCCCAGCGCGCGCAGCACATGGTCGGACTTGTTGCGCAGGGCGGGATGCCAGAAGGCGGGGTTGGCGTGGGTGATGGCAATCGGGCGGGCTGAAACCTCCATCGCCTCAAGCGTCGAGCGTTCGGCGGAATGGCTCATGTCGATCACCATGCCGACGCGGTTCATCTCGGCAATCACTTCGCGGCCCATACGGGTGATGCCGCTGTCGTCTGCCTCGTAACAGCCGGTCGCCAGCAGGGATTGGTTGTTGTAGGTCAGTTGCATGAACCGCGCACCAAGCGCGTGCCAGACTTCCACCAGTCCGATATCGTCTTCGATGGGTGAAGGGTTCTGAAAGCCAAAGAAGATCGCGGTGCGCCCGCTGGCCTGTGCCAACGCGATATCCGACGCCTGGCGGCCCTGAAAGATCAGATCGGGAAAGCGTTGGAACCAGCGGTTCCATGCCTCGACATTCAGCACGGTTTCGCGGAAATTCTCGTGGTAGGCGATGGTGACATGCACCGCATCCAGCCCGCCGTCGCGCATCTGGCGGAAGATCTTTTCGGACCAGTTGGCATATTGCAGATTGTCGATTCTCGGGGTTTGCAAACCGGCCTCCTGTTTCGCATGGTTCGAGTGTGCCCCCGGACAGCAATCAAATCAAACGCGAATTATTGTTGCTTATTTCAGTTTTTCTGAAATTGTACGCCCATGCTGAAACTGGAACATCTGCGCACCTTCATCACCGTCGCCGATACCGGCAATATCGCCGATGCCGCCGAAATGCTGGGGCGCACGCCGTCCGCCGTGTCGATGACGCTGAAACAGCTTGAGGGCGATATCGGCGGTGCCCTGTTCCAGTCCGACCGCAAGAGCAACCTGACCGCGCTGGGGCGGTTCACGCTGGACAATGCCCGCGCCCAGATCAGTGGCTTTGACGCCTCGGTCCGGACCATCCGCGCCTATGCGGCGCATGAAATCGGCCGGCTGGCCATCGCCTCGGTCCCCTCGGTCGCCACCAACCTTCTGCCGGGCGCTCTGGCGACGTTCCTCGGGCCGCGCCCGCGGCTTGAGGTGGAATTGCTGGACGCCGACAGCCGCAGCGTGGCGCGGATGGTCGATGCCGGCAGCGCCGAGATCGGCATTGCCGGGCCTCCGCAGGAAACCGCCCGCCTGACCTTCGCGCCGCTGCTTTGCGACCGTTTCCGGGTGGTCCATTGTGCCCGTGATCCGCTGGCGGCGATCACCCGCCCGCTGGTCTGGCAGGACCTGCACGATGCCAGTTTCATCCGCAACGAGGCCGCCGATGCGATTGACCTGCCGGAACTGCGGGAACGGTACTACGCCGCCGCCCTGATGGTGCGCAACGTCGCCTCGCTGCTGGCGATGGTGCGCGAGGGGCTTGGCGTGACGCTGCTGCCGACACTGGCCACGATCAACCTGCCGCCGGGATTATTTGCACGCGATGTCGATTTCCGCGGCGCGGAGCGGATTGTCGGGCTGATCACCCGAACCGCCAGCCATCCCAGCCCGGTCGCCGCGGCTTTCGTTGAGCATTTCCGCCAATCGCTGGCGATCAGCGCCCCGGCGCTTGGTATCGAGGCGTTGCCTCAGTAGCCAACGGCGCGGTCTACCTCGCGCAGCAAGGGCTGGCCGGCAATCAGGCGGCGATAATTCTCGGCCACGTCCGCGATGGCGTCGCTGATGCTCCATCCCGCCACATGCGGCGTGACCAGAACCTTGGGATGGGCCCAGAACGGATGCGCCCTGTCCAGCGGTTCGGCGTGGAACACATCCAGCACCGCCCCTGCCAGCCTCCCGTCATCCAGCGCCGCAACAAGTGCGGCATCGTCCACCAGATCGCCCCGCCCCATATTGATCAGCACCGCACCCGGCCTGCAGGCATCCAGAAACGCCGGCCCGACCAGTCCGCGCGTCGCCGGTGTCGATGGCAGGGCTGCGACGATGAAATCCGCCACCGCAAGCAGATCGGCCAGCCCGTCCGGCCCGGCATAACAGGCGATGGCGTCGATCTGGCGGGGCGTCCGGCTCCAGCCTTGAACCTGAAAGCCGCTGCGCAGGAACGCATCGGCGCAGCGCCGCCCGATATGGCCAAGGCCCAGTACCGCCACATTGGTCCCGGCGGCCCGTCGCGGAGCGCGATCCTGCCATTGCCGGGTGGCCTGCGCTGCAATGTAGTGCGGAATATCGCGCAGATACGCCAGCACATAGGCCAAAGCATATTCCGCCATCTCGTCGGCCTGTTCATGTGGTTCCAGCCGTGCCACGCGTATTTGCGGCGGCAGATCGGGATCGGACAACATGGTCTCCACCCCGGCCCCCATCTTCTGCACCAGTTGCAGATTGGGCAAATGTGCCGTCATGCCGGGCACCATCCGGCTGGTCGCCAGCATCGCCACATCCGGCATCGGCCCTGACGGCGGCCCGCAATGGATGCGTATGCCCGGCAGCAACGGCGCCAGAATGTCGCCAAGGGCGGCGTCCTGCATCCAGTTGGGTGCGCGAAGATCAATCAGGAGCGCCATATTTGCCCGTCACCTGCCCCGGTTCATAGGGGTGCAATGCCCTATCGCATCCACAGCTTCGCCGCCTTGATCCGGTTGCGCATCTGCTGTTCCTTTCGCGGCAGATCGGCGCGGTCGAACATCGCGCGCACCTTGTCGCCGCGCCGCTGATAGATCATCCGCTTCATCGGCTCGTATTGCTTCAGCACCTTCTTGATCCTGTTTGGCGCGGCAATCTCGTGCAGCACCTCGATCGCGCGATCGCTTTCGCGGGCATAGAGCAGCGGCAATACCCGCCAGTGGCACGACACCTCGCCATCCAGCAGGCCCGCCGGAATGACATCCCGCCCGCCACCCAGCGCATGGATCACCAATGGCAGCGCCACCTGATCCAGCCACGGATCCAGCGACTGACAGACCAGCGCCTCGGGCGGATCGTCGCGGATCGCCAGTGCATATTCGGTGAATTTCTGCCCGAACATCTTCGGGCAGCGGTAATAGAACCAGCCGGCATTGAAGTAAAGATACCGCTCCCAGTATTCATCGGGCTGCGACATGTCCAGCGACGACGCGAAATCGAGTCCGAACTTGTCGTAAAGCGATTTCCACGTTTCGGTATAGCCGGGGCCATACAACTCGATCTCGGGCCATGTCCCTTCGCGCCGCATCGAGGCCGAGGGCCGGTCGAAATCGAACTTCACCCGGCCCAGGTCGCCCAGGATCAGCGTGTCGGTGTCGAAGAACACGAACGGCTCGCCCTCGGGCAAGGCCGCCAGCCCCTCGATCTTGTTGCCATATGGGTAGGAGGCCCCGAAATGCCGGTTCTCGAAGGGGCGGATTTCCGCGCCCAGGTCCTGCAGCAAGTCGCGCACATCGGGATTGTTGATGGCGGGATTGTTCGGCCAGCACGGCCCGGCCTGCGGCTCGCCCAGGATCAGCCGCGCCTTGGGGTTGAACGCCTTCAGCGAGGCCGCCAGCAATATGGCCTCGTATTGCAACCGCCCGGCCTGGACGATGGCGAAGTAATTGACCTGCTCGGGCATGATGATCCGCCGCTTTTCCAGCTGTTATAGGCGGGATTGGCGGCCCTGTAACCCCCACGCGTTGCGACTTTTCCTCGCAAATCACCGGCATTTGTGGGAAAACCGGGGCAGATCAACGAAGGATACCGCCATGAACCGCCTGCCCCCCCTGATCGCCGCCGCAATTCTGGCCACCGGCCTTGACCCCCTGCCCGCCGAAGCCGCCGGCTTCACCACCGCCGCCGAGGTCAAGCCGATCCTGACCGCGACCAGGGCCAATTGGGTGGCGGTCCGCGAATATGAGGGCCAGGACCTGTTGTATTTCACGCAGATCGAATCCTGGCGCTGTGGCCTGTCCGAGGTCCGCTACGGCCTGAACGGCAGCCCCGCGGATCAGGTCCGCATCATGGAGCCCTGCTACGAGGACGAGGCCGCGCCGAACGCGATCAAGGCCGAGGGCCACCTGCCCTTCATCACCCTGCCGCTGGGCAGCATCGAAAGCGTGACCATCGAACTGATCTACGACGACGCCACCAGCGACTCCGCCACCTTCGCGCGGGAGGCGGTGCAGATACCGTAGGTTGAGAACGGCGACTGCGGGGATAGAAGCCGTAAAGATTGAAGAAAGTGGTGGGCGACCCTGGAATCGAACCAGGCGTGGGTCACCCCGGCGGAGTTACAGTCCGCTGCCGCACCTTGCAGCCCGTCGCCCGTTCTGCGTCGGGCACCGAAACCAGCACCCCGAGAACAGGGCGTTGGATACTGACCGCGCGTGCGCGCGTCAACAGGAAAATCCCGATCCCGGCCCGCAGCCTCCTCCTTGTTTTCATGCCCCGAGCGTGCCATTCAGCGAGCTTGGGCGAAAGGACGATCATGGCACCCCGGGACAAGAAGAAACCGCAATGGGTGGTGGACAAGGAAAAGGCGCGGCGCGACGGGGGGGACGAAACGCTGTGGCTGTTCGGCCTGCATGCGGTACGCGATGCGCTGCGCAATCCGGTGCGCACCAGGCTTCGCCTTGTCGTCACCCGGAATGCGCTCGACAAGCTGCAGGCGGATATCGACGCCGCCGGCATCACGCCGGAACTGGCCGATCCGCGCAATTTCCCGGTGCCGCTGGACCCGCAATCGGTGCATCAGGGCGCGGCGCTGGAGGTCAGGCCGCTGGACTGGGGCTCGGTCTCGGAAATCTGCGCGACACGGGGCGATGCGCCGCTGGTGCTGCTGCTGGACCGCGTCACCGATCCGCATAACGTCGGCGCCATCCTGCGTTCGGCAGAGGTGTTCGGGGCCCGCGCGGTGATCGCGCCCCACCGCCATTCCGCACCGGAAACCGGGGCGCTGGCCAAGACAGCCTCGGGCGCGCTGGAACGCCAGCCATATCTCAGGGTACAGAACCTCGCCAATGCGATGCGAGCGCTGAAGGAGATGGGCTATTTCATCATCGGGCTGGACGGAACTGCCGAGGCCGATCTGGGCGAGGTGCTGGACAAGCTGCCGCCGGTTGCCACCGCGCTGGTACTGGGGGCGGAAGGGCCGGGCCTTCGGCATCTGACGACCGAGACCTGCCATACCCTGGCCAAGATCCGCTTCGCCGGGGAATTCGGCTCGCTCAACGTCTCCAACGCTGCCGCGGTGGGGCTTTACGAGGTCGCCCGCCGCCGCGCGCCCTGACAGCGGATCGAGATTGCCGCTGGCCTTGCGGCGCGGATCGGATAAATTCCGGGCGGTGACTGAAGGGGAACGGCATGGCTGAAACCGCAATCGTGATCGGGGCCGGGATCACCGGTGTTGCGGCGGCGGAATGGCTGCGCCGCGATGGTGTCCGCGTCACGCTGGTGGACCGGATCGACCCCGGCAGCGATGGCCAGACCTCTTATGGCAATGCCGGGCTTCTGGCGCGGTCGGCGGTGCTGCCGCTGTCGGAACCCGGCATGATGTGGACAGCGCTGAAAATGCTGGCCGACCGCGATTCGCCCCTGTTCCTGAAATGGCGCTACCTGCCGCGCCTCGCGCCCTGGATGCTGCCGTTCCTGATGAACGGGCAGACAAGGCGGATGATGCCGATCGTCGATGCCCTGACCTCGATCGTTACCGATTCCGTGGATCAGCACGAAGCCCTCGCCAAGGGCACAAAGGCCGAGCGCTACCTGCGGCGCGGCCCGTATTCCTATATCTTCCGCGACCGCGCCGAATACGAGCACCATGCGCTCGACTGGGCGATGCGCCGTCGTGCTGGCTTCAAGGTTGCGGAACTCGGCCGCGAGGATCTCGCCAGCCTTGATCCCCACCTGTCGGACCGCTACGGCTTTGCCGCGCGGCTGGAGGATCACGGCTGGCTGACCGATCCGGGCCGCTACGTCGCCGCACTGGCGCAGCATTTCACCGATCAGGGCGGCAGGTTCGTGAAGGCCGAGGTGGCCGATATCGCCGCTGGCCGCGTGATCCTTGCCGATGGGAGTGATCTGAAGGCCGACAAGATCGTGCTGGCCGCCGGTGTGTGGTCCGGCGCGCTGGCAAGGCGGCTGAAGCAAAAGGCGATGATCGAAAGCGAACGCGGCTATCATCTGGTCCTGAAAGAGCCGTCCTTCATGCCCGCGCATCCCTTCATGGTGGCCGAGGCATCCTTTGTCGTCACCCCGATGGATCAGGGCCTGCGCTGCGCGGGGATTGTCGAATTCGGCGGCCTGAAGGCCCCGATGTCGCAAGCGCCGGTGAACCTTTTGAAAAAGCGTATCGCCCAAGTCTATCCAGGCCTGACCTGGGCCTCCGAAGAAACCTGGATGGGCCACCGCCCCTCCACCCCTGACAGTCTGCCGCATATCGGTGCGCTGGCGGAAAACCCCGATATCATCTTCGCCTTCGGAGCCCAGCATATCGGCCTGACACTTGGGCCGCGTATGGGCCGGATGGCCGCCGATATCATCGCCGGACGCCGCCCCAATATCGACCTCGCGCCGTTCCGCCCGGAACGTTTTCGCTGAACCGTCTTTCAGCTTTTTTCCCGAAATCCTCCCGCCGGAGGCCCCGGAACCTGCCGCCAGGACCCGCGCGCAACCCGAACCCCGCCCTTTCCATTGCCCCCCTGCCCGCCTAAAGTGGCCCGCCAGACAGGATTGCCGGAAACCCCATGCCCCTTACCTTCCACAACACCTATGCAAGGCTGCCCGATCAATTCTTCAGCCACCAGCCGGCCGCCGACATTCCGGCACCGGTGATGCTGAAACTGAACCAGGCACTGGCCGATCGCCTCGGCATCGGGGCGGCAACGCTGGATAATGCCAACGGTGCCGCGTTTCTGTCCGGGGCGGCCTTCCCGGAGGGGGCCGAGCCTGTGGCGATGGCCTATGCTGGGCACCAGTTCGGCAATTTCGTCCCGCAACTCGGCGATGGCCGCGCCTTGTTGCTGGGCGAGGTGCTGGCCCCGGACGGCACGCGCTTTGATATCCACCTGAAAGGCTCGGGCCGCACGCAGTTCTCGCGCGGTGGCGACGGCAAGGCGGTGCTGGGGCCGGTCCTTCGGGAATACCTGATCGGCGAGGCGATGGCAGCGCTTGGCATCCCGACGACACGGGCGCTGGCGGCCGTGCTGACCGGCG
Source organism: Paracoccaceae bacterium (assembly GCA_019911965.1). Taxonomy (GTDB): domain Bacteria; phylum Pseudomonadota; class Alphaproteobacteria; order Rhodobacterales; family Rhodobacteraceae; genus UBA5972. Next base: position 44,706 of record JAIOJF010000038.1, on the reverse strand, counting down.
AGACGGTCTGGCGCGAGGAACCCGAACCGGGCGCGGTGCTGGCACGGGTGGCCGCCAGCCATATCCGCGTGGGCACATTCCAGTTTTTCTATGTCCGCCAGGATTTTGAGGCGCTGCGCCGCCTGCTGGATTACGCCATCGAACGGCATTATCCGCAGGCGGCAAGTGCGGATGTCCCGGCGCTGGCCTTCCTTGGCGCGGTGATGGCCAGGCAGGCGGCGCTGGTGGCGCGGTGGATGGGCGTTGGCTTCATCCACGGCGTGATGAACACCGACAACATGGCGATCAGCGGCGAGACGATCGATTACGGCCCCTGCGCCTTCATGGATATCTATGATCCCGGCACGGTCTATTCCTCGATCGACCAGATGGGCCGCTACGCCTATGCAAACCAGCCGCGCATCGCGCATTGGAACCTCGCGCAACTGGCGCAAAGCCTGCTGCCGCTGGTCCCCGGCGAACCGGAAGCGGCGGCAAATGCGTTGCAGGGCGTGGTGGACGGTTTTCCGGCGCTTTACGATGGCGAGTGGCTGGCGGTGTTTGGACGCAAGATCGGCCTTGCCGCGCCCGCGCCCGAAGATCAGGCGATGATCGAGGATCTGCTGGCGCTGATGGCCGACGCCAAGGCCGATTTCACGCTGGCCTTTCGCCACCTGACCCGCGCCCTGGCCACCGACAATTGGCAGGATATCGAGGCTACCCTTGCCGCAGCCCCGGATTTCGCCGATTGGCGGCATCGCTGGCTGGCGCGTCTCGGTGCGGATCGCGCACTGGCGGTCAAGGCAATGGTTGGTGCCAACCCCGCCTTCATCCCCCGCAACCACCGCGTCGAAGCGGCCCTGCAGGCCGCGCGCAACGGCGATCTGTCGGTTTTCGAGCATTTGCTGGCAATCCTGTCCCGGCCCTACGCCGAACAGCCCGAAAACGCCGCGTTCGAGGCCCCGCCCGGCCCCGGCGAAGCGGTTCAGGCGACATTCTGCGGCACCTGACCGCGCGAAAGCACCCCGCCCATGTATCTTCCCCGGACATTCCTTGAATCCACCGGCCTGAAACGCGGCCTGCCGGCGATCTTTGTCCATACGCCGAAATGTGGCGGCAGTTTCATCGCCGAAGGCATCGGGCGGCGGCGCGAGCGGCATTGTTTCACCCGCCGCCATCCGCTGCTGAAGGGCCACAAGATGTGGACCGAATACCGCGACCTGTTTCCCAGGCTTGGCCGCGATATTCATGATTACATGACCTTCTCGGTGGTCAGAAATCCCTGGGACTGGCATGTCTCGTTCTTTCACTACATCCGCCAGATGACCGGCCGCTACCGCGAGATTTTTGCCGAGGAACATGCCGAACTGAACCGCATTTCCTTCGCAGAGTATCTGGCCTGGATCGACGATCCAGACCGCCCCAAGCCCGGCTGGCTGGACGAAGCCACCCGCAATGTCTGCGACTGGGTGGTGGACGAGGCGGGCGAGATCGCGGTTGATGTGGTGATGCGTCAGGAAAATCTGGAAGCGGATTTCCAGGCCTTCATCGACGCATACGGACTGCGCCTTCAGGTGCCGAAGGCGCGGGTGAATACCTCGGATCACAAGGATTTCCGCACCTATTACAGCGATCCCGAGGTCGAGATCGTCGCCCGCCGTCATGTCCGCGATGTGGCGCTGTTCGGCTATTCGTTCGACGCCTGAGGGTGCCAGTGCATGTTGTGCCAATCAGGTCAGAGGCAACACAGCTTATTCAAACTGCTCGCGGATCAGCCGTTCCTCAAGGCCGTGACCGGGATCGAACAGGATGCGATAGCGGATCGCCGGGTCGCTTTGCACCTCGACCGCCACGATATCGCGCGCATCGCGGCTGTCGGCAACCGCCGAGACCGGGCGTTTCTTCGGCTCAAGGATATCGAACCGCACCTTTGCCGCCTTCGGCAGTAATGCGCCGCGCCAGCGCCGGGGGCGGAAGGCGGCCACCGGGGTCAGCGCCAGCACCTCGGCACCGATCGGCAGGATCGGGCCGTGGGCCGAGTAATTATAGGCGGTCGAACCCGCCGGCGTGGCCAGCATCGCGCCATCGCAGACCAGTTCCGCCATCCTGATCCGGCCATCGACCGAAATCCGCAGCTTGGCGGCCTGCGGCCCGGTCCGGTAAAGCGAAACCTCGTTGATCGCCAGGGCCTCGACAATTGAGCCATCGGCGCAATCGGCGCGCATCCGCAGCGGGTTCAGCACCGCTTCTTCCGCCAGATCCAGCCGCGCCGGCAGATCGGTTTCGGAAAATTCGTTCATCAGAAAGCCGACCGTGCCGCGGTTCATGCCATAGACCGGTTTGTCCATCGGTTGCGCCGCCGCCAGGGTGGACAGCATGAACCCGTCACCGCCCAGCGCCACGATCACATCCGCCGCCTCCGCCGCGACATTGCCATAGCGCGCCGTCAGGGCCGCCGCCGCCGCCCCGGCGACATCGGCATCGGATGCCACGAAACAGATTTTCCGGTTGCCAGCGCCCATGATCCCGCGATTTCCCCCGTTGGTGCGGCCATCATGACGCTGCGCGACCGGGGTTCAAGCGGAAACTGGCCTGCCGGGTCGGGCAGCACGCAAACCGGCGGAGCGCGGTTTCCACTCTACTGCGCTTTATTCGCGCAACCGGGCCAAAACGCCGCTTTCGGCGTTTTCCTGCGGATCGCATTCCGCTAAACGCTGCTGCAACCGAAATCCCAAGGCCCGCCCTCAGGAGTGAAACACATGACCGCATCCGTTCGCGATACCGGCTTTTTCAGCGAAGACCTCGCCACCCGCGACCCCGTCCTGTACGCCTCGATCACTGACGAACTTGGCCGCCAGCGCAACGAGATCGAACTGATTGCCTCGGAAAACATCGTCTCCAGGGCGGTGATGCAGGCGCAAGGCTCGGTCATGACCAACAAATACGCCGAAGGCTATCCCGACCGGCGCTATTACGGCGGCTGCGAATATGTCGATGTGGCGGAAAAGCTGGCGATCGAGCGGGCGCTGGAATTGTTCGGCTGCGCCTATGCCAACGTCCAGCCGCATTCCGGTTCCCAGGCCAATCAGGGCGTGATGCAGGCGCTGATCAAGCCCGGCGATACTATCCTTGGCATGAACCTTGCCTCGGGCGGGCATCTGACGCATGGGGCGGCCCCGAACCAGTCGGGCAAATGGTTCAACGCCGTGCAATATGGCGTTCGCCGGCAGGACAACCTGATTGATTACGATCAGGCCGAGGCGCTGGCGGTAGAACACAAGCCGAAGATCATCATCGCCGGTGGTTCAGCGATCCCGCGCCAGATCGATTTCGCCCGCTTCCGCGCGATTGCCGACAAGGTGGGTGCCTACCTGCATGTCGACATGGCGCATTTCGCCGGGCTGGTGGCGGCGGGCGTGCATCCCTCGCCCTTCCCCTATGCCGATGTCGCCACCACCACCACCCACAAGACCCTGCGCGGCCCGCGCGGCGGCATGATCCTGACCAATGACGAGGCGATTGCCAGGAAGGTCAACTCGGCCATCTTCCCCGGCATCCAGGGCGGCCCCCTGATGCATGTGATCGCCGCCAAGGCAGTGGCCTTCGGCGAGGCTTTGCGCCCGGAATTCAAGACCTACCAGCAGCAGGTGATCCGCAACGCGCAGGTGCTGGCCGAGACCCTGATGAAGGGTGGCCTTGATATCGTGACCGGCGGCACCGACACGCATGTATTGCTGGTGGACCTGCGGCCCAAGGGCGTGAAAGGCAACACGACCGAGGCGGCTCTGGGACGCGCCAATATCACCTGCAACAAGAACGGTATCCCGTTCGATGACGAAAAGCCGACCATCACCTCGGGCGTGCGCCTTGGCTCGCCCGCCGGCACCACCCGCGGCTTCGGCGAGGCCGAGTTCCGCCAGATCGGCGAGATGATCGTCGAGGTGGTCGACGGTCTGGCCGCCAATGGCGAGGGCGGCAATGGCGCGATCGAGGCGGCGGTGAAGGCGCGGGTTGGCGAGCTTTGCGCGCGGTTCCCGATCTACTGATCGGCGCGTTCCGGGGCGGGGCCATGCGGTTTTGGCCCCGGTAACCCTGTCTTAACCCTCGGCGGTGCAGTCTGGCTTTGCAGCTACATCCGTTCAGGGGGTTAGAATGACGCTCAAGGCCATTGTCTTTGATGTTGACGGAACACTGGCGGAAACCGCCGATGTGCGCCGCGCCGCCTTTAACCAGGCATTTACCGAGGTCGGGCTGGATTGGGTCTGGAACCGGGCCGTCTATGCGCAGGTCATGGCCTGTGACCTGCCGGGTGCGGAACTGGAATATTACACCGCGATGCGGCATCCCGAAATGTTCAACCGGCTGGAACGCAACGGCTGGCTGGAACGTATCCCGCGGCGTGCCAATGATATCTATCTTGGCCTGCTTGAGGCAGGGGCGGCCCCGCTGCGCCCCGGCGTCGCCCGCTTGATGGCCGAGGCGCTGTCGGAAGGGGTGCGCCTGGCGCTCTGTTCCACCGGCCCAAGGGCCGAGGCGGAAATCCTTCTGTTCAACCGGTTCGGCCGCGAGATGCTCGATGCCCTGTCCGCCAGCGTCAGTGCCGAGGATCTGCAAGGCACCTCGCCGGTGCAGGCCTATCGCCGCACGCTGGAACGGCTGGGCCTGCCTGCAAGTTCAATCGCCGCCGTTGACGACAGCGCGCGTGGCGTGGCGGCGGCAGCCAGCCTTGGCTTGTGCGTGATCGCCGCCCCCAGCCTCTATACGCTGGCGGACCGGTTTGTCGGGGCGCGGCTGGTGATCTCCGATCTCGGTCATCCGGCGGCACCTTTTGCGGTGCTGGACGGCATGCCGCCGCCGGGCGGGCATATGTCGCTGGCCGCCCTGCGCAGCATCCACGGTCAGGCGACCGGTATGGCGGTGCAGGCCGCCTGAGATTGCGGCGCTGTCAGGCCGCTACTGCCTTGCGCACCATGTCCCAGTAGATGCTGGCGATTTTATCCGGGCCAAGCCGCCCGCCCTGCCGGTACCAGGTATTGACACCAGTCAGCATGGCAATCAGCGCCAGCGTCGCCAGCTTGGTATCGGGCAGGCGGAACACGCCCTCGGCAAGGCCGTCTTTCAGGATCGCCTCCAGCGTCTGTTCGTATTGCCGCCGCAAACCCTCGATCGCCGCGAAATTCTCCGGGTTCAGGTTGCGCAATTCCATGTAGGACACGAACACCGCATCGGGGCGTTCCAGATGATAAAGGATGTGGAACCGGGTGAATTGCTGCAACCGATCAAGCGGCGTCGCCGCCTTCGGCTCGGCCGCCGAGGCCGCCAGCAGGCCATCCATGTGATCGCGCATCAGATCGAACAGCAGGCTTTGCTTGTCGCTGGTGTAAAGATACAGCGCCCCCGCCTGCACCCCGACGGCGCGCGCGATCTGGCGCATCGACACCGCCGCGTAGCCTTGCTGCGCGAACAGGCTGAGCGCCGCCTCGCGGATGCGCGGGCCGGTGATCTCGGATTTTGAACCGGTCTTGCGGGCCATCAGGGCTCCTCCCGGTGCCAGTTTATATGAACACCTGTTCATTTCCCAGCCTGTGGATAAGTATTTTTTTCCAAAGCCTTGGCGACTCAGGCGCAACGCCCTAGGCTGGCCGGGGTCAGTCAACGACCGCTCGCTGCCACGAGTTTTCCGCCCATGCACCGCCTGCGATACGTCGCCCCGTTCCTGTTTGCCGCGCTTGTTGCCGGTTGTGCCCCCGGTTTCCCGGAGATCGAACCGCGATTCGAGGCCAGCGCCCGCGATACGCCCTGGCCGGACTTTCTGCCGACCGCGATGATCCTCGATGCCGACCCGGCGGATTTTGAACGTGCCGCGGCGGAGATTCGTGCGCTCAACTATCGCGCCCAGCGTCTGCGCCAGCGCGCCCTGCTGTTGCAGGCCCCGATCGAGATCGCCCAGGACCGGCTGCGCACCGCGCGCCGCTAGCTCCGCCAAGGCGGCGTTGCGCAAGCCCGATTTTCCCGATAACAGACGCAGCAATCGAAGCCATGCAAACGGAGCCTGCCATGAGCAAACCCCTGCGTCTCGGACTGGCCGGCCTTGGCACTGTTGGCGTCGGCGTCATCCGCATCGTGCAGAACCATGCCGACCTGCTGGCGGCGCGCGCCGGACGACCGGTCGAGATCGCCGCCGTTTCCGCCCGTTCGCGCAGCCGTGATCGGGGCGTCGATCTGTCGGGCTACGCCTGGGTGGATGATCCGGTGGTACTGGCCACGCGCGACGATATCGACGTTTTCGTCGAACTGATGGGTGGCGAGGATGGCCCGGCCAAGGCCGCCACCGAAGCCGCGATTGCCGCCGGCAAGCATGTCGTCACCGCCAACAAGGCAATGCTGGCGGTATATGGCCAGGCGTTGGCCGAAGCCGCCGAGGCCGCCAATGTGGCGCTGCGTTTCGAGGCGGCGGTGGCCGGCGGCATCCCGGTGATCAAGGCGCTGACCGAAGGGCTGGCCGGCAACCGCATCCGCCGCGTGATGGGGGTGATGAACGGCACCTGCAACTACATCCTGACGCGGATGGAAAACGAACATGTCGCCTACGATCAGGTCTTCGCGGATGCCCAGGCGCTGGGTTATCTGGAAGCCGATCCGAACCTCGATGTCGGCGGTATCGATGCCGGGCACAAGCTGGCGCTGCTGGCGTCGATTGCCTTCGGCACGAGGGTCAATTTCGACGGCGTGCAGCTTGAGGGCATCCAGCGGATTTCGATCACCGACATCGAACAGGCTGCCGATATGGGGTTTCGCATCAAGCTACTGGGCGTGGCGCGGCTGACCGGGCGGGGGCTGGAGCAGCGGATGCAGCCCTGCCTCGTGCCGGCCGATTCGCCGCTCGGCCAGTTGCAGGCGGCCACAAACATGGTGGTGATCGAAGGCGATTCGGTCGGCCAGGTGGTGCTGCGCGGTGCCGGTGCCGGCGAAGGCCCGACCGCCAGCGCGGTGATGGGCGACGTGATGGATATCGCCCGCGGCTTCCGGCTGTCGACCTTCGGGCAGAAGGCGGCCTCGCTGGTTGACGTTCAGCCCGCCCAGGCCGCGACCCCGGCGGCGTTCTACCTGCGGCTGACGCTGAAGGATGCGCCGGGCGTGTTGCACAAGATCACAGGGGCACTGGCCGATGCAGGTGTGTCGATCGACCGGATGCGCCAGTACAGCCACCGCGATACCGCCGCACCGGTGCTGATGGTCACCCACAAGACCAGCCGCGCCGAACTGGATCATGCGATCGAGGGTATCGTGGCCACCGGCGTGACGCTGGAACACCCGGTCGCCATCCGCATCGAAGAGGTCTGAGGCCCCTGCGCGTGCCCGCAACGGGCCGGTGCGGGGAAACGAGGCGCAGGACAGATGACCGACACCATGCCAACGGGCGAGGCAGCCTATCTCGGGGTTGCACAATCGGCCACCGGGCGGCGCTGGATCGGCCCGGATGCCGGGCGCGAACGCCGTGCCGAGGCGCTGGTGCAGGCCACCGGATTGCCGGCGCAATTGTGCCAGGTGCTGGCGGCGCGCGATGTCGCACCGGATGCGGCAGAGGCCTTCCTGACGCCCGCCTTGCGCGATCTGATGCCGGACCCCTCGCATCTGCGCGACATGGACCGTGCCGCCGCGCGCTTCCTGCAGGCCGTCACCAAACGCCAGCGGATCGCGATATTTGCCGATTACGATGTCGATGGCGGCGCTTCGGCGGCTTTGTTGCTGACATGGCTGCGCGAGGCAGGCCACGGCGCAACGCTTTACGTGCCCGACCGGATCGAGGAAGGCTATGGCCCGAACGAGGCGGCGATGCGCAAGCTGGCCGCCAGCCACGACCTGATCGTCTGCGTCGATTGCGGAACCCTGTCGCATGAACCGGTTGCCGCTGCCGCGCCGGTGGATGTGATCGTGCTGGATCATCATCTGGGCGGCGAAACCCTGCCGCCGACCTTTGCCGTGGTCAATCCAAACCGGCAGGACGAGACCAGCCCGCTTGGCTATCTTTGCGCCGCTGGTGTGGTGTTCCTGCTGCTGGTGGCGGTGAACCGGGCAAGCCGCCATGCCGGTGGCCGGACACCCGATCTGATGGCGATGCTGGATCTGGTGGCGCTGGCGACGGTGGCGGATGTGGCCCCTTTGGTCGGGCTGAACCGGGCCCTGGTGCAGCGCGGCCTGACGGTGATGGCGGGGCGCGCGCGCATCGGGCTGACGGCATTGGCCGATATCGCCCGGCTGGACGCGGCACCAAGCACCTATCACCTGGGCTTCCTGCTGGGGCCGCGGATCAATGCCGGCGGGCGGATCGGTCAGGCCGATCTGGGGGCGCGGCTGCTGGCAACGACCGATCCGCACGAGGCGGCGGCACTGGCCGAACGGCTGGACCATCTGAACAGCGAACGCCGCGAGATCGAGGAGCAGGTCCGCCTGCAGGCGATGGCCGAGGCCGAGGCGCGCGGGCTCGATGCGCCGCTGGTCTGGGCGGCAGGCGAGGGCTGGCATCCCGGCGTGGTCGGCATCGTCGCCTCGCGCCTGAAAGAGGCCGCCAACCGCCCCGCCGTGGTGATCGGTTTCGACGGTGACGAGGGAAAGGGCTCGGGCCGCTCGGTCAGTGGCGTCGATCTTGGCAGCGCCATTGCACGGCTGGCCGGTGAGGGCCTGCTGACACGCGGCGGTGGGCACCGGATGGCGGCGGGCCTCAGCCTGACCCGTGCCATGCTCGCGCCGGCGATGGCGCGCCTGTCCGAATTGCTGGCGGCGCAGGGCGCTGGACGCGGCGGCGCGGCTGATTTGAAGCTGGACGGCACGCTGATGCCCGCCGCCGCCACGCCCGACCTGATCGACCTGCTGGAGCGCGCCGGGCCCTACGGCGCAGGCGCCCCGGCACCGCGCTTCGCCCTGCCATCGGTGCGGGTGACCTTCGCGAAACGGGCCGGCGAGAACCATTTGCGCCTGACGCTGGACGGCGCGGGCGGTCGGCTTGACGCCATCGCCTTTCGCGCCTTCGACGGCCCGCTCGGGCCTTTGCTGTCAGCGCAGGATGGCGGGTTGTTCCACGTCGCCGGGCGGCTGGAAATCGACAATTGGGGTGGCCGGCGCAAGGCGAAACTGCGCCTGGAAGATGCCGCCCGGGCGGGTGCGTGAATCTGGCGAAAACTGCGATTTACCCCCTTGCGCGCCCTGCTGGCAGCGACTAAAAGGCGCTCCACCAACCGTGCGGTCCCTTCGTCTATCGGTTAGGACGCCAGGTTTTCAACCTGGAAAGAGGGGTTCGATTCCCCTAGGGACTGCCATTTTTCATAGTTAAGTCATTGATTTTGCAATATAAGTAAAAATCGCATCCCCCGTTCTATCCCCCACCTTGACGCGGACTACCCCGGAAGACGGGCGTATTCATTGGCGGCTTTATTCATGGCTTCCTGTCGTACATGCGGGAGCCATACCTTCTCAAATCGCGGAGTTCAGACTTCAAGAGCAAGGTTTCGATGCGCCGACTTGAATAAAGAAGAAGGCCAGCAATAAGGCCAGCGGCCAGAAGCAATGTGCTGCTCTCATCTGGCAAACCTTGCCCCCAAGATATTGTCGCGCAGAAAGCGACGGACACAGCCACCTCTAAGCCTGCCCACTTTTCATTCTTTTTGATTGCAGACAGAAGCTCGTTTTCGTGAAACTCATTATCGGAGTCATTTGCGCGACTTGATGAGTCTGAAAGCGCCGAATTGAAATCGCCAAAGCCACATGCCAGAGCATCCATGTGTTTTCTGAGTGACGCAGATACATTCTCAACAGCATTTTCGTCCAAACCAGCAAGCTCAACATAGTCAAAAGATACCAGGTCATGGCTGCAAGACATCGCCCGCACCAGAACGGTTGCATCTTTTTTTTCAGCCTCAGTCAGTTCACGTAGAAGGAGTTTATATGCATTCTTGGCGCGGTCGCCTTTAGCAAATTGGTCGATGAGGAAAGAATAATAAGCTGCACGTCCAACCCAGTTGTTTTTGCTTTCCTTTAGCTTGCTGCGAAACTCGTCGTTAAAACCGTGATGCCCCAGTGCACAAGATATGGCAGACACAGCAAACGAACCCCTGTCAAAGGTAGTTCTGTTGCAATCGTCGGCTCCACAATCCAACGGTTCTTCAGACGCCCAATTCAGCATCCAGTCGATGAAGTTTCGATGCGCTGGGTTCCCTGTTGCTTCCGAGTGCGAGAAATCACCCAATTCTTCGGCCACTTCAGGCGATAACCATTCCTTACTGTCGATGCTGAAAGACCAAGGGCTTTTGATGAGGGCTGGAAACCACACACGTGGATTTTTGATCTCTCCCTTGCGGATCATGGAAAACAGCGCCTCTGTCGGCTTGCTGAAATTCATCTCGTAGTGCGATGGCATGTCCTGGCCCGGATATGCAGGTTGCCTCTCGTATTTAACTGTGAGGGCATGCCTTGCGACAATTTGGCGGGTTTCTATGGGGATGGCTTCGAAAGGTTCACTGCCTCTGATGAAGTCCGCAATCAGGCTTCGGTCCATGTATGGGTTTCTTGCCGCCACCAATATCCCATCGTCCAAGTCGGTTTGTATTTCCGCTGTTATTTGCTCGGTTTGAGACAATGTGTCTGGTGTGAAAATTAGCCGGGAGACGACGTTTTTTCTGTCGAAGGACGTCATGTCGCACCAATCAAGCCGTGTGTTGCTTAGCAGAGCGTACCGATTTGCTTTGTACTTTTCGGCGCTTTTCACCATCAGCTCGAACACTTCCCGGGTAACAAATCCCCCCCAGAGATTGAGCGCCACGGCTTGTTTCCCCGGACTTCCCGTCTTCAAAATCGTTGAAATAATGTGCTTGCTATCCAGCGGGCATTCTGTGCGGCCTGCGCTGGTCCACATTTCCACCATGGTTTCAATACTGACTTCAGGAACAACGGCTGTTCCGGTTTCCTCCTGCTGAAGGATTGCTTTCAAGCGGTTGTCCATTGTGATGCCTCCCTTGCCAGCCTACGACGTAGCAGAACCATATCTTGCAAACCACAATAAGAAGAAACTGCTTGTAAGGGACGGAGACTGCCATAGAGGCCAATCTACTTTATTCCATCAATCGCTCTGTCTCACGCAATTCACGGATTAGATCGTTGACGAATTTCCGCGCCGCAACGACATCACGAGTCCGCCCCCCATGTTTCCAATTTGGATGAGCCTTGCCCGATTTTGCTCCGCCGCGCACGCCATGCATCCGACAAACGGTCCACCCTCGAACGGCAGGCGCACGGCATGGCTGGCCTGTGCGTTTGGATTTCGCGGTGCATCGAGGCGCGCAGTGCATGGGGTAAGCGTCAGGTTTCATTATCACCCCCCCCGTGGCTAACGTTTCCGACGACAGCTTGTCCGCCTTCCTGCACTGTCACACGCTCAATCCGCACCGTCTGTTGCCCTTTCGAGCGATAGCGTTTCAGCGTATCCACCTGCGCCGCGAAAGTTCGACCCAGCTTGTTCAACGCCCGCTCCGCTGAATCCTGTTGTGGGATGCTATCAACATGATTGAGTTGCCGAGCCATCATCATTGTTGCTTGATGTATCACAGCCATCTGGGCCAACAATAACGCTTCGACTGCATCCTTGGGCTGCATGGCATCGACAAATCCCAGCCCGAAGTTTGAAACATGTTCGTCTATTCGTCGGCCTTGTGAACCGAGAGCCGACAACTGCTTCAAAAGTTCCTGTGCGACCCGCTCGTTGCCGATGGCCTTCACCAGACTTTCAAAGTCTCCGGAACAAGCAGCGTCCACCCCACCGTCAGCACGTTCCTGCAATTTCAGCGCCGGAGGCGTGCGCTTTGTTTTGACAGCCGTCGTGTTGCCAGCCTTTTCCAAATCTCGCTTTATCATTTCTTATCCCCTACCGGTTCTTCCCATTGCCTTGTCAGACTGTTCCACATTCGCCCGCGCGGCCCATGCTTTTCCCAATCGGTCAGGTCACGCCAGTCAGCCTTCGGAACGACACGTCCGGTCCAAGTGCGCAGATATTCCCTCTCTGCCCCACAGTGAGGGGAGGCATCACAGCTTGGCGGTTCCTTCGGAGCGATGCTTTCAGTTTCTGGTTTTCGGACCGGGGGTGTTGCTACATCCGCTACAATCGCTACACGGGTGCGCGCTGTAGCAGATGTAGCGATTGTAGCAGGGGGCTGGTCGTCATTTTCGCGCCCTTCCCCGAGTCCCGACAAAGCGGCGCTTGCGTCAAACCACATCGTCAATGCCCCGCACAGTTCGCCAAGCTTCGGCCCTCGCCGCCCCCCGCACAACTGCGCCTGCATCCAGTCGCACAAGCCAACCGTGTTTTTCAAGGATGACCAGTGCGGCCCGTGCCTTCGGGGTCTCGCGCAGAGCGTTCGGCCCCATCTGCACCACGTCCCGCGTCATCACGTCAGGATGCGGCCAGCTTTCCAGCAGCCATTTGCGCAGGGCGTCGGCCTTGTCAATTTCTGCCGATACGATTGCAGCGCTGGCAAGCCGTGACGCTTCGGACAGGTAGAATTGCGCCAGCGTTATCGCGTTGGCCATTGTTTCGGCATTCACGGCCTGCGCGCCCAGATCGGTCCAGAGCGTCAACACGCCTGCAATGCGCGACGCCTGTTCCGCCGCTTTCGATGCCGTGCCGGTGATATGGGACAAGTCGCCACCGGGCGCTTGTGCCGCCTCTATCGCGTCGGCAAAGCTCGCCAGCAGCGTGCGGGCGTCCGGGGCAAGGCTAAGGATACTTGGTTGCAGTTCGCGGGTTTCCTCATCCATCGGCAGGGGCGTGTCGAGAATGTCGCGCAGCCGACCTGCAAAGCTTGCAAGAGCCATGTCATCGCGCCGGGTGTTCGCTTGCATCCTGGTTCCGATAGTGCTGGGCGGTTCGCACATCAGGAAACGGGGCAGAAAACCCGTATCCGCCGAAAACGGATCGGCCATGAAGGACCGCGCCACGGTCGGTTGAACCATCAGATGCAGCGCCAGCCGCCGCCCGTAAAGCGTAGCATGCCCGTCGCCTGCACGCGTGCGCCGGATAGGGTTGCCCTGCCAAAGGTCATTGAACGCCGCCAGCGTCTTTTGCCTGTTATCCGAGTTCATGGCGTGTCCACCAAGGAATTGCCCGCCTTCGTCCGAGAAAAGGCCAAGGCTGGGTTGGCCTGTTGCGAACAGCTTGGTCAGTCCTTCAAAGGTTGGTTCGGTCACCGTCCGGTCAGCCGAAGGGGGCGCAGCCGGTTCCGACCCCATCGCTTCGAGGTCGGCTTGCGCTGCCGTGCGCTTTTCGCCCTTGCCCTTGCGGGCTTCGGCCAAAATCCGGTCGCGTTCGCCCTTCCAGAGTGCGTGAGCGTTGCACCAGCTTTCCATTGCATCGCGCTGGGCTTTCGCAGCTTCCTTTTCATGGGCGCGCAGCGCCGACATCAGGGGCGCGTCGCAGGCTGATTTCCGTTCACCGCTTCGGGCGATTGTCAGCGCATAAAGCGACACGGGGCGCGGCCCGCCGAGCGTCTCCACATCGGCAAAGCCCTGCACCGCCAGCGAAGCCACCGCCAGCGCCGATTGCGCAGGGATTGCTACGGGGGCTTGCGTGATGCCCTGTACCGCTTCCACCGCTGGGCGCAGCGGCCCGAGCGCTTGTGTCGGATAGGCTTTACCGGACGCAATTTCGCGCACCAGCGGTTGCGGCCCTTCAGGCGTGAAGGGGATAGGTTGGGGCAAGTTCATGCAGCTTCCCCTTTCATGGTCAGAATGTCGTTCCAGTCGCGGCCCTCCGGGGCAGGCAGAAGCGATACCTGCCAGCCCAGCACATGCGCCCTTGTAGCCAAAGCGTTCGCGGCTTCGCGGCCAGGCTTGTCGCCATCCGGGGCGATGGTCAACTGCCCCGGACGATCAGGCAGGTGCAGCCCGCGAATGCCGGAAGTTGAAAGCGCGGCCCAGACCGTTGCAGGCGTGCGCAGAAGGCCAGAGGCAAGGCTAAGCCCGGTTTCAATGCCTTCCGTCACCACCAACGGCCCCGGCCCTTCTGTGAGCCTCACAGCGCCGCCAGCGGTCGTGCCTAGCATCAGCTTGGCCGAGTCCAAGTCAGCCTTGGCCAAGCCATCATCACGCAGGTAAGTACGATGCACCGCAGGCAAGCCAGCGCCTTGCACCGCCGCCACAAGCGCCGGAAAGCGCTTTGCCGTCGGCCCATGCCAGCATTCAGATTGAAAGCGCAACGTCGCAGGAAAGGAACAAGTGATACCCCGCCCGCGCAGATAGGTTTCGGCCAGCGTGCCTGCGATGGGCTGGGCTTCCTGCCAGACCTGTTCAGCCTGCGCTGCCCGCTTTTTCGCATTGGCCTGCCGTTCAGCTTCGCGCAGGGCAAGGGTTGCCGCGTCCGGGGGCATATAGTTGCCGGGCGTGATGCCCGCCGCCGCCAGAATGTCGAAGTATGTGCAGCCGGATTTCTTGCAATCGAGCAAGAGCCGCCCGCCATCGCCATCGGCCAGCGTCAAGGCGTTCTGCGTCTTGTGGCCTTCGGGCTGGCATACAGGGCAAGGTGCTGCCCCGTATCCCTGATACCATTTTCCGCGAAGGTCGCGCGTCAGATGCTTTGCATCCATCATTGCACGGCCTCCAACTTTGCTACCAATGCGGCCTGAAACTCGGCTTCCCATGCCAGCACGTCGTGCACGGTATCAGGGTCGCGCCGCGCTTCGATAGCACCGCGCAGAATAGTTGCCAGCATGTCGGGAGCGATTGCTTCACATTGCACGGTTTGCCCTGAAAAGTGCCGCCGGTCGGTCGGTTTCGGCGGCGCGGTCGGAAGCCCAAACTGGTTGGCCTGTTCGCGTGTCACGGCAAGGCGGGTAAAGACGGGTTGTTCGCCACAAAGGGTGTTGACCATCGCGCACACATCTTCAGCCAGTGACGTGAAAAGATGTTCGCCGGAAGGGTCAAGGTCGCCCAGATGCAGCACTTCAACGCTAGTCCCTTCATCCAGCACCGCCGCCAATTCCTGCGCCAAGTCATGCTTGGCTGTTACGCTATCAAACCCGCCAGAGGTCAGCACCGGCACGCCATAGGGGTTTGCTGTACGTGCCAGCATCGGAGCCATGCCCCCAGCTTCACACAGCACCCACAGCCGCACCGCCTGCCCGTCCTGCCGGTCGAGCCGAAAGCGCCGGGCATCATCGCGCACATCAGCCAGAAAGCCCGCCGGGTCGGCCCAGGTTTGCAGTTCATATCGTGACGCGCCATCGTCGCGGATGGACGCAAAGGGGATAAACCCGGCCCGCCGCGCCCGGTTCACCATTTCGCAAAGCCGTGCATAGGCGGCTTCGGTCTTGTTGTAGTTACGCGTTGCTACCAGCCGGTAAAAAGTCTGCCGGATAGTCAGGGGCAGGTGGTCGCGGTATTCGGTCAGCACCCCCTGCACAGCCCGCACAAGGTCCATAGACGCAGAACGAGGCGTCCAAGATGCGAAACCGCGCGCACGAGTGCGCTTGTTGTGAGCGGTCATTGCACAGCCCCCCATACCAACACGGCCAAGGCGTGCGCTTGCGCTTCAGTCAGCCCATGCACCCGCATCAGGAAGGCGATTTGCAGCCGGTTCATACTGCACCCCCTTTCCAGTCGGGGGTCACGCCAGAGCGCAACACATAGCGTCCGTGATGCCCTGCAAAGTCGCCGCCATGCGGTTCCGATAGGGTTTCGATTTCCAACCCGAGTTCACGCAGGTTGAACACATATGCACTCCAGCGCGGCGCGGGATTGTCGATGGGCGTGCAGCCCTTGTCCCCGGCGCGGCGCAGTTCTTCGAGCGCCCAGCGGTCGCGCCCCGAAACGACAATGCGAAACGAGTCGCCCGCGTCGGGCATGACGCGATAGGGCGTGCAAGCATTGTGGCGCTTGGCTTTGCGGTGTGCTAGACTCGGGATAACCGCCGCTTTCGCATGGCGATTTTCCCGGCCCGGTTCCTGCGCCAACAGGTTCCGGGCCACTTCGTTTCCGCCGCTCATATCAAGCAGCCTTCGTTTCGCGGGCTTCAAGCCACGCGTTTACATCGCTTTCGCGCCACGCCACGAGACGCGCACCTAGCTTGACAGGTTGCGGAAACTCTCCGCGTTTCATCCAGTCATAAATTGTCGAGCGAGAAAGCCCGGTGCGGGTTTCCACTTCGGGGCGGCGCAATATTCGTTCGGCCATATCCTAACCTTTCCATTTGGCCGCAACGGGGTTGTAGCGGCTTCTGAAGGAAAGAATCAGAATTCCACGGGGTGCGTCCATTCAGAAGACAATATGGAATTCAGGCTTGCAGGGTTATTTTCCCCATACATCAGAACGCTTTCGTCAATAGACTCTATCGCCTTTTGAGCTGGACCGCTTAAGTCGGTTTCAGACCAGCCAAGCGTATCAAATACCTTTCTTAAGGCAGGTGTGAATTCTCCGTGGAACCCATCTGGACCAGCCGAATATGTTGGTCGCCGCCCTGTAACCTTAGCATATAGCTGTGCCAATTTTTGCGCCACGGAATGTGCCGCTTCATTACGGGGCCTTCCGCGACCGAGGTTCCGGTCACGCAATTTCGATTCCAGTTCCTCTATTTCCTTTTTCGCCCCGTCAAACAAGGCCTTTGAGGAAAGGAAAGTAGTGAATGTTAACCCGATTTCATGGATGATTCGAGCCTCAAGTGAAGGCTCTAACTGCAGGTCGTTTCTGTTTCTGAGACCGTGCACATCAAGCTTGGAACGCTCTGAGAAGGTCATTTTGCCCAAGGCTTTAGCAAGTGCTTCTGAGGTTTCGAAAACGGCCCTCAGATTATCTAGCTTGCGTTTCAATTCACCTGTATCCTCGACTAGGGACGCTTCGGCAACTTCCCGGACTGGGTTAATGGCAAACAGGCTTTGGGGAAGTTCTCCTACCCTCTTGCCATTCCGGATAATTGGAATCCTTTCCGAGGGCGTCACTTCAATTCCGGTCCAGTTTGTCACCGCCTCATAAATTACTTCCACCGCTTGAATTACCGCATGGTGCTTTTCGGCATGAGCCTTCATTTCGGCTTCGCCTTTGGCTCTTGCTTGTCCGTCAAGAAGTGCTTTTACGATTTTCTGGTTCGAATCGGTCATGCCAGCGCCACCACTTTATCGCACTTAATTGCTTCACAGCTCAGGAACGCCACCCAAGCCGCCATCATGTCGCGCCGCCGTTCCAGCATGTCACTACGCTGATAAGCGCGCTCCACGTCCGAGCCGATGAAATGTGCGAGTGCGATTTCGGCCATGTCGCGGGGGTATCCCTGTTCCGCCGCCCATTGTCGGAAGGTTGAGCGCAGCCCGTGCGGCACCGCAGGGCGTTTGTTGCGCGGGTCGAGATAGCCCGCACGGCCTGCCTTCACTTCGCTTTCCTGCATCCGCCGCATGACAGCGGAAATGGACATATCCGACAACATCCCGCCGCGCGGGGCGAAAAACACGAAAGGCGAACCGTCCATCCGGGGCAGGTTTTCCAGAATTGCTGCCGCCTCGGGCGTCAGCGGCACGCGATGCTCCCGGCCCCCCTTCATCCGTGAAGCGGGAATGGTCCATGTCGCAGAAGTCGCAAGTGTCGCAACGCGGGAAGTCTGAATTGCGCTTTTTGCGCCGAAGTCTATTTCATCCCATGTCATGCCGCGTACTTCCCCCGAGCGTGCGGCGGTCAGCGTCAAGAATTGCAATGCCTTCGCGGCCATCCCGTCGCGGCGTCCAAGCGCTACCCACCAGTCCGCCACACTGGCCAGCGCCAGTGCGGGTTGATTTCCACCCTTTGCCACCTTGGAAGGCTTAGGCAGTATTTCGGACAGGTTGCCTTTCCAGCGTGCGGGGTTGTCGCCCGTCCGATGCCCTGCCACTGTCGCCCATGACAGCACGCTCTCAATACGCCCCCGCACCCGCGTCGCGGTTTCTGTTTTGGTTTGCCAGATCGGCTCCAGCACGCGCAGCATATCCTGCACCGTGATTTCCGAGACCAGTTTCCCCCCCATAACCGGACTTCCGTATGTGGCCAATGTCGAGCGCCATTGCTTGCAGTGCTTTTCGCTGCGGAACTCGCTCAGCTTCACACTCAGATAGGTTTCGACCGCTGCATCGAACGTCAAGGTTGCAGCCTCTTGGCGACGTTCTGTCAACGGGTCACCACCCACCATGGCCTTGCCTCGGTTCTCGAGCGCTAGTTTTCGCGCCGTCGCCAGCGACACAGCCGGTGGGCTGCCCAGTCCGAGCTCCCTGCGCTTGCCGCGAATGGTAATGCGCTGCACCCATTGCTTGCCGCCGTTTGAACGCACGCGAAGAAACAGACCGTGCCCGTCAAAGTGTTTTCCCGGTTCTGTTACGGTTTCGACGAAACGCGCTGAAAGCGAATTGCGCGGCTTGCGAATTCCAACATCTGCCATAGTGCATCCCCCAATATATCCCCCACCTCGCGGCGGATTTGCTAGGAATATGCCGGATAGTGCTGGACTATGAAAGCTATTTATTTCCTTATTTTATAGGCTTATACGGATTTTTTCGGACGATGCTGGAATTACCTATGGCGGACCTAGGGACTGCCAGTCTGGTTCTCCGTGATGACCAGTTCGACCTGATCCCTTTCAATCGGGAATGTCAGCGTTCCGTGGTTGCCGTTGTTTCTCCTTGCCGATCAGCGCGAGCGGTATCAATCGACGGCATCGAAAACCGACGTAATGCCGTCAGGTGGATCACTGGCCTCGGGGTTACAGAATTGCGGCCAGTGATGCCCGGCCCGGAACCGGCCAGACAGGGCGACGGCGGGTCTTGATCGAATCCGATACGGCCCCGCGCGCGATGCGCATTCTGGCTCTGGCTGCCATCTCCAACGCAGTTGCTGGCCAGACCGGCGCATTGAATGGCCCGCTCTCCAGGACCGTTCGTCATCGTTCAATGTCTCGCCCTGAAGCCGCACGCTTACCCAACGTCAACAAGTTGACGGAACCGGCCTATTGGGTGTACCTTTCTGCCATCGGGAAACATATTGCAGGGGGAATGCAAATGCCGACCGCCTTGTACGAAGCCTCGCATTACATGATCTTTGGGCCAACCACGCGTTTGGACAATGAAGTAGATACGTCGTTCTACGTCACTGATGGAAGTGCTTCCGTCGATTTGAACGAGACGACATTCTGGTTCAACCTGCCGGATTTCTACCTTCGCGGCACGACCGTCATTGACGGAGAAGTCTGGCCGGTAATTGATCGCTATGATTCACCAGGCGGCAGTTACTTCTATGTGCTGAGTACCCGCGATCTGTCGGCGCATGCACCGGCAACCGCCTCCGGCGTAACGATAACTGCGCAGGGATTCACCATTTGCTTTGCCGCCGACACGCTTATTGCCACGCCGGACGGCGAGGTTCTGGTTACCGAGCTTGGCATCGGCGACAGGGTTCTGACCGCTGATGGCCGCAACGTTGCGGTCAAATGGATTGGCCGTCAGGACGTGCATGTGCTGTTCCGCCCGCCCGACCGCCTGCTGCCGGTCAGGATCGCCGCCGGGGCACTGGGCGATGGCCTGCCTCATTCCGATCTGACTGTCACCAATGACCACGCTTTGCTGGTTGATAATGTCCTGTGTCATGCCGGGGCATTGGTCAACGGCAGTAGTATCCGGCAAGTGCCCCACACGGAACTGGAGCAGATCTACACGGTCTACCATGTCGAAACCGAATGCCATGAGATCATTCTGGCCAACGGCGTGCCTGCGGAAACCTTCATCGACAATGTTTCTCGCCGGGTGTTCGATAACTTCGCGGAATTCGATGCGCTTTACGGCGATGTGCCCGAGATGGAGGAATTGCCCTATCCGAGGGCAATGAGCGCGCGGCAGGTTCCGGCAGCGATCCGGGCCAGACTGGCAGGCCGCCGCGCCGCCTGATCCGGTGGCTGCAACGCAATCACGCCGGAAGACCAATGCCGAGCGTGCGACCCGAGTGGTGGCCGACCCGGACTTTCAGCGGTTCCGGAACCTTGTCCGTCAAGGCCGCCGGGGCAAGGCCGCCAGGCTTGCCGACATTCTGATCGGCAAAGTCCGCACAGCGCGGCAACTGGCGTTCCTTGGCCGGTTTCTTCTGGACCGGCACGACCTTGCTAAGGTGGAAACGCTTCTTGCATCGGTCGCGCAGACCCGGTTGGCGGGAACGCCCGCCAGTATCCTGACGGCAACGCGGCTGGCGGTCGCGCGACAGGACGCGGGAGCGCTTGTTCTTTCCGATCAGGCGCAACGGGCATTTCCGAACAATGCGGAAATCCAGCTGCTGCACATGTCCCTGTTGCAGCACGATGGCCGCCACGCCGAGGCGCTGGCGCATGGTCAAAGCCTGGCCGCACGCCTGTCCAGGCGAGGGGCCGTACTGGACCTGGCCGAATTGCTACTTGCCAGCGATGCGGCTGCGGCAGCGCGCGCCACCCTCATCAGGCATGGCGACAGGCTGAAGCAGACGACGCGGTTCTACCTCCTGCAGGCAGGGATCAGCCATGCAATGGGTGATGGCGATGCGGCTGACTGGCTGGCACAGGGATGCAAGGCTTTTCCCGACGACACCGCATTGCATTCCACGCATTGGGCCGTGTTGGCGCGGGATGGCCAAGCCGACGCGGCAATCGCGGCCTGCCTGGCTTTCAGCCCTGCCGGAATGACCAAAGCCGCGATCCATCTGCTACGTGCGAAATTCCTGTCCCGGCTAAACGCCCGGGCGGCGTTCGAGGCCGAAGTGGCCCAGGCGCGCGCCAGCGGCGTTGGCAAGGATGCGCTTGCGACCGAGGTTCTGATCGCGCGGGATTTGTTCGCAAATGGCCATGTCGCCGACGCCGCTGACTTGTTGGATGAGATGCCGTTTAGTACTGTCGGCAAGGCCAGGATACAGGTGCTGCGCGCCCAACTGGATGCCGCACAGGGGGAAATTCAGGCTGCCCTTGCCCGGCTGGAAATGCTGGCTGCCAATCCCGAGGCTTTATTGCTGATGGCGCGCCTGTACTCGGATACCGGTGCTTTCGATGCCGCCGAGGCCTTGCTGGCGCGATTGCCGGGGCGTTTGAATGCGAAGAACGCCGTTCTGGAAATCCGCATCCTGAAGGAAACCGGCCGCCATGCCGAGGCGGAAGCCGCAGCTGTGCAAGCCGCCAGGGGCCAAGGTGCTACGCACCCGGCGGTCTGGCACGCTCTGTCCGACATTCAGGCGATCAACGGGCGAATTGAAGATGCATGGCAAAGCCACCAGCGCCGCATCACGCTGTCACGCGCGAAAGACCTGGCCGGACGCAATTCGAGCAAAGCCCTGCAAACCTTTTGGGGTCAGATCCTGAACGAATACCGCTTGAACACGTCGCCCAAGGATCGAACCCATCGCGCGCCGGATTCCGATTCCAGGGCCGCGTTGCGGCATTTCCGGCGTCGGATGGTGGCAGAACCGGACAACATCGCTGCCGCAATGGGCCTGATGACGATCCTTCGGCGGCGGGGCGCGATCTCGGCGAATCCACCGCAGAACCGCCTTCGCGGCGCGGAAAAAATTCCCCGCCGGATCGCTCAGTTCTGGGATGCTGCCGATCCGGTGCCCGAGATTGCCGCGCTATCCGCCCACAACGCCGAGATCAACCCCGGTTGGGATTACCGGTTGTTCAATGATGAGACCGCACGGCAATTCCTGCTCGATCATGGTGAACGGACCGCATTGGTGGCCTATACCCAAACTCCGTTGGCGGCAGCGAAAGCGGATATTTTTCGCATCGCCTGTCTTTATCACCGGGGCGGTGTTTATCTGGACGCTGACGACAAGTGCTTGACCGGGCTGGATACTTTTCTGGACCCGTGCCTGACATTCACCGCCTGCCAGGAAGACCTGACCAGTATCGGCAACAACTTCATCGCCTGCGCCCCGAAACATCCGATCCTTTCCCATGCCTTGAATCTTGCCTGCTCGGCGCGAAACAACACAACGGGAGAGTCGGTCTGGTTGGCGCTGGGGCCTGGATTGCTGACCCGCGCCATTGCCTCGGCCGGAACTACCCGCGATGGCATGTTCCGCCAGGGTATCTGGATCATGCCGGCGCACCGACTGAACCGGCATGTCAAAACCGCAATGCCACTTGGCTACAAGTCGACTGCCGCGCATTGGGTACGTGACTTGGCGACGCGCCGGAAATAAACCGGCTTACCGTATCCAGTTGATCCGGTATTTCGCCGGACGGTGCCTGGGGGTAGTGCCCTCGGACAGGCGGTTTCCTTGAAACTCATCCCGGGTCCGGACCCATTGATTATCGTTCTTGCACATGATTCACCGGCGGAAACCGGAGCGGCGATTTGTCAGATCCCCACTTGGCGGGCAACGTGCATGGGGCGCATCTGGAACACCGCGCGGCAGGTGCGACATGAAATCACCGATGAACCCACCCAAACCCGACCCGCGATCCCAATCAGAGGCTTGTTCGCACCGGCGGCACCATGCTAGTCGACTGCTTTGACGCTGCCGGAAAGGGAAAAGAGCGCACCGGACCACGCCGTCCAATTGAGTACGCGCTGGCAAACCGCCAGTCAGTGCCCTATTTGACACCAGAAATTGAGAACTGCCCTGATGCCTGCCTGCCATTGTTTTTCAATCCAACTGCCGGTCTTCTCTGTGCCGGATTCCCCCCCCTGCCGACAGGTGCTGGCGAAGGATCATTCAGACAGGATCGCGCGCTTCATTCCCAGGCGGGCCGATCATCGGGGCGACCTGAATGCAATTCAAAGGAAGCAAGATGCCTAGTAAAACCAGGAAAAAGACCGAACGGGTGCTGATAACCGGCGGCACCGGATCGTTCGGGAAAACCATGCTCAGGGACTTGCTCGAAGGCGGCATCGAAGAAGTCCGTATCTTCAGTCGGGATGAAGAAAAGCAGGATGCCCTGCGCAACGACCTGCGCGATGAACGGGTGCGCTATTATATCGGTGACGTGCGCGACCGCAGCGCCGTTGATCGCGCCGTCAAAGGAGTCGATGCTATTTTCCATGCGGCGGCTTTGAAGCAGGTGCCCAGTTGCGAGTTCTTCCCGCATGAAGCGGTTCTGACAAACGTGATCGGCTCGCAAAATGTCATCAGCTCGGCAGTTTCTGCCGGTGTCAAAAGCGTCGTGTGCCTGTCGACGGACAAGGCGGTTTTCCCGGTCAATGCAATGGGAATGACCAAGGCCCTGATGGAGAAAACGGCCCAGGCGGCGGCGCGGTCGCTCGGGCCGGACGGCGACACGATCATTTCATCTGTCCGCTACGGCAACGTGATGTATTCGCGCGGCTCGGCTATTCCGCTGTTCATCAGACAGATCAAGACCGGCAAACCCATCACCGTAACCTAACCGACGATGACCCGGTTCCTGATGCCGCTGCGCGACAGCGTGGCCCTGGTTCACCATGCGTTCGACAATGCCAACCAGGGCGATCTGTTCATCAAGAAGGCTCCGGCTGCGACCATCGCCGATCTGGTGGAAGCGCTCAAGACGCTGTTCGATGCGCCCGAACACCCGGTCGAAATCATCGGCTGGCGACATGCCGAGAAGCATTTCGAGACCCTTGCCAGCGCACAGGAACTGGCCAGTTCGGAAGATATGGGCGACTATTATCGTATCCTGCTGGACATGCGCGATCTGAACTATAAACCCTATTTCAGCGAAGGTGCGCCCGAGACCGCGCAACGCGAAGACTACCATTCGCACAATACCGACCGGCTGGATGTGGCGGGGGTCATGGATCTGCTACTGACGTTGCCGGAGGTCCGGGCCGAGCTTGCGCAAGCGAATGGATAGACCGATGCGTATCGTAATCACCGGCGCGAAAGGCCTGATCGGCTGGCACGCACATGCGCGGCTGCATGCCGCGAATTGCGCGGCGCGGTTTCGCAATGAGCCGGAGCCGTTTGACATCGTCCCGCTAGGCCATGCCGATTTCGACGACGATCCGACCCTTGCATCAGCCCTTGCGGGGGCGCAGGCGGTGCTGCATTTCGCCGGCGTCAATCGCGCGGCGGATGACGTGGTCGAAGCGGCCAATCCGGCGATTGCATCGCGCCTTGCCGAGGCCTGGACGGCCGGCGGCGCATCACCCCATGTCGTTTATGCAAACTCCACCCATGCGGGAAGTGATACGCCGTATGGGCGCTCCAAGCACCGCGCGGCCGAAATACTGAACGCCGCCACGGATCGCTTCACCGACCTCGTCCTGCCACATATTTTCGGCGAGGATGCGCGGCCGGACTATAACAACGTGACAGCTACTCTGATCGCCCGGATACTTGCGTCGGAAATGCCCGAGATCAACCCGGACGGACAGGTGCAACTGGTCCATGCCGGGGCTGCCGCGCAATGCGCCATCGATGCCGTGCTGGAGGGTACAACCGGGCAGGTCGCCCCGCAGGGACGGCGGGTTCCGGTTCCCGAACTGTACCGGAAGCTGCTGGATTTTCATCTTGGCTATCAGCGCAACATCTACCCCGACCTGTCCGACCCGTTCGACCGCGACCTGTTCAACGCATATCGTGCCGCCACATACCCCGATGGCTGGCCGCGCCCGCTCGAACTCAATACCGACCCCCGAGGCACGCTGTTTGAAGCGGTGAAGGGCGGTGGTGGCGGCCAGACCTTTCTGTCAACGACCAGGCCCGGCATCACGCGCGGCGATCACTTCCACCTGACCAAGGTCGAGCGTTTCCTTGTCGTTCAGGGCGAGGCTGTGATACGCATTCGCAAGGTATTGTCGGACGAGATCTGGGAGTTCAACGTGACCGGCACGGCACCGGCACCGGTCGATATGCCGACTTTGCATACCCATTCGATCGAGAATACCGGCGACACGGATTTGCTTACGCTGTTTTGGACCCACGACCTGTTCGATCCGGCCAACCCGGACACTTTCGCCGACAAGGCATTGAAATGAAGAAACTGAAGGTAGCGACCATCCTTGGAACCCGGCCGGAGATAATCCGCCTGTCGCGCGTCATGGATCGCCTGGAACGGTTCACCGACCATGTCATCGTGCATACGGGACAGAACTGGGACTACGAACTGAACGAGGTGTTTTTTGAAGACCTCGGCGTACGCAAACCCGACCATTTCCTTGGCACCGGCGGCGGAACGCTGGGTGAAACGTTGGGCAAGATCTTATCGGAAAGCGAGCGTGTCCTTCTGGCTGAAAAACCCGATGCGGTGGTGGTTCTCGGCGACACCAATTCAGCGATTTCTGCGATCATGGCGCGGCGGATGAAAATTCCGATCTATCATATGGAAGCCGGCAACAGGTCCTACGACCGCAATGTCCCCGAAGAAACCAACCGCAAGCTGGTTGACCACATTTCGGATTTCAATCTGGTCTATACCGAACATGCCCGCAGGCACCTGTTGTCCGAGGGCTGCCATCACCGGCGGATTTACCTGACGGGCTCGCCGATGCGTGAAGTGCTGGAGCATTACCGAAACCGCATCGAGGCCTCGGACGTGCTGTCACGGCTTGGTCTGAGCGCGCGCGGATATTTCATCGCCTCGCTGCACCGCGAGGAAAATGTCGACAGTGCCGCTCGGCTGACCGGTCTGGTGCAGGCGCTGAATGCGATCGCCGGGCGGTATGACATGCCGGTCATTGTGTCGACCCATCCGCGCACGCGCAAACGGCTGGACGCACTGGATGGGGCGGCGCTCGATTCCAGGGTGCAATGGATGAAACCGTTCGGGTTCCACGACTACAACAAGTTGCAGATGCAGGCCTTCTGCGCCATTTCGGACAGTGGCACGATTGCCGAGGAAAGCTCGATCCTGGGCTTTCCGGCAATCACTCCGCGCGATGCGATCGAACGGCCCGAGGGGCTTGATGTCGGCTGCCTGATCATGACCGGCCTCGATCCGGATGCGATTCTCGATGGAGTTGCGGCAATCACCCAGGGTTTTGCCGAACGCGAGGCGTCCGGCCAGCCCCGGCCAGTCCCGGCGGATTACTGCATCACCAACACATCGGAACGCGTGGTCAACCTGATCCTGGGAACCGCGCGGCTTTCCAATGCCTGGGACGGGATCCGGACATCGTGATCTGGCGGGAAATGACATGACACGCCGGGACTTCGCTGTGAAACGGGCCTTTGACATCGTCGCCGCAGCCCTCGGTCTGGCCGTGCTTTGGCCGTTGATTGGCGTGACATGGTATCTGGCGGGGCGCGATACCGGCGCGAGCGGCTTTTTCCGTCAGGAACGGATTGGCCGAGGCGGCAGACGATTCCATGTCATCAAGCTGCGGACAATGCGGCCGGTCGAGGGCACCACGGTGACCACAACCGCCGATGCACGGATCACGCCGCTGGGGGCCAGATTTCGCCGCTACAAGCTGGATGAGCTGCCGCAATTATGGAACGTTTTGATCGGCAACATGTCGTTCGTCGGCCCTCGTCCGGATGTTCCGGGCTTTCTTGACCGGCTCGAGGGCGAGGAGCGGGAAATCCTGCAATTGCGTGCCGGCATTACCGGCCCTGCTTCCATCCGATACCGCAACGAAGAGGAAATCCTTGCCGAAGTCGACGATCCCGAACGCTACAATGCCGAGGTGATCTGGCCCGACAAGGTGCGCCTGAACCTGGAATACCTGCGCAACTGGAGTTTCCGTAAGGATATCAAATACATCCTCCAGACGCTGTTCGGATGACCGGGCCGGTATCCGACGGCCTTGACTTCACTCCGCTGGTGATCATCGGGGCCGGTCGCTCGGGCACCAATGCCTTGCGCGATGCTTTGACGCGGTTGCCGGGTTTCGCGACCTGGCCTTGCGACGAGATCAATCCGATCTGGCGACATGGCAATCTCGACCACCCCGATGACGAGATTCCGGCGCATAAGGCAACCCCGGCGGTGCGGCACTTCATCCGCGACAGGTTTCGCAGGATTTGGCGTCAGCAGGGCCGCCCGGATTTCGTGGTCGAAAAGACCTGTGCCAATGCCTTGCGTGTACCGTTTGTCGATGCCGTGCTGCCAGAGGCGCGGTTCATACACATCGTTCGCAATGGCTTTGATGTTGTCGCTTCGGCGCGCAGACGCTGGCGCGGCGAACTGGAAATGCCGGGGCTTCCCTATTATCTGGCCAAGGCACGGTATGCCCCGGTCTCTGATCTGCCGGGCTATGCCATCGCGGCAATCCGCAACCGGCTCGCCATTCGTGCCGGGCGGCGAACGCATTTCGATTCCTGGGGTCCGCGATTTGCGGGGATCGAGACCCTGGCCGACCTGCCGCTGGACGAGATCGTCGCGCAGCAATGGTCCGCCTGTGTTACCGCGAGCGACATCGCCTTTGAACAGATCGCTCCCGCCCGTGTGGTCCAGTTACACTATGAAGATTTCACCGCCGATCCTGCTGGCAGTCTGGATCGTATTCTGCAATGGCTGGGCCAAACGCGCCCCGGCAGCGACGTGGCCGCCGCAGCGGCGTCGGTTCGGCGCAGTTCGGTCGGCAAGGGAACGGCAGAGGCCGAAGCTCTGTCCGACAATGTTCACCGGATATTGCGGCGACCGATGCAAAAGCACGGCTATATCAAGCAAGGAATGTGACATGCGCATCTGGCTTTCCAGACCACATATGTCAGGCCGCGAGAAGGTCTATGTCGACCAGGCCTTCGACAGCAATTTTGTAGCCCCGCTTGGCCCGCAGCTCGATGCATTCGAAGCCGCGGTGTCAGATTATCTGGGCGGGAACCTCCACTGTGTCGGGCTGTCATCCGGCTCGGCGGCGTTGCATCTGGCGCTGCGACTGGTCGGGGTTGAAGCCGGTGACGAGGTCTGGATTTCGTCGATGACCTTTGCCGGCGGAATTTTTCCAGTGCTCTATCTGGGTGCCAGGCCAGTTTTCTTCGATCTCGACCCCGCCAGTTGGACCGTCGATGTCGGGCTTCTGGGCGAAGCCTTGGCAAAGGCGGCCGCGGCGGGCAAGCTTCCAAAGGCGATCGTGCCTACCGATCTTTATGGCCAAAGCGTCGATCTTGACCCGCTGGAAGCACTTGCTGCGGAATACGGCGTCAGGCTGGTGGTCGATTCCGCCGAAAGTCTGGGCGCTTCGTACAGAAACGGACGCAAATGCGGCACCGGCGGCGACGCCTCGATCCTGTCTTTCAACGGCAACAAGATCATCACCACGTCCGGCGGCGGCATGTTGGTGACACGCTCAAAGGAGATCGCCGACGGGGCGCGCTTCCTGTCGACCCAGGCCCGCGATCCGGCACCGCATTACGAGCATTCGACCTTTGGCTACAATTACCGGCTGTCGAATATCTGTGCCGCGATCGGGATCGGCCAGATGGAAGTTCTCGACGACCGCGTGGCAACCCGGCGCGCCATCAATCATCGCTACCGCACGGCGCTCGACCATCCCGGCATCGCGTTCATGCCCGAGCCTGCGGGCTATCATTCATCACAATGGTTGACGGCCATAACGGTTGATGCCGGCCAGGCCGGTATCAGCCGCGAAGACATCCGCCTGATGCTGATGGACCAGCAGATCGAATCGCGCCCCTTGTGGAAGCCGATGCATATGCAGCCGCTATTCTCCGGCACACGCTATATTGGATCAGGCGTCGACGAGGCTCTGTTCGCAAACGGGCTGTGCCTGCCATCGGGCAGCGACATGTCCCACGATGAACAGGGCGAAGTGATCGACCGCATCAAAGCCTGCCTTGCCGCCGCGTGAGGCAAAATTGAAAATTCTGCTCAGCCATCGCTTTTTCTGGCCTGATACCGCACCCTACGCACTGATGCTGCGCGCTATGGGGGACGCGTTGGCTGATGCCGGGCACGAGGTTCATGTGCTGGCATCGGTTCCGTCCTATCGCAACGGCTCTGACATTCCTGCCGCGCCACGACGCGAGCGACTGGGGGCGCTCGACATCCGCCGGGCCTGGGTATTCGGAGATGAAAAACGCAATCCGCTGCGTCGCCTGGCGAATGTGGTTCTGTATTGCTGGGCGCTGTTTGCAACCGTTCTGCGCCTGCGGCCGGACGTGGTGACCGCATCAACCTTTCCGCCTGTCGTGGCAGCATGGACAGCAAGCATAGCCGCGCGGCTCGCCGGGGCACGCTTTATCTACCACATGCAGGACATTCATCCCGAAGTCTCGGTCCATAGCGGCGGGCGGCTTGGCCGTGGGATGCCCATGCGCATCATGCGATGGCTGGACAACCAGACTTTACGGCGTTCGGATGCCATCGTCGTACTGTCCCAGGATATGGCCAGCACGCTGGCGCATCGCGGCCTCGGGCCTTTGCCGATCCACATAATCAACAATTTCTCCCTCGACCTGTTTGGCGAAACCGAATCCCCGCCGGAAGGATTACGCAAGTCCTCCGGGCGGCGGCGGGTGATCTTCGCCGGCAATCTGGGCAGGTTCCAGAACCTGCCGCAGCTTGCAGAAGGCGTGTCGCGGCTGTTCGGAGATTTTCCCGATCTGGAATTGTTCTTTCTGGGAGACGGCACGGCACTTCCAGCGCTAAAGCAACGCTGGGGCGATCATCCGCAGGTGGGGTTCGGGCCGTTTCTGCCTTTTGCGCAGGCCAAGACATTGATTGCCGAAGCCGATGTCGGTTTGGTATCCTTGGAAAAGAACCTGTTTCGCGTGGCCTATCCGTCGAAAATCGCCAGCTACCTGGCGCAGGGCGTGCCAGTTCTGGCGTTGGTCGAATCCGACAGTGGCATCGCCGCGCAGATCGGGCAGGACCGCCTGGGTGCAACTGCGCCGGTTGACGACCCCGATGCTGTGGCCGAGGCATTGCGGACCCTTCTGCTGACGGAACACGACCCACGACCGCACCTGTTGGATTGGGTTGCACGCGAGGCCGTTGCCGAGGCTCTGCTGCCTCGCTGGCTGAGCCTGGTCGATACGCTGGCAGTCCCTCACCAACCCAGAAGGCCCTGACAAACGATGCCCTTTCCCAATTTGGAAGGTATCGTCGGCGCTTGCCCAGTTCAGGTAGATCGCAGATCATGGAAATGTCGGGCACCCGGGTGGCGATTACTTGCGCGCGCGACAACTTTCAGAATTTCAAGATGCCAGCCGGGCCGATGGTCCCGGTGCGGCCCCGAAACTTCGCTCGGGACCGCGGTTTTCGGGCTGACCGGGGGTCACTCGGCCACGACGCAGAAACCCTGGTCGTCCAGAACTGCGTCAAAATGGTGACGCCCCCACAAGAGCGAGCGGTCGTCGCCGGCCAATGTGGGATCGGGGCGGAAGTCGGCAGACAGCGCGTCGAAAACCGGGGCATGGTCGAGATCGCTTAAAGGGTCCAGACCGCGGACCTGGCGCAGAAATCCGAGGGTGACATCTGCGCGGCACGCCCAATGCGATGGCGTTTCGTCCTCGTTGCCCAGCAAAGCCAACGGCACTGTAAACGACAGCGGACCCCAGCCCATCGCCGCCGCCACATCGTCTGCCTGTTGCCTGAGCGTGGCAGGAATAATCAAGACCGCACTATGCATTACCAATCCTCCTGTGGGCGCAATTCGCGCAGCGACACCGAATTGAAATCGACATCCGAAGGCCCCCCGGCGCGCAACGTCAGGTCAGGCACAGGGTTGGCCCCCGTGCGAACGGCTACCGTGTGGTTTCCGACGGTCATGCCGCTTTTGACGATATTGTAGCCCGGCGATCCGGTTTTCACATATTGGAACGATGCAACCCGGACCGCAGCGATGTTGATCGTTATCAGATACGAAGTATTTGGCGCGAGGCAGCCGAACTGAACGATGTCCGACCCGGATGGCGGTACATGCGTGGCTACGCCACCTCCCACCGACCAGCCCGGGCCGAGATTCCAACCCGAAACTCCGGCGCTGAAATCTCCGTTTGTCAACAGCTCCGGCCCCGCCACCAGCAGGCCCTTGGCACCTCGTGCGCGATAGTAGTTGACCAGGTCGGCCTGCTCGGCGGGAGAAATCGAACGGTCCACCGCCACCCAGCCGACAATATCGCCCAGCGCGTTCAGGATATCCTGCAATGCACCGGTGACACCGTTCGGGCCGATTTCCAACACCCCACCCGATGTGATCGAAACACCGTGCGCCATCCACGAGCCTGAACGGCCGAACAGCATCACATCGCCCGAAAATCCCGCCGAAAACGAATGCGACAGCTTGTCATCCGTCAGGTCAAACCGCAAGAAGGGCAGTCCCGAGCCTTGGTCGATCTGGCCCGTCGCAGACGCCCCGATGGGTGCGCGCCCCAATAACGGGCGCGACGCCACCGAGGCCTGTTTTGCATCCATAGCATTCGGGCTCTTGTCATCAACGCGCGCGATGCTGTCGCCGAAACCGGCCGGGCTGGCACCTTCGACATCCTGAAAATGCGGCATGGCCGAAACGTCGATCCATGCCCGTTGGCCCCCGCCTGGAAACAGCGAGTGCACGGCCGTATCGCCGGTATGAACCGGTCGGCCGTTAACCGTAATATCCGTGAGCAGCTTCATGTAAGCAACATCGCATGAATGCCGTCAGCCGTGGTTCCGGTTGCGCGGACTCGCCGGATCCCAACCGGCAGAACCGAGAAATCTGCCACGGCAATCGTGCGGGTTTCACCGGCAACCGTATCCACTACAACGATCCCGCCGGTCTCGATGTAAAGCGCGATGGCGATACGTTCGAGATCGGTATTGTCATCGGGCAATACCGGAAAGGCATCGGTTGCGGGGCCCGATATCGAACGGGCACGATTGGCAAAGGGATTCATGAATAGTCCTATTCTGTATGGGGGAGGCTCTCGTGCATCTCCGATTGAAGGTCCGCGAAACATCACGCAAAAAAATTGCGCATTCCTATGTGCCGGGAACGCGACCTTCACAATTTCTTAAGCTTTCAATGGGCCGGATTTTGGCTGTTGTTAGGATCTGGCTGAAATCACCGGTTCGATCGCGTCAGCCAGTCGGTCGGTGCCCCGCCAGCGGTATTTTCTTCAAAACCTTGTCGAAACTGCCGCATGACACAATTTCCGGAAAAGCAGCCGAAACGCGCCGACGCGCCCAAAGGCGGGCAGGTCAGTTCAACGAGACATTCAATGTACAATTACACACCGGTAAGGCTGCACCCGCAAAAGGCCACCATATCCGGAACGGCGAGTTGAACTCGGATTGCCTTAATCCTTTTCCAGGCGTTCAAGTATCTCGCCGAACAGCGCATAGGCTTCCAGTGCGTCGGCTTCCGGGATGATGCGCTGCGCGTATCCCAGATGTACTGAGATATAATCGCCGACCTTGGCGCTTTCGCCTTCCAGCAGCATCAGATCGGCAAACCGTTCCTGACCGAGCGCCGTGCACCGCGCACGCGGGCCAGTGATCTCGACGATACGAACCGGGACGGAAAGGCACATTTCAGCAGCCTCTTTTGTAATTGTCGCTGTTGCTGGTTTATGTATTGTCGCGGCCATGCAGGCAAGTCGCGATACCATTCTTGTCCTAGGCCTTGGCAACACGCTGCTGACGGATGAAGCCGTCGGCGTCCGCGTGGCCGAAGCACTGGCCGCCGATTCTGCCGTCGAGCGGCTTGGCCTGAGAGTGCTGGATGGCGGCACGATGGGCCTGACTTTGCTGGTCGAGATGGAGGACGCAGGGGCGATGGTGATCGTCGATGCCGCTTACCTTGAACGGCCGCCGGGCAGTATCGAGGTCTTTGAAGGCGCTGCGATGGACAAGTTCCTGCGCACGCGCGGGCGCAATCCGCATGATATCGGACTGGATGATCTGATGGACGCGCTGCGTCTGCGCGAAGCGGTGCCCGGACGCCGCGCATTGGTTGGCATCCAGCCTGCAGATATCCGGGTTGGCGAAACCCTGACCGAAGCCGTCGCTGCAGCAATTCCCCAGGCGACGGCCCGGATCATCGCGCTGGTCGAAGGCTGGCGAACGGCGCAGTAAGTCGCCATCGCCGGCTGCGCCAATTCCGCGGGAAATTGACCTGAGTCATTCTTCTTTGCTGGCTTTCATATTAGCGTATTCGCATAAACGAGTTTTCGGGAGACTGAAAAGTGAGTTTGAACGGGGTTGATCGCAAACCCGGCGACGCGCGTAACGAGTTGTTTTCATTCATCTCCACGGGCAACGCCCTGCCCGTATTGCACGAGGTCGCGCAAAAGTTGGCCGACCTGATCGAAACCGGCCAGACCGCAATTATCGACCTTGGTGCATTTCCCTTCGCTGCCGGAGACGAGCGGATACTGGATGAGGTTCTGGGTACGGGCGAGGTCCAGGCCACGCTGAATGCAATGGGCCAGAGCCACATTCAGGAGACCGGGATTCCCGGCGTCTGGCGGGTCGATCACTTCGACCAAACGGGCGAGACCCAGTCGCGATTCCTTGAAATCACCACCATGCCCGAAATCCTGAAAACCCAGGCGCAGGACGCCGCACTGGGGCTTGAAACCTTGCTGGCGCGTCTGGCGGAACGCCGCGGGCCGACACGAAATCCGGAAGGGGACTGACAGATGGCACCAAAGCCGATGCTACCGGAACTGATGCAGGCGCATGGCATCAGTCGGCGGGGTTTCCTGAAATACTGTGCTTCGCTCACCTCGCTGATGGCGCTGCCACCGCTGATGGCCCCGCGCGTGGCGCATGCGCTGGAAACTGCCGCCCGGCCCTCGGTGATCTGGCTGTCATTCCAGGAATGCACTGGCTGCACGGAATCGCTGACCCGCAGTCATTCCCCGACCATCGAGGATCTGATCTTCAACGCGGTGTCGCTGGATTATCACCATACGCTGCAGGCGGCTTCGGGCCATGCGGCAGAAGCGGCGCGTGAACAGGCGATGAAGGACCATTGGGGCAAGTACCTGCTGGTGGTCGATGGCTCGATCCCGGTCGGCAATCCCGGCTTTTCCTGTATCGCGGGGATTTCCAATCTGGACATGCTGAAGGAAACCGCAGCCGGGGCGGCGGCGATTGTCAGTGTCGGCACCTGCGCCGCGTTCGGCGGTATCCCGCATGCCGATCCCAACCCGACCGGGGCCGTGGCGGTCAGCGAGATCATCACGGACAAGCCGATCATCAACGTCCCCGGTTGCCCGCCGATCCCGGTGGTGATGTCCGGCGTGCTGGCGCATTTCCTGACCTTCGGCATCCCGGCACTGGACGAACTGGGCCGCCCCAAGGCGTTCTACGGCGAAACCATCCACGACCGCTGCTATCGCCGGCCGTTCTACGACAAGGGGCTGTTCGCCGAAGGTTTCGACGATGAAGGCGCGCGCGAAGGCTGGTGCCTGTACAAGCTCGGCTGCAAGGGTCCGACAACCAAAAGCGTCTGCGCCACCGTCAAGTGGAACAACGGCACGTCGTTCCCGATCGAGGCGGGGCATCCCTGCCTTGGCTGCACCGAACCGGATTTCTGGGACAATGGCGGCTTTTACAAACCGCTGTCGGTGCCGGCAGGCGACTACCGCAAATACGGGCTGGCGGCGATCGGTGCCGGTGCGGTGGCCGGTGTCGCCGGGGCTGCGCTGGCGCGGGCGGGCAAGGCGCGGGCGGCCGCGGCGCATGAAAATGTCGATGCCCACGATCTGGAGAAGTAATCATGAACAATCCCTATTTCGATCTGCTGATGTGGGCGCGCGGACCGGGCTTCGATATCGCCCTGATCATCTTCGCCGCCGGCATGGTGATCCGGGTGGTGGAAATCCTGGTTCTGGGGCGAAAATCCGACAAGGCCCCGGCCAAGGGCAGTCCGGTCGGCCAGGGCATCCGCACAGTCTTTTCACGCTCGATCCCGCGTAAGGGGTTGATCAATTATGCGCCGGTTACCTATCTGGGCGGCTACATCTTTCACCTTGGCTTCTTTATCGCGCTGTTCTTCTTCGGCCCTCACCTGTCCTTGTTCGACAGCATCTTCGGCTTCAGCCATTGGTGGCCCGAGGCCCTCTCGTTTCAGTGGCCGTCCTTCGGGCGGGTCATCATCGAAAGCGCCACCGCGCTGGCAATCCTGGCACTGATCGCGCTGATGTATTCGCGGCTGACCGATCCGGTGCGCCGGGCAATCTCGACCTTCGATGATTATCTGGTGTGGCTGTTATGCGTGCTTCCGCTGGCCTCGGGCTATGTCGCTGTCAACAAGCTGTTCGGCGATCCGACTCTAATGCTGGCTCTGCACATCCTGTCGGTCGAATTGCTGATGATCGCCTTTCCATTCACCAAGCTGACCCATGCCGTCACCTTCGTGCTGTCGCGTTATTACAACGGCGCGATTCAGGGCCGGAAAGGAGCGGAATCATGACTGCCACGCTCGAACGGGGGCTGAACGCGCTCCGCGAACAGATCGACGCGCCGGTCGCCAGTTTCTTCTCAAGCTGCGTCAGTTGCGGCCTTTGTGCCGAGGCCTGCATCTTCTACCGCGAGACGGAAGACCCGAAATACACCCCGATCCGCAAGCTGGACCTGCTGCGCCGCATCTGGAAAAGCGAATACACCCTGTTCGGGCGGATCGCGAACATGTTCGGTCTGATGCCGAAAGTGACCGAGGCCGACCTGACAGCCTGGGAAGAACTGGTCTATGACAGTTGCACGATGTGCGGTCGCTGCACGCTGGTCTGCCCGGTCGGCAACGACCTGACGATGATGATCCGCAAGATGCGCGAAGGCATGAGCGCGGCGGGCCACGCGCCCACTGAACTGGTCGGGGCGGCTGGACGCCACGCCGATTTCGGCAGCCCGATGGGTGAATTGCACCCCGCCCTGCATGCCCAGATCAAACACGCCGAAAAGGAAACCGGCATCCCGATCGAGATGGACAAGGCCGGGGCCGATTACATGGTGCTTCTGTCGGCCCAGGAAATCGCCGAATACCCGGATGTTCTGGCGGCAATGAGCCGAATTTTCAAGAAAGCCGGCATCACCTGGACAATCTCGAATGACGGGTTCGAGGCAACCAATGTCGGCATCCAGCTTGGCAATCGCGATGTCGCGCGAACATTGGTGACGCGCGTGGTCGAGGCTGCTGAAAAGCTGGGTGTGAAAGGCGTGATAAGCCCCGAATGCGGCCACGCCTATCAGGCGCTGCGATGGGAAGGCCCCAACCTGATCGGGCGTCCCTACAAGTTCGAGGTGGTGCATATCATCGAATTGCTGGACCACCTTCGCGCCGAGGGCAAACTCAAGACCAAGGGCAAGGATACCACCAAGGTCACCTTCCACGATCCTTGCCAGATCAATCGCCGGGGCGGCATCAACCGCGAGCCGCGCAACCTGATGCACATGGTCGCCAGCAACTTTGTCGAGACCGACGATGCCGGCACGATGAACTGGTGCTGTTCGGGTGGTGGCGGAGTGGGCGCGAATGAACGTGCGACCGATCTACGCTTCAAGGCGTTCAACCGCAAGAAAGCGCAGTTCGAGAAGGTCGCGCCCGACAAGATCGTGACGATGTGCGCCTATTGCCATCACACGCTGGAAGAGCAGCTGGAAGAGCACAACATGGACATCGAGGTTCAGGGCCTGACCGAGTTGATCGGCGAATATCTGGACGACGAATAGGGGATGACGGAGATGAACAAACGACTGGTCGTAGACCCGATCACCCGTATCGAAGGCCATCTGAGGATCGAAGCCCAGATGCAGGGCAACCAGATCGCCGAGGCCTATTCATCAGGCACCATGGTGCGCGGCATCGAGATCATCCTGAAAGGCCGCGACCCGCGCGACGCCTGGGCCTTCGCGCAGCGCATCTGCGGCGTCTGCACGCTGGTGCATGGCATAGCCTCGGTCAGGGCGGTGGAAAACGCGCTGGACATCAAGATCCCGCAGAACGCGCAGTTGATCCGCAACCTGATGATCGCGGCGCAATATGTGCATGACCATGTGATGCATTTCTACCATCTGCATGCACTTGATTGGGTGGATGTGGTGTCGGCGCTGGATGCCGATCCGAAGGCAACCTCGGATCTTGCCTCGTCGATTTCCAATTACCCGAAATCTTCGCCCGGCTATTTCTCGGACGTGAAGAAGAAGCTGAAAACCTTTGTCGAACAGGGACAGTTGGGCATTTTCGCCAACGGTTATTGGGGGCATTCCGCCTACAAATTACCACCCGAGGCCAACCTGATGGCGGTCGCGCATTACCTCGACGCGCTGGAATGGCAGCGAGACGTGGTGCAGTTGCACACGATTTTCGGCGGCAAGAACCCGCATCCGAACTTCCTGGTCGGTGGCGTGGCCAGCCCGCTGGACCCCAACAGCGACAGCGCCATCAACATGGCGACGCTGGCGAAAATCTCGGACGTGATTTCCAAGATGGAAGCCTTCGTGAACCTCGCCTACCTGCCCGACACGCTGGCCATTGCCGGGTTCTACAAGGATTGGGGCGCGATCGGCGAAGGCGTCGGCAATTTCCTGACCTATGGCGATTATCCGACCGGCGACACCGATGATGTCTCCAGCTTTCTAGTACCGCGCGGCGTGATCCTGGACCGCGACCTGAGCCGGATTCACGAGATCGACCTGCATGCCGAAAGCCAGATCGAGGAATATGTCGATCACGCCTGGTACAAGTATCAGGACGGCCCGGGCACCGGTCTCCATCCCTACAAGGGCGAGACCGAGTTCAATTTCACCGGCCCGAACCCGCCATACGACCAGTTGAACGTGGACAAGGCCTATTCCTGGCTGAAATCGCCGCGCTGGAAAGGCAAGCCGATGGAGGTCGGGCCGCTCAGCCGGATGCTGATGCTTTATGCCTCGGGGAATGACCACGCCAAGGAGTTGGTGAACATGACGTTGACCACGCTGGACGTGCCGGTGACGGCACTGTTCTCGACGCTGGGGCGGACGGCGGCACGCACGCTTGAAACCAAGATCTATCTCGACTTCATGCGGGGTTGGTACAACGATCTTGTGGCAAACATCCGCGCTGGCGATCTCAGCACTCACAACGCCGAAAAATGGGATCCGCGAAGCTGGCCGAAAAAGGCGCAAGGGGCCGGGTATATGGAAGCACCGCGCGGTGCGCTTGGCCATTGGATCGTCATTGAAGATCAGAAAATCGCCAATTATCAGGCGGTTGTACCGACGACCTGGAATGCCGGCCCACGAGATCATAACGGCCTTGCCGGCCCATACGAGGCGGCTTTGAAGGGCCATGTTCTCGCCGATCCCGAACAGCCACTGGAGATCATAAGAACCATTCATTCATTCGATCCCTGCCTTGCCTGCGCGGTGCATATGGTCGGAGAGGACGGAAACGAAACGATGCAAATCAAGATCAGCTAGGATGCCCTTGGGCACCTGACCGGCCTCGCGACGGAAGGATGCGATGTCTGAACAACGCGGCGACCCCGGCGGCGAAATCCGCCTTGTGCTGGCCCTGTCCGCGGGCCGGGTGCGCGATGTTGCCTGCGTTTCGACACGCAGCCAGGATGCCGGGCGGATGTTTATCGGCCTGACCCCCGATCAGGTGGCCGGGCGGATCGGCACGATCTACTCGCTGTGCGGTCAGGCCCAGACCATCGCGAGCCTTGGCGCATTCGAAGCAGCGATGGCGATCCGCATCAACCCCGCGCAACAGGCCGCCCGCGACATCCTGCGGCTGGCCGAAATGCTCAGCCAGACAGCGCTCAGGCTATGCCTCGGCTGGACAAGGGCGCTGGACATTCCCCCTGAACCGCAGCCTGTTCGGGCCTGCCTGGCCGCACAAGCCGCGCTGGAAGATGCAGTGATGCAAGAGGGATGGAAACGCCCGGGTGCAGGGCTGGCGCGGCCCGATATCATGCAAGCCACCGGTATCACGGCCAATCTGAAAACGATGACCGACACGCTGTTGCAGCCGGATGGTCTGGCCGACCGGCTGCGCCGCGCGCTTGCGGTTCGCGGGCTTCAGGGATTTGGCCGCGTCGGTGCAAACCAGCCTGTCGGTGAAGGCGCACTTTCCCGGGTCCGGAACGAGGGGACGATAGCGCAGGCGAGACAGGCGCATGGAACCGGGTTGGCAACACGGCTTGAAGCCAGCCTGATCGAGCTTAGCACCCTCCCCGACCGTATCGCGCAGGCAATTGGTACGCTCAAGCCCTGCCCTAATGCGGATTCGCGCAGCAACACCGGTACGGGCACGGCCAGCGTCGAAACGGTTCGCGGCAATCTGACCCATGCTCTGCGTCTGGCGGACGGACGGGTTGCGGATTATCGGATCACCGCCCCGACCGAGGCAAATTTCAGCACCAACGGCCCGCTTCAGGCGGCCCTTGCGGGCGCTTCGGCCAGCGACATCGCAGTATTGAGACAGGCCGCCGAATTGCTGGTTCTCGCGATTGATCCCTGTGTCGACTTCAGCATCGAGGTGCGCGATGCATGAAATGGCCCTTGCCGAAGGTGTGCTACAGATTGTCGAGGATACCATCCGCGGCCAGAACTGCACCCGCGTTACGGCGATCCGGCTGGAAATCGGTGCCCTGTCGCATGTGGAACCGGACGCGATGCGCTTCTGCTTTGATGCCGTGATCCGGGGATCGGTGGCCGAGGGTGCAAGGCTGGAAATTGATACCGCTCCGGGCAGGGCATGGTGCCATAATTGCGGCCACGAGGTTGCATTGCCTTCGCTGATCGCAGCCTGCCCGGATTGCGGTGGATTTCAGGTGCAGGTGACCGGCGGGCAGGAATTGCGCGTCAAGGATATGGAGGTGAACTGACATGTGTACGACCTGCGGCTGCGGCCACGGCGATGTGGCGGTGGAAGGCGAAGCGGCCTTGCCGCACCACCATCACCATCACGACCATCACCATGCCCATGCGCCCGGCATCAGCCCGACCCGCATCATCGAGATCGAGCGCGATATCCTGTCCAAGAACGACCACCTGGCCTGGCACAACCGCGACGATCTGGCCCGGTTGGGCGTGCTGGCGCTGAACCTTGTCTCATCCCCAGGCTCAGGCAAGACAACGCTGCTGGCCCGCACCGCTGCCGATCTGGGCACAAGGCGTGCCGTGGCGGTGATCGAAGGCGACCAGCAGACCAGCCTCGACGCTGATCGCATCCGCGAAACCGGGGCCCGCGCGGTGCAGGTCAATACCGGCAAGGGCTGCCATCTGGACGCCGATATGGTCGGTCGCGCCATCCGCCAGTTGCAGCCCGAGCCCGGCAGCCTGCTGTTCATCGAAAACGTCGGCAATCTGGTCTGCCCCGCCGCCTTTGACCTCGGCGAAGCGGCCAAGGTGGTTATCCTGTCGGTGACCGAGGGCGAGGACAAGCCGCTGAAATACCCCGACATGTTCCGCGCCGCGTCCTGCATGGTGCTGAACAAGTCCGACCTGTTGCCATACGTGCCGTTCGACGTGGAAAAATGCGTTGAATATGCCCGCCGGATCAATCCCGGCATTGAAGTTCTGCAATTGAGTGCGCTGACCGGCGACGGTCTGGGTGACTGGTGTGCCTGGATCGAACGGCAGGCCAGCGCCATCACGGCAAAGGCAAGCTGAATGGCCAGCCCGGCACGTCAGATCGAACCGAGGCAGGGAATCGCGGCGGAAATCGCCCTTCCCCGCCCGTTGCCGCCGGTGATCGGTATGGGTGCCTTCCTGAAGGCCAGCCTAGCGGTGATCGACCACGACCGCGCTTTTGTCACCGAAACCGCCGGCGATCTTTCGACGCTGGAGGCGGTGGAGGCATATCAGGCGCTGCTGGATATCGCGCTTGGGGTGCAGCCTGCCCCGGTTCTGGCGGCGCATGATCTGCATCCGGATTTCCATACCACAAGGCAGGCCGCAACCATTGGATGCGCGACTCTGGCGGTGCAGCACCACCACGCCCATATTCTTGCCACGCAATGGGAACACGGACAATCCGGCCCGGTGCTGGGCCTGTCGCTGGACGGCTTCGGCCTAGGCCCCGACCGGGAAAGCTGGGGCGGTGAATTGCTGCTGGTCGATGGTGCGGATTACCGCCGCCTCGGCCATTTTTCGCTGCTGGCACAGCCCGGTGGCGATATCGCGGCGCGTCAACCCTGGCGGATGGCGGCAGCGGCATTGCACCGCCTCGGCCGAGGCGACGAGATTGCCGCGCGCTTCGCAAGCCAGCCGCATGCCGCGTTGCTGGGCCAGATGCTGGATCGCGGCATCAACGCGCCTGAAACCTCAAGCTGCGGGCGGCTGTTCGATGCCGCCTGCGGATTGCTGAACCTCCATCCGGTGGCCGATTTCGAGGGGCAAGCCCCGATGGCGCTTGAGGCGATGGTTACGGTGCCCGACATCATGGCCGAGGGCTGGACCCTGCATGACGGCGTTCTTGACTTGTCGCCGCTGTTGGCGCGGCTGGTGGATTGCGACACGGTCAAAGGTGCCAACCTGTTTCACGGCACCCTTGCCGCTGCGATAGCCGACTGGACCCTTGCTGCCGCGCAGGCCAGCGGCATCCGCACCGTTGCCTTTGGCGGCGGCTGCTTCCTGAACTGGGTGCTGACCACGCGGCTTGAAACCCATCTTGCAGCCAGCGGCCTCAAGGTGCTGAAACCCGAGCGTCTTTCCCCAGGCGATGCCGGGCTGTGTTTCGGGCAGGCGATTGCCGCAGCACTCCATGTCGAACGACAGACCAAGGGAGAACCCCCATGTGCCTAGCCATACCCGCCAGAATCCTGCGCCTTAGGGCCGACGGGCTGGCCGATATCGAACTGGACGGTGTGATCAAGGAAGTCTCGCTGGATCTGGTCGACAATGTCGGCCCCGGCGATTACGTGATCGTGCATGTCGGCTACGCCCTGGCAAGGCTGGACCCTGTTGAAGCGGAGCGCACCCTGGCGCTGTTCGCCGAAGCCGGAGCGGCGGCATGAAATATATCGAGGAATTCCGTGATCCTGCATTGGCCCGCAAATTGGCGGATGCCATCAGGACCGCAGCCGACCCGAACCGCATCTACCGCTTCATGGAGTTTTGCGGCGGCCATACCCACGCCATTGCGCGCTATGGGGTAGAGGATCTGTTGCCATCGAATATCCGCATGATCCACGGTCCCGGCTGTCCGGTCTGCGTGCTGCCGGTGGCGCGTGTCGATGAGGCGATTGCGCTGGCCAGCGAGCATGACGTGACGCTGTGTACCTATGCCGATCTGATGCGCGTGCCGGGCTCGAAATTCGATTCGCTGATCAAGGCGCGGGCGCGCGGGGCCGATATCCGAATGGTTTATTCGGTGACCGATGCCCTGAACATCGCCGCCGCCAATCCCGATCGACAGGTGGTGTTCTTCGCCATCGGCTTTGAAACCACCACGCCGCCGACCGCAGTTGCGGTGAAACAGGCGGCGGCGCGGGGGCTGACGAATTTCACCATCCACTGCAACCACGTCCTGACACCGGCGGCGATGCGCGCGATTCTCGGTGGTCACGAGAACGGCAAGGCGGCCAATGTGGTGCTGGACGGCTTCGTCGGCCCGGCGCATGTCTCGGCGGTGATCGGCACCGCGCCCTATCATGAATTTACCCGCGACTATGCCAAACCGGTGGTGATCGCCGGGTTCGAGCCGCTGGACGTGATGCAGGCGATCCTGCAACTGGTGCGCCAGGTGAACGATGGCCGTGCCGAGGTGGAAAACGAATATACCCGCGCGGTCACGCCGTCCGGCAACCTGAAAGCGCAGGCGCTGGTCGCCGAGGTGTTTGAGTTACGCGACCGTTTCGACTGGCGCGGCCTTGGCACCGTGCCCGACAGCGCCCTGCAACTCCGCCCCGCCTTCACCGCCTTCGACGCCGAGCGCCGCTTTCCGATGGACCTGCCGGCGGGACGCGAAAACAAGGCTTGCGCCTGCGGCGACATCCTGCGGGGCGAGAAATCCCCGACCGACTGCCCGATCTACGGCAATCCCTGCACGCCGGAAAACCCGCTGGGGGCCTGCATGGTTTCCAGCGAGGGGGCCTGCGCCGCACATTGGACCTATGGCCGCTTCCGCGAGGCCGAAACCCAAAAGGAAACCGCATGACGATCCTGAGACCCGGCCTGAGCAATACCCGCCCGCTGGACCTTGCCCGTGGCAAGGTTGATCTCAGCCACGGCGCAGGCGGGCGTGCCATGACCCAGTTGATCGAGGAGATGTTCTTCGCCAGCCTTGGCAACGAAGTTCTCAATCGCGAGCATGACGCCGCATTGTTCACCCTGCCGCCCGGTCGTGTGGTGATGAGCACCGACAGCTTCGTGATCTCGCCCCTGTTCTTTCCCGGCGGCAATATCGGCTCGCTCGCGGTTCACGGCACGGTCAACGATCTGGCGATGGGGGGCGGCGTTCCGAAATACCTGACCGCTGCGTTCATTCTTGAGGAAGGCTTTGCGTTGTCCGATCTGGCGCTGATCGTCCAGGCGATGGCCGTGGCCGCTGCCGAGGCCGGGGTTGCCATCGTCAGCGGCGACACCAAGGTGGTTGAACGCGGCAAGGGCGACGGTATCTTCATCAACACCGCCGGCGTTGGCGTAGTGCCGGACGGGGTCGAGATCGGCGGCGAGCGCGCCCGCCCCGGCGATGCGGTGCTGGTCAGCGGCACGCTGGGCGATCATGGCGTTGCGGTGATGAGCCGGCGCGAGAACCTGACCTTCTCCACCGAAATCCTGTCCGACAGCCGGTCGTTGAACGATCTGGTGGCCGACATGCTGGCCGTCGTACCGGGCATCCGCGTGCTGCGGGATCCGACCCGCGGCGGCCTTGGGGCCACGCTGAACGAGATTGCCCGCCAATCCGGTGTCGGCATCGAATTGAACGAGACCAGCCTGCCGATCCGCCCTGAAGTGCGCAGCGCCTGCGAATTGCTGGGACTCGATCCGCTATATGTCGCCAATGAGGGCAAGCTGATCGCCATCTGTCCCGCCGATCAGGCCGAAACGCTGCTGGCGGCGATGCGCACGCATCCCAAGGGCCGCGACGCGGCGATCGTCGGTCAGGTCCTGGAGGACAAGCGCTGTTTCGTAAGGATGAAAACCGGGCTTGGCGGCACCAGGATGGTCGACTGGATGGCCGGCGAACAATTGCCGCGCATCTGCTGAGGAACCACCGGCGCCGCCGCAAGAATGGGCAGACCGTTTCATTCCGGCCATGCCGGGCAAAACCCCCTTGACCCCTTCCCGTGAACCCCCTAAATCCCCCGCCTAGTGGCGGAGTAGCTCAGCTGGTTAGAGCAGCGGAATCATAATCCGCGTGTCGGGGGTTCGAATCCCTCCTCCGCTACCATCGAAAAAGCCCGGAAACCTCCCAACAGGCCCGGGCTTTTTCTTTGTGGTTGCGCACCCTCGCGGGACGTTTGCCGTCCCGACGGCGCTATTTTTTCACCGCCGTGCCGGGAACCGGTTCGAAGCCCTCGAACCGGGGCGGACCCAGATACATCGGCGGGGCGTTGCCATCCTTGCGAGCGCCGGCGCGGGCATGGGCCTTGCGGAAGGCCTCCGACCCGGTCCAGGTCTCGAAATCGGCCCGGCTTTTCCAGACGGTGTGCGAGACGAAGAGGGTGTGATCCTCGGCCTCGGGGCCGCGCAGCAGGTGGAATTCGACGAATCCGGGCATCTCGGTCAGGTGGCTGTCGCGCGCCGCCCAGACCGCCTCGAAATCGGCCTCGCGGCCCTTGGCGACCTTGAACCGGTTCATGGCGATAAACATGGTTAACGTCGTCCTCCGTTTTCCCAAGTCTGTGCCGCGTCCGCAGCCTGACCACGGATCGACGCGTGAAAATAGCCGAACCGACCCGGCGGCGGAACCACGG
>JAIOJF010000037.1 GCA_019911965.1 Paracoccaceae bacterium | reverse complement strand
CCCTCGCACTCCCCCCGCGAGTATTTCTGCCAAAAAGAAGATCACA
Source organism: Paracoccaceae bacterium (assembly GCA_019911965.1). GTDB lineage: Bacteria > Pseudomonadota > Alphaproteobacteria > Rhodobacterales > Rhodobacteraceae > UBA5972. The sequence continues at coordinate 17,574 of JAIOJF010000037.1, read as the reverse complement.
GGTGTTTGTACACCATTGCATACCAAAATGCTTGCACCGAACCCGGCGCCGCAGTATGACTTCGGCTAACCATATCCCCATTCAGACAGGACCGTGCCCATGACCATTTTCGTCGGACAGGATACCAGCAAGACCCGCAAGACCCTGAGCGCCGGAGGTGCCAGTGTCAGCTATTATTCCATTCCCGCTGCTGAAGCTGCCGGGCTGGGGGCGTTTTCCAAGCTGCCGGCGGCGCTGAAAGTGGTGCTGGAGAACATGCTTCGGTTCGAGGATGGCGGGCGCACCGTGTCGGTGGACGATATCCGCGCCTTTGGCGAATGGGCCGACAATGGCGGCAGGAACCCGCGCGAGATCGCCTATCGCCCGGCCCGCGTTCTGATGCAGGATTTCACCGGCGTGCCGGCGGTGGTCGATCTGGCGGCGATGCGCGACGGTATCGTGGCGTTGGGCGGCGATGCCAGGAAGATCAACCCGCTGAACCCGGTCGATCTGGTGATCGACCATTCGGTGATGATCGACAATTTCGGCAATCCGCAGGCCTTCCAGCAGAACGTGGATCGCGAATACGAGCGCAATGGCGAGCGGTACCAGTTCCTGAAATGGGGGCAGGGCGCGTTTGACAATTTCCGCGTGGTGCCGCCGGGAACAGGTATCTGCCATCAGGTGAACCTGGAATATCTGGCCCAGACGGTCTGGTCCGACAAGGACCAGAATGGCGACGAGGTGGCCTATCCCGACACGCTGGTGGGCACCGACAGCCACACCACGATGGTCAATGGTCTGGCGGTGCTGGGCTGGGGTGTCGGCGGCATCGAGGCCGAGGCGGCGATGCTGGGCCAGCCGATTTCGATGCTGATCCCGGAAGTCGTGGGCTTCAGGCTGACCGGCGAGATGATGGAGGGCACCACCGCGACCGATCTGGTGCTGAAAGTTGTCGAGATGCTGCGCATCAAGGGTGTGGTCGGCAAGTTTGTCGAGTTTTTCGGCCCCGGCCTGGATCACCTGCCGCTTGCGGATCGTGCCACCATCGCCAATATGGCACCGGAATACGGTGCCACCTGCGGCTTTTTCCCGGTCGATGACGAGACCCTGCGATACCTGCGCCAGACCGGGCGCGACGAGGCGCGCATCGCGCTGGTCGAGGCCTATGCCAGGGAAAACGGTTTCTGGCGCGGGGCGGATTATGCGCCGGTCTATACCGATACGCTGGAACTGGACATGGGCTCGATCGTACCGGCGATTTCCGGGCCGAAACGGCCACAGGATTATCTGCCGCTGACCAATGCCAAGGCCGCTTTCGCGGCTGAGATGGAAAAGACCTTCAAGCGTCCGATGGGCAAGGATGTCGCCGTTGCCGGTGAAGATTATGCCATGCATTCCGGCAAGGTGGTGATCGCTTCGATCACGTCCTGCACCAATACTTCCAACCCTTCCGTGCTGATCGGAGCCGGGCTGGTGGCGCGCAAGGCCCGTGCCCTGGGTCTGGACCGCAAGCCCTGGGTCAAGACAAGTCTCGCACCCGGAAGCCAGGTGGTCAGCGCCTATCTCGAAGCGGCCGGCTTGCAGGACGATCTGGACGCGATCGGCTTCAACCTGGTCGGCTATGGCTGCACCACCTGCATCGGCAATTCCGGGCCGTTGCAGCCGGAAATTTCCCAGGCGATCAATGACGGCGATCTGGTCGCGACGGCCGTTCTGTCCGGGAACCGCAATTTTGAAGGACGGATCAGCCCCGATGTTCGGGCCAATTACCTGGCCTCGCCGCCGCTGGTGGTGGCCTACGCGCTGGCGGGTGACATGAATATCGACCTGACCACCGAGCCTTTGGGACAGGATCGCGACGGCAGGGATGTCTATCTGAAGGATATCTGGCCGACCAACAAGGAAATCGCCGATCTCGTGGCCGAAACCGTTACCCGCGAGGCGTTCCTGTCGAAATACGCCGATGTCTTCAAGGGCGACGAGAAATGGCAGGCGGTCGAAACCACCGACAGTCTGACCTATGACTGGCCGCCGACCTCGACCTATGTGCAGAACCCGCCCTATTTCCGCGACATGGCCCCCGAGGCCGGGGTGATCTCCGACATCAGCGGTGCCAAGGTGCTGGCCATCCTGGGCGATATGGTGACGACCGACCACATTTCGCCGGCCGGGTCGTTCAAGGACACGACGCCAGCCGGCAAGTACCTGATCGACCGTCAGGTGGCGGTGAAGGATTTCAATTCCTACGGCTCGCGGCGCGGCAATCACGAGGTGATGATGCGCGGCACGTTTGCCAATATCCGCATCAAGAACGAAATGCTGGACGGGGTCGAGGGCGGCTATACGCTTGGGCCGGATGGCAAGCAGACCTCGATCTATGACGCCTCGATGGCGCATCAGGCGAAGGGAACGCCGCTGGTGATTTTCGGCGGCAAGGAATACGGTGCCGGGTCCAGCCGGGACTGGGCCGCCAAGGGTACCAACCTGTTGGGCGTGAAGGCCGTGATCGCGGAAAGCTTCGAGCGTATCCACCGCTCGAACCTGGTCGGCATGGGGGTGATCCCGTTCGAGTTCACAGCTGGCGACAGCCGCAAATCGCTGGGCCTGAAGGGCGATGAAACGGTGGCGATTGCCGGGCTGGCGGGCGATCTGTCTCCGCTCAGCGATGTGCCCTGCACGATCACCTATGGCGATGGCTCGCAAAAGACGATCACCCTGAAATGCCGGATCGATACCGAAGTCGAGATCGAATATGTCGAAAACGGCGGCGTGTTGCACTACGTGTTGCGGAATCTGGCAAAGGCGTAACAATCCGTCATTTTGATTTACCATCCCCCGCTGCGGCGGGGGGTGGGCTGATCCGCCAAGCCCTTGTCAGGCCGATATTTTCGCGCCGAGACACTTTCGATTGTGTTGTCACGGAAGGCTGGTATCCTGCCAATGCCAATTCAGAATAAAAATCAGGGAGAAAATCAAAATGGCATTTCGTGTAACGATGGTCGCGGCGGCATTGGCGCTTTCGACCAACATGGCAACGGCGCAAGGGCTGGAAGCCTGGGGAACGGCGGGCGGCTGGGACGTGATGATCGACCCCGGTCTTGGTAACGGTTGCCTGATCCAGGCGGAATACGGCGATGGCTCGGTGGTGCGGATCGGCTTCAACCGGGTGTCGGGCGAAGGCTATGTCGCCGGGTTCAACCACGGTTGGGAAGGTGTCGAACAGGGGCAGAGCTATCCGTTGCTGTTCGCGCTGGACGGGCAGGAATACGATGCCGAGGGGCAGGGCCTGATCCTGAACGGCGTGCCGGGGGTCTATATCAGCTTTACCAACGAGGATTTCCTGTGGGATCTGGCCAAGAAATACACCATGACGCTGTATAACGAAAACGGCGAGGTGATGGCGATCGATCTCGATGGCTCCTATGTCGGGCTGGAAGCGGCGATCGAATGCCAGGACGAAATGGGCTGAGCAGGCCGCGGGCCCGAATGCCGGATATGAACGATCCCGCAACCATTCGATCCTTCCACGCGCATGTCTATTTCGACGAGGCGTCCGCCGGTCAGGCGCGGGCATTGTGCGAGGCCGCAGCGGGCCGGTTCGGCGTTGGCATGGGCCGGATGCACCATGCCTGTGTCGGCCCGCATCCGCGCTGGTCCTGCCAGTTGACAGCCAACCCGGACCAGTTTGCGGCACTTCTGCCCTGGCTGGCACTGAACCGGGGCGGGCTGGTTGTGTTTGCGCATCCCGATACCGGCCATCCGCTGGAGGATCACCGCGATCACGCGATCTGGCTTGGGGTTGGCCTGACGCTCGATCTTGCCATTTTCGGCTGACCGAATTGTAACATGTCACTCGCAAAGGCTTGATTGGTCTTGGCGCTGTTATCGCCCTATGGCTAAGGTGATTTCCGGAACGGTTCTACGGCGGGACGATGCGCGTATTTTTGCTTGGCTTGATGCTGATGCTGGTTCAGACGGCGACGTCCGCCCTGGCTGACGACCGGCGCATCGTGGTGGAATTGTTCACCTCGCAGGGTTGTTCCAGTTGCCCCAAGGCGGACCGCTTCATCACCGAACTTGCCGGCCGGGACGATGTGATCGCGCTGGCGCTGCATGTGGAATACTGGGATTACCTGGGCTGGAAGGATGAATTCGCCTCGGAGGTGCATTCGCTCCGGCAACGCGGCTATGCCGCCGCTGCCCATTCCCGCACCATCTATACCCCGCAATTCATCGTGCAGGGCGGTATCATCAACCCTGAATCCTTCCGCGATGGCGCCTTCGCCGGCGAGGTGAAACGCCTTGTGCGCCTGCATGCCGGCAGGCCCGAGCCGGTACGCCTTGAGGTCGAGCGCAGCGGCGGGATGCTGGCGATCACGGTGACTGCCGGAGATGACGCGGTGGGCCCGGCGGTGATCCATGTGGTGCGCTACATGCCCGAGCAGACCATCCGCATCCGCGGTGGCGAGAATGCCGGGCGCGAGATCACCTATTCCAACATCGTGACAAGCTGGAAGGCGCTGGCCCGCTGGAGCGGACGCGGCAGGATGATCGTCAGGACCGAGGCTGCCGGCAGCAACCCGGTCGTGGTGCTGGTGCAGGCCGACAACCACGGCCCGATCCTGGCCGCACGGGAATTGCGCTGACGCTCAGGCGCTGAAACCTTCAGGCGCGGGCAGGGGTTCCATCCGGATCAGCCGGGAATCGGCAATTGCCGCGGTGCGGTGATACGTGACCTTCTGATAGTCCGGATCGCGGATCATGGCGACAAAGGCATCCTCGGACGGGTATTCGGCGATGAAGGCGATATCCCAGTCCTCGCCGCTATCGGGGCCGATCACCATCACCTCGGGGCGGCCCGACCAGATGATCCGTCCGCCTAGGGCGCGGAAGATCGGCCCGCTTTCGCGGCCATAGGTGCTGTAGGCCTCGGCCCCGGTGGCAGGGCGGCCATCTTCGTAGTCCGCTTGCGGCTTCAGTCGGATGAGGTTCAGCATATGCACAGGCCCGGCGCGCCTGGTCTCGCGGAACCTGGCGAAGGATTCGCGGGTCGGGTTTACATGTTCTGCCATTGCTTCGCCTTTCGTGTTGACGATCCATTGAAAGCGTCAGCAGGGCATTTGGCAAGGCTCCTGCGGCATTTGACCTTTTCGAGGGCGGCGGGATTGATTAAGACTGAGCCTTGAGCCGAAGCCTGCCGGGCTTTCGGGGTCAACAGTTGAAAGAGGGTAAACCAATGGCATTCGAACTTCCCGATCTTCCCTATGCACATGATGCGCTGGCCGCAAACGGCATGTCCAAGGAAACGCTGGAATATCACCACGACCTGCACCACAAGGCCTATGTCGACAATGGCAACAAGCTGATCGCCGGGACCGAATGGGCCGACCGCTCGATGGAAGACATCATCACCGGCACCTATAATGCCGGATCGGTGGCGCAGAACGGTATTTTCAACAATATCTCCCAGCTTTGGAACCATAACCAGTTCTGGGAAATGATGGGCCCCAAGGGGCGGAAAATGCCGGGCGCGCTGGAAAGCCGGCTGGTGGATGCCTTCGGGTCGGTCGAGACATTCAAGGCGGAATTTTCCGCTGCCGGGGTCGGGCAGTTCGGTTCGGGATGGTGCTGGCTGGTGGCCGACAAGGATGGCAGCCTGAAAATCACCAAGACCGAGAACGGCGTCAATCCGCTGTGCTTCGGGCAGACCGCGCTTCTGGGTTGCGATGTGTGGGAGCATTCCTACTACATTGATTTCCGCAACAAGCGCCCGGCCTATCTGGCGAATTTCCTCGACAAGCTGGTCAATTGGGAAAACGTCGCCGAGCGGCTGGCAAACGCCTGATCGCATTGCGCTGACAGGCTGGCAGATCGAGACCGCCCCTTCGGGGGCGGTCGTTGCTTTTCAGCCCCTTCGGGGCGGTGCTCGCCTCCGGCGGGAGTATTTGGACCAAAAAGAAGATGGGTGAAGCAGGCAGGGGTATGCTGGCGATGATCGGCGCGGCAAGCATCTGGGGCCTGTCGCCGCTTTACTACAAGCAACTGGCGCATGTGCCGCCGCTGGAAGTGCTGAGCCACCGGACCTTGTGGTCCTTCGTGATCTTCTTCGTGCTGCTGGCCGGACAGGGGCGGTTGCGGGAATTTGCCCGTTCGCTGAAGGATCGCCGCGCGGTTTTCCAGACCGCGCTGGCCGGTGGGATGATCGCGCTCAACTGGTTCGTGTTCATCCTGTCGGTGCAGACCGGCCATACGGTCGAGGCCAGCCTTGGTTATTACATCTTTCCACTGGTGGCGGTGGCCCTAGGGGCGCTGGTTCTGGGTGAGCGTCTGTCGGTGGCGCAATGGCTGGCGGTTGCGCTGGCGGCGCTGGCGGTGGTGGTGCTGACGCTGGGGCTGGGGGTGACGCCCTGGATTGCGCTGATCCTGTCGGTGACATTCGGGATTTACGGGCTGATCAAGAAGCGGATGGCGGCGGGGCCGGTCCTGTCGGTGACGGGCGAGGTTCTGTTGCTGTTGCCTCTGGCGCTGATCTGGCTGGCCGGGGTGAACCTGGACGGCTGGGTGGATGTTACGGCGCGCGCGGGTGGGTATTTCGGCAACAATCTGCATGACACATTCATGCTGATCCTGGCCGGTCTGATCACCGCCGGGCCACTGATCCTGATGTCCTATGCGGCGCGGCGGCTGACCTTGTCGACCATTGGCCTGCTGCAATATCTGAACCCGACGCTGCAATTCCTCGTGGCGGTTCTGGTGTTCCGCGAACTGTTCACCGCCTGGCACGGATTTGCTTTCGCGCTGATCTGGGCGGCGCTGGTGATCTATTCGTCCGCTACCTGGCGGCGCGAGAAATCGCGGCGCAGGGCGGCGGCGAGATCGTCGATGCCGGACACCACCGACATGTAATCCCGAAAGCCGGCTTCGGCGAAGCCATGCGCGATCATATGTTCGATCAGTGCCACAAGAGGGTCCCAGTAGCCATTGATATTCAACAGGTAAATCGGTTTCTTGTGCAGCCCCAACTGACGCCATGTCATCACCTCGAAAAACTCGTCGAGCGAGCCGGCACCGCCCGGCAGGGTGACGATGGCATCGGCATTCATGTACATCACCTTCTTGCGCTCATGCATGTTTTCTGTGATCACAAATTGCGACAGGTCGCGTTTGCCGACCTCGCGCGCCATCAGATGTACCGGGATCACGCCGAACGTGGCACCGCCATCGCCCTGCGCGGCGCGGGCGACCTGGCCCATCATGCCGACATCGCCGGCCCCATAGACCAGCCGCCATCCCTCGCGCGCCATCAGATGTCCGAGTGCCTCGGCCGAGGCGCTGTAGGCCGGATCATCGCCGTCGCGCGAGCCGCAGAAGACACAGATGGAGGGGGGTGTTGCTGGCATCAAAAAAACCCTTGTCTGGCGTTTGCAATGGAAAATCCTTAGCGGAGTTGTTATCTAGGTGGCAAGGCGTGATCCTGGCCCGATCCGGCCGCAAGCCCACAGGGGCTGGTCAAAGGGCAGGCCCGGATGCCGCGCATGACCAGGGGGAACCGATGCCGACCATGTCGGGATTGATCGCAACGACGTCCGGTAAGGGCTGGCTGATCGCGGGCGCCGCGATCGCCGCAATAGGGATCAGCGGATTCGTGCTGCGCGATGGCCGCGATCCGGTGCATGTTTCTTCGCAATCGCCAAGCCAGGGCCGCACCCCGATCGTGCCTGCCGCTGGCGTACGATCCGATGTTTCAACCGATGCTGGCGTCGTGGCGGCGGATGTGGCCCCGGATGCCGGAATATCCGCATCCTCGCTGGCCGAAGGGCCGGACGCCGGGGCGCTGGCGCTGGATCTTGGCGCAGGCGGCGATGCCGAGGTATCGGCCACCGTGATCGGCGGCTCCGTCGTGGCCAGCCTGCCGTCCGGCGAAGCGCCTCTGGCAACCGCGCCCGCGCCGCGACCGAAGGTCGGCACCGGCGCGCCGATGGCCGATGCCAATGCACCGCGTTTCGATCTGGTGCGGGTTGACCGGGCCGGCGCGGCGGTGGTGGCCGGCAAGGCGCTGCCGGGCCGGCGTGTCGATGTCTATGTCGATGGCGATGTGATCGCCGAGGTGGTGGCCGATTCCAGGGGTGCCTTCGTGGCCCTGTTCGACGTGCCGCAATCGCCTGATCCGCAGGTTCTGACCCTTGCCAGCCACGGCGAGGCCGGCGATCTGACGCCATCTGCCGAGCGCGTGCTGGTGATTGCCGGGCAGGTGAGCGATACCGCCGGGGCGGTGCAGGTCGAGGTTGGCCCGGACCTGCCGCGCGATGAAGCGCCCGAGCCGACCGTGATCATCGCTTCCAGCGAAGGTCTGCGGGTGGCGCAGCCGCCCGCCCTTGTGGGCAATGCGCCCGAGGTGATGGCGAATGTGACCATAGACGTGATTTCCTATGACGATGCCGGCGAGGTGGTGCTGACCGGGCGCGGCCATGCCGAGCGGCATGTGCGGGTCTATGTCGACAACCGCCCGGTGCGTACCGAGGCGGTGGATGAAGCCGGGTCGTGGCAGATGTCGCTGCCCGAGGTCGATGCCGGGCGCTATACTTTGCGCGTGGACGAGATCGACGAGGCCGGCAAGGTGACGTCGCGGCTGGAAACGCCGTTCCAGAAGGAACAGCCCGAAAAGGTACGCGCCGCCAGCCTAGAGGCCGAGCCGCCCGCACCCGGACAATCCGCCGCTCCGCCGGTGGACAAGGTCACGATCCAGACCGGCGCAACCCTTTGGGCGCTGGCGCAAAATCGCTGGGGTGAAGGCAATCTCTACATGCAGATTTTCAATGCCAACCGCGATCAGATCCGCAATCCCGACCTGATCTATCCCGGGCAGATCTTCAAGATCCCCGACTAGCGCATTCCCGCAATTCGCATTCTCGCCTCTGGTCATTCCCGGAGCGCTTTCCTATCTGTTGGGTTTCAGGAGCCGCCATGACCGAATCCAGCGATATCCAGCGATCCGAACAGCAAAGCGGCCTCAGGACGATCCGCCGGGTGCTGCCGTATCTCTGGCCGGCGGACAAACCGTCGGTCAAATGGCGGGTGGTGATCGCCATGGGCTTCTTGCTTTTGTCCAAGGTGGTCTCGGTGGCGACGCCGTTCTTTTATAAGGGCGCGGTCGATGCGATGGAGCCGGGCGGCAGCGACCAGACGGTGTTCCTGCTGGTGGCGGGCGCGGTCGGGCTGACGATTGCCTATGGGCTGGCGCGGCTGATGAACAACGGCTTCCAGCAATTGCGCGATGCGGTGTTTGCGCCGGTGGCACAGCGCGCCTTGCGGCAACTGGCGCTGGAGACCTTCCGCCATATCCATGCGCTTTCGCTGCGCTATCACATCACCCGCAAGACCGGCGGGTTAAGCCGGATCATCGAACGTGGCGTGAAGGGCGTGGAATTCCTGCTGCGCTTCATGCTGTTCTCGATGGGCCCGCTGATCCTGGAACTGATGCTGATCGCCGGGGTCCTCTATTTCGTGTTCGATGTGCGTTATCTGGCGGTCGTGGTGCTGACCATCGCGCTTTATATCTGGTTCACCTTCAAGGTCACCGAATGGCGGGTAAAAATCCGCAAGGAGATGAACGATCAGGACACCGACGCCAACCAGAAGGCGATCGACAGCCTGCTGAATTTCGAGACGGTGAAATATTTCGCCGCCGAGGAACACGAGGCGCAGCGCTATGACCGCTCGATGCGCGCCTATGCAAGGGCGGCGCTGAAGACGGCCTATTCGCTGGCCTTCCTGAATTTCGGCCAGTCGGTGCTGATCACCGGCGGGCTGGTGGTGGTGATGGTGATGGCGGCCATCGGGGTGCAGCGGGGCGATCTGACGGTCGGCGATTTCGTCATGGTCAATGCCTATATGATCCAGATCACCATGCCGCTGAATTTCCTCGGCACGGTGTACCGCGAGATTCGCCAGTCGCTGGTGGATATGGGGCAGATGTTCGATCTGCTGGAACAGCCCCCCGAAGTGTCCGACAAGCCGGGCGCGCCGGATCTGAAGGTTGCCGGTGGCGAGGTGCGGTTCGACAATCTGCAATTTGGCTACGATACGGACCGCCAAATCCTGCGCGGGCTTGATCTGACCGTGCTGGCGGGCCAGAGCGTGGCCTTTGTCGGCCCGTCCGGGGCGGGCAAATCGACCATCGGGCGCTTGCTGTTCCGGTTTTACGATGTCGGCGGCGGTGCCCTGCTGATTGACGGCCAGGACGTGCGCGACGTGACGCAGGCCAGCCTGCATGCGCAGATCGGCATCGTGCCGCAGGATACCGTCCTGTTCAACGACACTATCGGCTACAACATCCTTTACGGTCGCGCCGGGGCCAGCCACGACGAGATGATCGAGGCGGCGAAAGCCGCGCGTATCCACGATTTTGTTGAAAGCCTGCCGCAGGGCTACGACACCACGGTGGGCGAGCGCGGCCTGAAGCTGTCGGGCGGCGAGAAACAGCGCGTCGGCATTGCCCGCACCATCCTGAAGAACCCGCCGATCCTGTTGCTGGACGAGGCGACCTCGGCGCTCGACAGCGAGACCGAGCGCGACATTCAGGACAGCCTCAGGCTGATGGGGCAGGGGCGCACGGTGCTGACCATCGCGCATCGCCTGTCAACCATCGTCGACAGCGATCTGATCGTGGTGCTGGAGGCCGGCGAGATTACCGAACGCGGCAGCCATGACGAATTGCTGGCCCTTGGCGGGCGCTACGCCGCCATGTGGGCGCGCCAGCAATCCGAACAGGACGAGCCCGTTGAAACCCTGAAAGCGGTCGGCGACTGACCGCCCGTTTGCCGATCTCTTGTCCTTCGGGTCGGCTTGCGTCGGGGGCGCGATTGCGGCAGACCTTGGGCAGGGCAATTGATGGGGGTGTGTTCGGTGTTGCGGTTGCTGGTTCGGGTCTGCCCGGTGGTATTGGGCCTGGTTGCGGGCTGTGCGCCGCTGCGAGTCCAGCCGCCTGAAACCGAACCCGCGAGCCTGAACGCCGCCCTTGAGGCCTGTTGCGGCCAACACCAGACCTTTCCCACATGGCTGGCGGAGGCGGCAGAATCCAGCGCCGCCTGGGTAATGCCGATCACCCGCGGCACGGTTCTGCGGGCGGCGCACCTTCAGGATCAGCCGGCGGCGCAGGATTACCTGTTGTCGCAGGCGCGGCCCCTCGATCTGATCCTGATTTCCAACAAGTCGCGGCTGTCTGGGGCCGGGGGCGAGGGCTATTTCGGCCACAGCGCGTTCTATACCGGTGATGAGGCGCAGTTGCGCGCGCTCGGCGTATGGCACCACCCGGCAATCACGCCCTATCACGCGCGCATCCGGGCGGGCGGGCTGGCGATCGAAAGCCTCGATATCGCGGTGCGGCTGTCGGATGCGCCAACGCTGATGGAAGCTGACGCCGCTGCCCTGTTTCGCACCACCGGTATCAGCCGCGCTCGCCGTCAGGACGCGGTGATCCGGCTGTTTAGCGAGATTGGCCGCCCGTTCGACAATTCCTTCCGGCTTGAGGATGACAGCGCCTGGTATTGTACCGAACTGATCTGGCGGGTGCTGCCCGAGGCCAATCTGCCGCAGACCAGATCCTACGGGCGGCTGGTGATCTGGCCCGACGAAGTGGCCACGAAAAGCCTGCTGGGCCGCACCAAATTCCGGTTTGTTGATTATATCCAAGGGGTTCCGGGTGGCTGGTCGGTGGATACGCGCGACCAGATGGCGGCGCGTATCCTTGCCCGATGGCCTGTAGCGGCAGGGGCGTCGGAGTAATCCGCACCGATTTACCCCTTGAGGTGGCGCGGTCCTGGCCCCATATCGCCAACCACACCAAGGTCAGGAGACCCCGATGCGCGATCTGCTTGATAAAATCCCGCTATTCACGCTGGTGCTGATCGCGCTGACGCTGGGGCTGGCACCGTTCACGCCGGAACCGCATGTCTGGCAGAAGCTGAAAATGCTGGCCGCCGGTGATCTGGTGCGCCCCATCGACATTTTCGATCTGGCCATGCACGGGCTGCCCTGGCTGGTTCTGGCGGCGAAACTGGTATTGTCGCGGCCACGCTCAGTCTGACGCGGCCTTGCGCTGCGCTGTGGCGTCATGCGCCAGCGTGACGGTATAGGCGGCCAGTTCCGCCAGCGCGCGATCCGCCGCATTGGCATCATGGGCTTCGATGGCATCGGCGATGGCGGTATGCAGCGCGATGATCCGCGCGCGGTTGCGGGCGGTGAAGGTGATCATGTTCATCAAAGGCTGCATCGCCTCGACCGCGCCGGCAAGCTGATAGGACAGTACCGGATTGTCCGCCCCGTCCACCAGCGCGCGGTGAAAGGCGACATCGGAATCGCAGAACCGTTCGTCGCTGAGGCCGGGCTGGCCCTGACGGTGAATCTCGGCGCGCATCGTCGCCAGATGATCGGCATTGCGCCGGGCGGCTGACAATTCCGTGCAGGCGCGTTCCAGCGCGAAGCGGGCCTCGCAGGCGGTCTCGAAGCTGATATCGTTCATCGACAGCAGCAAGGTCGAGGTGGTGATCTGCTGGCGATAGGCTTCCTCGAACGACAGGCGGTTGATGAAGGCCCCACCTGTCGCGCCCCGCAGGGTTCGGATCAGGTTCTGCGCCGCCAGCCGTTTCAGCGCTTCGCGCATGGTCGGGCGCGATACGCCGAAATGCTCGGCCAGTTCCGCCTCGGAGGGCAGGCGTTCATCCACCGGCAGCGCGCCCGAGATGATCTGCTCGCGGATTGCCCCGGCGATCTGCGGGGCCAGTTCCTTGGATGAATCGAGGTCGATCCTGACCGGCATCGTATCTCCTGACCTGGTGTCTGAAATGTCAGACAATTAAATGTTTGACATTTACTTTAGCGCGGTATTGGATGCGGTCAAACGACTTTTGCCACAGGTCTGGGGCGGCAGCGATGCGTGACATCATTCAGCGATATACCGGCGCGGCGGAATGGCTCGGATTCTTTGCAATGGTGCTGGCGGCCTGGGCGGTTTTGTTCGCCATGCAGCCATCGCTCAGCGATGCCGAGGCGTTGCGGCTTTACGGCGCGGAATTCTGGGCCGCGCTTTGCGCGCCGCTGACCGCTGCCACGCCGTTCAGCACCCTGTTCGCGATGTGGGCGCTGATGTCGGCGGCGATGATGGCCCCGACCTTCGTGCCGACGCTGAAAACCTACCGCGATCTCACCCATACCGAGGCCGCCAATACACCGACTTTCCTGGCGCTCAATGCCGCCTATCTGGCGGTCTGGCTGGGCTTTGCCGCCATTGCCGCCTTGGCGCAACAGGTGCTGGCGGGGGCGGGATTGCTTTCGACCACAGGGGCCAGCGTGAACTGGGGCCTGACCGCCCTGCTGCTGGCGGGTGCCGGGGCCTACCAGTTTTCGACCATCAAGGAAGCCTGCCTCAGCCAGTGCCGCGCGCCCTTGATGTTCTTCATGCAGCACTGGACGCCGGGTGTGGCGGGGGCGCTTCGCATGGGGCTGCGGCTGGGCGCGGTCTGCGTGGGGTGCTGCTGGGCGCTGATGAGCCTTGGCTTTGTCGGCGGCGTGATGAATCTCGCCTGGATGGGTGTTGCCACCTTGCTGATGACGCTGGAAAAACTGCCCGAGATCGGCCGTCTGGTGACGCGCCCGCTGGGGATAATCTTGCTGGCCGGGGCGGTGTTTTCAGCCCTGCAGGCATCTGGAATTTGAGACCGACCCGATACCGAAAGGAGCCTGAACATGGCACAGAAAGAAAACCGCAAACCGGCCGACCGGATCGAGACGCCGGCGCGGATCGACAGCCGCATGCCGGGCCAGCGCAGCGATGAAGGGCTGATCCCCTGGGCGATCAAGGGCGAGCTGATCCTGAACTGCAACTGCACCGTATTCTGCCCCTGCGTGGTGTCGCTGGGCCTGCATCCGCCGACCGAGGGCCATTGCCAGACCTGGGGCGCGGTCAGGATCGACAGCGGGCATTACGGCGGCGAGGATTTGTCGGGCATCAATATCGGCCTGATGATCGAAATTCCCGGCAACATGTCGCGCGGCAACTGGAAGACGGCCCTGTTCATCGACGACCGCGCCAGCCATGCCGCCTTTGATGCGATCTGCCAGATATTCACCGGCAAGGCCAAGGGCACGACCGGCCTGTTCAAGGTGCTGGTGGGCGAGGTGCTTGGGGCTGAGCGTCAGCCAGTGCGGTATGAGACCGACGGCAAGACCCGCCACATCACGGTTGGCCGCCGGATCGAGGGCGTGGTTTACCCGGTCGAGGGCAAGGACAAGGATCAGGATATCGTGATCCGCAACACCAAATACTGGATGGGCCCGGATATCACCGTGGCGACCTCGTCCAAGGGCAAGCTGAGGGCACATGGCCGGGTCTGGGATTTCGATGGCCGTTCAGCCGAGATTTGCCAGATCGACTGGCACGGGCCGCGGTAGTTCAATGCGAAACGATCGGATGCAGGTTCTGCCAGGGGTCGCCTCATGGCCCTGATATCGCCGTCGCGCCGGTTGCGGCGAACGCCGTTTTCCGACGGGGTCGAGGCGGCCGGCGTGAAGGCCTATACGGTTTATAACCATATGTTGCTGCCGACCGTTTTCGACAGTGTCGAAGCGGATTACCACCATCTGAAGAAACATGTGCAAATCTGGGATGTCGCCTGCGAACGCCAGGTAGAGATCAAGGGCCCGGATGCGGCGCGGCTGATGCAGATGCTGACGCCGCGCGATCTGCGGCGGATGCAGATCGGGCAATGTCTGTACGTGCCCATCGTGGACGAGACCGGCGGCATGCTGAACGACCCCGTTGCGGTGAAGCTGGCCGAGGATCACTGGTGGATTTCCATCGCCGACAGTGATCTTCTGTACTGGGTCAACGCGGTGGCACATGGCTGGCGGCTGGACGTGCTGGTGGACGAACCCGACGTGTCGCCCCTGGCGGTGCAGGGCCCGAAAGCCGAGGCGCTGATGGCGCGGCTATTCGGCCCCAGGGTGCGCGAAATCGGCTTCTTCCGTTATGAAAAGCTGGCGTTTCAAGGCCGCGACCTTGTGGTGGCGCGTTCGGGTTATTCCAAGCAGGGCGGCTTCGAGATCTATGTCGATGGCAGCGATCTGGGCATGCCGCTCTGGCAGGCCCTGATGGCGGCGGGCGAGGATCTGCAGGTGCGCGCCGGTTGTCCCAACCTGATCGAGCGGATCGAAGGCGGGCTGCTGAGCTACGGCAACGACATGACCGATGACAACACGCCGCATGAATGCGGGCTGGGCCGGTTCTGCAATACCAGCACGGCAATCGGCTGTATTGGCCGCGATGCCCTGCTGCGGGTGGCCAAGGAAGGCCCGGTGCAGCAGATTCGTGCCATCGCGATTGGCGGCGAACCGGTCGGCTGCTGCGACCGCTGGTGGCCGATCCTCGCCGGCGGCAAGCGGGTCGGGCGGATATCGTCGGCCGCCTGGTCGCCGGACTTTCGCACCAATGTGGCGATTGGTATGGTGCGCATGACCCATTGGGATGCAGGCACGAAACTTGAGATCGAAACCCCGGACGGACTGCGCCCGGCAATCGTTCAGGAAAAATTCTGGAATTGAGGAGAAAACCATGAGCTTCAACGCCCTGATCGTCGACAAGGATGAAGACGGCAAGACCCATGCCGAGATGCGCAAGATTAAGCTGAAGGATCTGCCGCCCGCCGAGGTAACGGTGGCGGTCGAATATTCGACGGTGAATTACAAGGATGGTCTGTGCATCGGCCCCGGCGGCGGGCTGGTGCGGAACTACCCGCATATTCCGGGGATCGATTTCGCCGGTACGGTCGAGGCATCGTCCGACAAGCGCTACAAGCCCGGCGACAAGGTGGTGCTGACCGGCTGGCGCGTCGGCGAGGCGCATTGGGGCGGTTATGCGCAAAAGGCCAATGTGCGGGCCGACTGGCTGGTGCCCTTGCCCAAGGGGCTGACAACCCGTCAGGCGATGGCGGTCGGCACGGCCGGGTTTACCGCCATGCTGGCGGTGATGGCGCTGGAAGATCACGGCATGAAGAAGGATCACGGCCCGGTGCTGGTGACGGGTGCTGCGGGCGGTGTCGGCTCGGTGGCGACGGCGCTGCTGGCCAATCTCGGCTACGAGGTGGCGGCGGTGACGGGTCGGCCCGAGACGGCGGAGTACCTGACTTCGCTGGGGGCGGCGCGGATTGTCGCCCGCGAGGAATTGAACGAGACCGTCAAGCGCCCGCTGGAGGGCGAGGTCTGGGCCGGTTGTGTCGATGCCGTCGGTGGAGCAATGCTGGCGCGGGTGCTGGGGCAGATGAAGTACGGCACATCGGTCGCCGCTGTCGGGCTGGCCGGCGGGGCGGCCTTGCCCGCGACGGTCATTCCGTTCCTGTTGCGCGGCGTGAACCTTCTGGGCATCGATTCAGTAATGCAGCCCTATGCCAACCGTCTGCGCGCCTGGGAGCGGATTGCCCGCGATCTGCCGATGGCCAGGCTGGAGGCGATGGTGCAACCCGCCACGCTGGCCGATCTGCCGCGCCTTGGTGCGGATATCCTGAAAGGCCAGGTACGTGGCCGGGTGGTGGTGGATGTGAACGCCTGAACGCCGCCTGACGGCGGATTTCGCGGGCCGCTGGCCCGGCGACCGGGCCGGGGGTTCCACCCCCGGACCCCCGGGAGTATTTATACCAAAAAGAAGCATGTGAATGGAGGGAAGCGGGTTGGAACTTGATGTCGATTGGGTGCGGGGGCAGTTTCCGGCCTTTGCCGAACCGTCCCTTCAGGACAAGGCGTTTTTTGAAAATGCCGGTGGGTCCTATACCTGCAAGCCGGTGATCGACCGCCTGTTCCGCTTCTATACCCAGCGCAAGGTGCAGCCCTATGCGCCTTACGAGGCGTCGCGTATGGGTGGCGAGGAAATGGACGAGGCGCGGGCGCGGCTGGCGGCCTGGATGGGGGTGGCGACGGATGAGGTGAGTTTCGGGCCATCGACCACGCAGAACACCTATGTGCTGGCCGAGGCGTTTCGCCAATATCTGGCACCAGGCGATGCGATCGTCGTCACCAATCAGGATCACGAGGCCAATACCGGACCGTGGCGGCGGCTGGCGGCGGCGGGCATTGATGTACGCGAATGGCAGGTCGATCCCGAAACCGGGCATCTGGACCCGGCAGCGCTTGAGGCAATGCTGGACGGCAAGGTGAAACTGGTCTGTTTTCCGCATTGTTCCAACGTGGTGGGCGAGGTCAATCCGGTGGCCGGAATCGTGGCGCTTGTGCATGCCGCCGGAGCCTATGCCTGTGTGGACGGCGTGTCCTATGCGCGGCATGGCCTGCCGGATGTGGCGGCACTGGGGGCGGATATCTATCTGTTTTCGTCCTACAAGACCTATGGGCCGCATCAGGGCATCATGGTGATCCGCCGCGCCCTGGGCGAGGCGCTGCCCAATCAGGGGCATTATTTCAACGCCGGCAGCCTTTACAAACGCTTCACGCCGGCGGGGCCGGATCATGCGCAGGTGGCGGCCTCGGCGGGGATGATCGACTATTTCGAGGCGCTGCATGCGCATCACGGACTGGCGGGGGCAACGCCGG
>JAIOJF010000036.1 GCA_019911965.1 Paracoccaceae bacterium | reverse complement strand
AACCTTCCGGTAAAGTTCCACGGTATAAATCTCCAAGCCCTCCATGCTATCGCACGAAAGACAAAGTGGCCGGTTTTTACACCGCCCGCAGCAGGACTATCCCGCCGCTACCGTGGCCGACTTTTGCACCGCCGTTCTCACACCGTACGCGGTAGTGGCAACGCGCTTGGATAAATACCAAGTACGGATAGCGTATTACCAATGCGGCGAAATGCACGAATGGCAGCAATGGAAAAGCAGCGACGCGGCAGCAAAATGAGAGGCGGAGGTCGACTTTGGGCCAGTACAGACCGACCAGCTTGTTTTGGATGTTGTTTGATTGGTTGATCATTCAGATGAGTTCAACTCAACGCCACCTCAACCCTCATACGTCGTTTTCGCTCGCGCTGTGCGCCTGAAAATCGGTGAACGTCGGCGAATGGAGCAACAGGAACTTTGCAAAATCAATGGGTTACCGCATAAGTGTCTGATTTTGTTAACTTATTGGAATCGCTGGATATTCGGCTCATAACCTGAAGGTCGTAGGTTCAAATCCTACCCCCGCAACCAAATTAGCAAAACAAAACAAATACTTGTCGTGTGGTACATAGATACCCCGAGGTGTTTTGCGTTTTACATCAACGCCACATCAACACCACATCCAAAAAACGGCATTCGCCCGCACTCGCCGACATTGGGCGGCATTCGCGGTTAGAGGTGGCTCGGTAATCCCCCCCTTTTTAACGGGGTGCATCCGTAGAATTCACGCGGCCATTTTCAGTTTCATGGCGGGTGTGATGCCACCGATGCCCATGTTCGGGCGGTCGTTGTTGTAAGTCCATAGCCATTGCGTGGCCTGATCCTGTGCCTCCTCTATGCTTTTGATGATGTATTGATCCAACCAATCATGCCGAACCGTCCGGTTGTATCGCTCGACATAAGCGTTCTGCTGGGGCTGGCCGGGTTGGATGTGTTGGATGGTAACCCCATGTTTCTCAGCCCATTTTCGCAGGGTTTCGCTGATGTATTCGGGCCCGTTATCGACCCTGATCGTGCCCGGCTTGCCACGCCACTCTATGATCCGGTCGAGGCTGCGTGTCACCCGCTCGGCGGGAAGCGAGAAATCAACCTCGATCCCCAGCCCTTCTCGGTTGAAATCATCCAGCACATTCAACAGCCGAAAGGCACGGCCATCGCCGAGGCGATCTGCCATTAAATCCATGGACCAGGTCACATTCGGTGCGTCCGGCACGGCCAGAACGTCAGGCTTCTCCCGTTTCAGCCGCTTGCGGGGCTTGATGCGCAGGTTCAGCTCTAATTCGCAGTATATCCGGTAGACCCGCTTGTCGTCTAATCGGTCAATGCAATTTCCAGGTCTTCTGTATCGCGGTGCACCCATTGCTTTGTCGTCTTCGAGGTCAGGTGTTCAGAACTGCCTCACAATGGCGCCATGCTTGAAAGTCTCTCGATGTGATTCACGCTGTCATCACCGATCTCAAAGCGTGCAGCAAAGCGAGTCTCGAGTTGACTTTGGCCAGACCTGGGAAGTGCCTGGCATTCTTTGTTTAGGCCGGAAGGTTCCTGTTCTCGAACATCGTGTTGGTTTTCCACATGGTCAGAAGCGTAACGGCCAGCTTGCGTGCCAGTGCCACGCGAGCCTTCCAGCTTCCTGATCGGGCGCTCAGGCGCAAACCCCACTGCTTCAATGCAATCGAGGGTGACGCGCGATACAAGATCACGGTCGCGGCTTCGAACAGGAGCTTGCGGGTCAAGCGATCTCCCGTCTTCGATATCCGCCCGCCGATGTCGACTTCGCCCGACTGATAACGCTTGGGCGTCAGCCCAAGATAGGCACCGACGTCGCAGGCTGACCGGAACCGAGCTGGGTCGTCCACAGCCGTCACGAAAGCGATCGCCGTAAGATTGCCGACACCGGGAGCGCTCGAGATAATCCGGCAGGCCTCGTCTTCCCGTGCAAAGCGGGCAAGTTGCCGGTCAAATGCCCGACGCTGGTCCTTGAGCCCTGACAGCACCGACAGGAGGCTTTCGAACAAATCGCGCAAAATGACATCGTCGGGCAATGCGCGACGCACTGACTGCTCGAAGACCTGTCCTTTGCCCGCCGATAGCCGCAAGCCGAAGGTCTTGGCCAAGCCTCGGATCTGGTTGATCATCGTCGTGCACATTCGCACAATACGCTCCCGCGCCGTCAGAACGGCACGCATGCGGTAGCGGTCAAAGGTCTTGATCGCCACCGGTTCATACCAGCCGCTGAGCACCAGCCGGGCGAGGCCGAAGGCGTCGTTGCGATCCGTCTTGTTGGCTTGCAGCTTTAATGCGGCAGCAGCACGCCGTGCATGAATGCAATCGACAGCGATCCCCATGTCCCGCAGGGCGTGCCAAAGCCAGACAGCTTGAGGACCTGTCTCCATACCTGCTCGAACCAGATCCGGGGCCTTCTCACGCATGATCGCTGCAATCGCGTTGGCCGAACTGGGTACGCTGCCTTCCCAAACACGTTGTCCAGCACCGTCCACAACGCAAACAGCCGTTTCCTTCATAGACACGTCGAGTCCCACAAAATGCTTCATCTTCTCCTCCATGCTGATGAAAGCGGTAGCGTAGCACGAGAGCTATCCCTCAGATTACGCCATGTGGTTCCAGGGATGGCCCTTGACGTTGCGCAAATGCAGGAAACATAGGCCAAACAGCTCGGCCACCGGCACACCGTCTTCCGCTTGCCGCAGGATCGCAAGGATCTGTGCTTCAGTGTATCTGCTTGTCTTCATTCGAATTCTCCTCGTTCATCATGCCGAGAAAATTCTACTTCCGCAGCCCCTTACTTTCGGGGGGGATTACCGAAACACCTATCCCACTTGCAAGCATTGCCGGATCGCGCGAACTTTTGTAGGCTGGCTCTTGCAGAATCGCGTAAAAGCCGTCCCGATTGCGGGGTTTTTCGATGATCAAGGCGCGCGAATACGTACGATTGTCATCCGAGGCGGCATTTGCCGTATCGGGGGATCTGCGCGTATTGGCGTGGAACAAGTCGGCGGAATACATCTTCGGACTGGCGGCGGCTGATGCGGTCGGGTGCCGGTGCAGCGATGTCGTCGCGGCGGAACTGCCCTCGGGCGAGCCCTTGTGCGGCCCGGATTGCCACGGCGGCATCTGCTTCAGGAATGGCGCGCCGTTCAGTGTCGATGATTGTTCGGTGTCCGGTTCCGGCCAGGAGCCGATCCGCGTCAGTATGAGTTCGCTGATCGTACCGGCGGATGAACCCGGCGATCCATCCCGCACCCGCGCGCTGATCTTTGTCCACCCGCTGGACGGCACAGGCGCTAAGCCGGCGATGCCGCTGCCCTTGCATATCCGCATGCTCGGGCGCTTTTCGGTGTCGCTGAACGAATGCCCGGTTTCTGTCGAGACGTGGCAACGCAAGGCTGCCGTCAAGCTTCTGAAAATCATGGCGATGCATCCCGGCCACCTAATGGTGCGGGACCGTCTGGTCGAATTGCTGTGGCCCGGGGTCGATGAAAAGCACGGGCGCGACAGATTGAAGGTCGCGGTCTACTCGCTGCGGCAATTGCTTGGTCGCGGCGATCTGGTGGAACATGCGGACGAAGCCTATGGGCTGCGCACCGGCGCGGTGCTTCTCGACGTTGCGGTATTCGAACGCCTGGTTGCCGAGGGGATCCGCCATGTTCGCCGGTTTCGTGCCGATGACGCGGTAACCTGCCTTGGCGATGCGCTCCGGCTGTATCGCGGCGATTATCTTGAGGATGACCCCTACGAGGAATGGTGCGCCGAAGATCGCATGCGCCTGCGCGAATTGTATTTCGAGGCGGCCGAATATCTGGCGGAAACCCTGTTCGAACAGCACCGCTACGGCGAGGCCGGGCGGGTCTGCAACGACGCGCTGGACCGCGAAAGCTGCCGCGAGGTGTTCCACCGGATGCGGATGGAATGCCTGCTGGCGCAGGGGCGCGCGGAAGAGGCCGAACGCCAGTATCGCCGCTGCCGCGAGACGCTGGACCGCGAACTCGGGGTCGAGCCCCTGCCCGAGACCCGCCGCCTGGCCGAGCGTATCCGCGCCACGCGGACCTGAACCGCATCCCCCGAAAAGCCCTGTTACCAGCCTGTCACCGGACAGCCCTAGGGTTTTTGCGCAACGTGGAATCAGGGGGTGCGGATGCGACGTGGGGAAGATGCGGCTTCGTTTGTTGCCCGCATCTGGCTGGAGCGACACCAGAATGCCAGCCCGGCGTGGCGCGGGCATATCCAGCACGTCCAGTCCGGTGAAGAACGGCATTTCAGCAAACTGACCGAAATGTGCGCCTTCATGGAACGGCTGACTGATGCCGGGTGCGACGGGCTTTGGGATGCGGAGCCCGGCAATATCGGGATGCCGCAATAGCGCAGGGACGACCGGAGGAACAACGGGATGGGATGGACCGCCGACGCTGACCGAAGATGGATGCCTGTGGCCGGGCTTGCGCTGGCCGGGCTTCTGATTGCCGCGACCGGCCCGGCGCTGGCTCAGAGCGCGCCGATCCGCGATTATGCGGAACCGGCACTGATCGACAGCCGGCTGGCGGTCTGGGTGGCGGCGCAACTGCATCTGGATTTCGCCGCCTTCGTGCTGGCAGTGCCGATGTTCGCGCTGGCGATCGAGGTGTTCGGCTGGCGCATGGCGCGGCGCGATCCCGCCGGGGCGGCGCGCTATGACTGGATGGCTCATGAAATGGCGCGGCTGTTGCCTGCGGCCTATTCGCTGACCGCGATTTCGGGCGCGTTTCTGGGCATGCTGCTGTTCAGCGCCTATCCGCGCCTGATGGCCTATATGACCGAGACCTTCGGGCCGACCTTCGTCATCTACCCGATGTTTTTCGTTGCCGAGACGATTTTCCTCTACCTGTGGTATTACACCTGGAACCGGCTTCAGGGGAACCGCAAGTGGGTCCATATCGTGCTGGGCCTGTTGCTGAACATCTTTGGCACCATCGTCATGTTCATCGCCAATGCCTGGGCGACCTTCATGATGACCCCGGGCGGGGTGGACGAGGCTGGGGCGCTGATCAGCCTTTATGATGCGGTGTGGAATCCGGGCTGGATGCCGCTGAACGTGCACCGGCTGATCGCCAACATCACCTTTGGCGCACTGCTTTGTGCCGCCTATGCGGCCTACCGGTTCCTGTCGGCACGCACCGAGGCCGAACGCGCACTTTATGACTGGATGGGCTATACCGGCAATCTGATCGCGCTGTTCACCATGCTGTTCCTGCCGTTTGCGGGCTATTACTTCGGGTTCGAACTGTTCGCCTATTCCGCCACCTACGGCGTCACGCTGATGGGCGGGGTGCTGTCCTGGCTGTTCATCATTCAGGCCATCGTCATTGCCATCCTGTTCATCGGTGCGGCCTATTACGCTTGGCTGGGGCTGTTGCGCATTCCGGGCTCCGAGCCGCAGCGGCGGATGGTGCCGGTATTCAACGTGGCGCTGATCGCGGGTTTCATGGTCTGGGCGACGCCGCATTCGATGGCCGCCTCGATCGAGGAAAGCACCGGCCAGTTTCATCCGCTGCTGGGGGCACTGGGCCTGATGGCACCGAAGATGATCGCGGTGACGCTGATCCTGGTGGTGCTTTATGTAAGCTACCTCTTGTATCGCCGCGCCGGCAAGGTGCCGGTGGTGCCCTGGGCAAGAACCGGAACGCAGGTGGAATGGGCGCTGATCGCGCTGATGGCGCTGATCATCCTCGGCCTCGGTATCTACGGCTATTTCGCGCCCGCCGATATCCGCATCAAGACCTCGATCTGGCAGATTCTGGTGCTGATCGGCGGCATCGTCATCACCTTCGGGATTGATCTGGCGCTGCTGAAAGGTGCGGAAACCCGCGCTGCGGTCCGCTGGGGGACGATGCCGCGGCGCGGGCAGTATATCCTGATCCTGCTGGCCTTCGTGATCGTCTGGCTGATGGGGCTGATGGGCTACGCCCGCAGCGGCGCGCGGCTGAACTGGCATGTCTTCGGCCTGATCGAGGATACGTCGGTCAGTGCCGGTCTGCCGACACTAGGCGAGGCGGCGATTGTGGTGACGGCGATCACGCTGATCTTCTTTGTCCTGCTCGGCATCGCCTTCGCCATCTCGGCCCTGTCCGGGCGCGACACGCTGCCGGAATTCGGCGATGAGGCACGGGAGGCTGCGGCATGAGGGCGCTGACGACATATGCCGGTGCGACGCTGCCGGCGCTGCTGGTGCTGGGGTTCTTTGTCTGGTTCGCCAACTGGATCCCGCAAACCCGCTGGGACCCGCCGAAGGTCAGGCAGATTGATGCCGGTGCAACGCCGGGCGAACTGGCGGTGATGGGCCAGGCCATCGTGCGCGAGCGCGGCTGCATGAGTTGCCACACGATCGAGCCGGGTGGCGGCATCAAGGGCCAGGGACGTGGCCCGAACCTCGATGCGCTGGCGGTGCGGCGCGCGAACGGCGTTGCGGGCGGGCCCGAAACGCTGGTCGGCTACCTGACGCAGGCGCTTTACGCACCCGGCGCCTATCTGGTCGAGGGGTTTTCCAACATCATGCCATCCTCGGTCAAGGCGCCGGCCAAGCTGAACCGCGCGGAGGTTTCGGCGGTGGTGGCCTATCTTGAATCGCTTGGCGGCACCCCCAGCGTGACGCTGGCCAGCCTGCCCGCGCCGCCGGATGCGGGTGCCGCCCCGGTGGCGGCCCCGCCGGAAGCGGTGCCGAACGATCCCGAGGCGATGCTCGATGCGTTCGACTGCCTCGGCTGCCACAGCCTTGAGGCTGGTGAAGTGCTGGTCGGACCGCCGTTCCAGGCGTCATTGCTGGTTGCCGCCGCCGCGAAGGCCGGGGCCGATCCGGTGGCCTATGTGATGCAGGCCATCGTCGATCCGCGCGCTTTTGAAGATGCCGAATTCCCGGCTGAAACCATGCCGGACGATTACGGCGAACGGCTGAATGCGGCGCAGCTTTACGCAATCACCGAATACCTGATCACGCAGGAGGGCGGGCAATGAGCAACAAACCCGGCACCGCAGGCCGCAACTGGCTGCCGCTTCCGGTCGGCTCCGCGCTGATCATCATCGTCGCCTTCATCCTGCTGAAATCGGTCCGCCCGGTGATCCCGCACAGCGTGATCCTGCTTTACATGGGCTTCATCGTGCTGGGTGTCGTCATCCACATCACGCTGGAAGACACCCGCATCCGGCGGTTCTGGGATTTCTTCCTGGCGCAGCCCGGCGAAGGTGGCGTGCTGAAGGTGCAGCGGCTGGCGATGCTTGCTTTGTTGCCGCTGGTGGCGGGGTGGTGGGCCTATGACAGCGTGCGCCCGACCTATGCGCCGCCGGTCGAGATTTTCCAGCGCCACCCGACCGTGGGCGAGGCGACGCTGGCGCAAATCGTGGTGCCGCCCTGGGCATTGGTACCCGCCAACTGGCGCGACAGCGACATCGCCGCCGGCAAGGTTCTGTACGTGGCCAATTGCGCCATCTGCCACGGCGACAAGCTGGACGGTGCCGGGTCGGCGGCGCCCGGGTTCCGCTATCCGATCCGGCCGGCGAATTTCCGTGATGCAGGCACCATCGCCCAGCTGACGCTGCCCTATGTCTACTGGCGGCTGACCATCGGCGGTTTGCAGAACCAGTTCAACAGCGCCATGCCGCGCTGGGTCGCGGCACCAGGCGATGCCAATGCCTCATCCCTTCACAGCAACGATTTCACGTCTGACGAAGCGTGGCAGGTGATCCTCTATCTCTACCGCGAGACAGGATACACGCCGCGTGCCGAATGACCACCGCAGGAAAACACCGAACCGGGGACCAGATGCCATGACCAGAAAGACACTCAGCAGACGGCAGGTACTTCGCGGCGGCGCAGCGGCGGCGGGCGTGGTGGTAGGGGCGGATGCGCTTGGGCGGCTGGCCGCGCAACCGGTATTCGAGGGCCGCGCGCTGGCCCCGGTAACAAAGATCGACAACCCGCTGGAATATTACCCCGACCGCGACTGGGAGAAGGTCTACCGCGATCAATACGCCTATGACCGCACCTTCACCTATATCTGCGCGCCGAACGACACGCATATGTGCCGCGTCAAGGCATTCATGCGCAACGGCATCGTGACCCGATCCGAGCAGAATTACGATTACCACCGCTATTCCGACCTCTACGGCAACAAGGCCACCTATGCCTGGAATCCGCGCATGTGCCTGAAGGGCTTTACCATGCACCGCCGGGTTTACGGGCCATACCGCGCCAAGGGGCCGATGATCCGCGATGGCTGGAAGGCTTGGGCCGATGCCGGGTTCCCGTCATTGTCCGACAGTCCCGAATTGCGCGACACCTACAAGTTCAACAGCCGTGGCTCCGACACGTTCACCCGGATGAGCTGGGACGACGCGACGCGCTATCTGGCCCGCGGGCTGATCGCCATTGCCGAAACCTATAGCGGCGACGAGGGCCGCGCCCGGCTGATCGACAAGGACGGCTACGACGAGGAAATGCTGGCGCATTGGGAAGGGGCCGGTACGCGCACCATCAAGCTTGGCTCATCCCTGCCGATCCACGGCGTGATCGGCAAGTTCGGCCTGTTTCGCATGTGCAACCTCCTGGGGCTGGCCGATGCCCATGTGCGCGGTGTCGGCCCGGACGAGGCCAAGGGCGGGCGCGAATGGTCGGAATATACCTGGCGCGGCGATCAGGCCCCGGGGCAGCCGTTTGTACACGGATTGCAGACCTCGGATATTGATCTGAACGACATCCGCTTCACCAAATTCATCGTGCAGGTTGGCAAGAACCTGATCGAGAACAAGATGCCCGATGCGCATTGGCTGACCGAACTGATGGAGCGCGGCGCGCGTTCGGTGGTGATCGCGCCGGAATACAGCCCCTCGGCCACAAAGGCGGATTACTGGATTTCGGTACGCCCCGGCCTGTCGGACACCTCGATCTTTCTTTACGCCACGCGCGAGTTGATGGAGCGCGGCTGGTACGACACCGATTTCGTCAAGCAATTCACCGATTTCCCGACGCTGGTACGCACCGACACGCTGAAACGGCTGAAACCTGAAGAGGTGATCGCCGATTATACCGACAAGGATATCAGCAAAGGGCCGAGCTTCAAGATTCAAGGCCTGACCGGCGAACAGCGCACCCGGCTTGGCGATTTTCTGGTGCATGATCTGAACTCGGGCACAGCACTACCGATCAGCCGCGATGATGTGGGCCGCCATATCACTCAGGCGGGCATTGATCCGGCACTGGACTGGAAAGGCCGCGTGACGCTGGTGGATGGCAGCGAGGTCGAGGTGATGACCGTCTGGTCGATGTACCGTGAACATCTGGCGGATTACGATCTGGCCACCACCGCCGAGATCACCGGCGCACCCGAGGATCTGCTGGAACAGATCGTCAAGGATTTCGGCCGCCGCTTCTGGGACCCCGACTTCATCGGCAAGCCGCGTGAGGCCTATCCGGTGGCGATCCATTACGGCGAAGGCATCAACCACTATTACCACGCCACCCTGCACAACCGCGCCACCATGATGCCGCTGATGCTGATCGGCTCGATCGGGATTCCCGGCAGCGGGGCGCATACCTGGGCGGGCAATTACAAAGGGGCGTTGATGCAGGCCTCGCCCTGGTCTGGGCCAGGGGCGGGTGCCTGGGTCAAGGAAGACCCGTTCAATCAGGTGCTGGATGAAAACGGCACAATCGGCCCCGACAACATCCGCGAATTGCTGCATGGCGAGGAAATGTCTTATTGGGGGTTCGGTGAGCGCCCGATGATCGTGGATACACCCGGCGCTGGGCGCAAGAACTTCACCGGCCACACCCATCTGCCGTCACCGACCAAGGCGATGTGGTATTGCAACGCCAACCTGATCAATCAGGCAAAATGGGCCTATCATCTGATCACCAATATCAACCCCAAGATCGACCTGATCGTTGATCAGCAGGTGGAATGGACCGGCTCAGCGGAATATGCCGATGTGATCCTGCCGGCGAATTCATGGATGGAATTTCAGGACCTGGAATTCGGCGCGTCCTGTTCCAATCCGTTTTTGCAGATGTGGGGCGGCGACGGTATCAAGCCGCTATACGACAGCAAGGATGACGGCATGATCTTTGCGCTGGTATCGGAAAAACTGACCGAGCTGACCGGCGACGACCGTTTCCGCAACCACTGGAAGTTCCTGCTGGAAGGCAAAAGCCGGGTCTATTTGCAACGGGTGATTGATGGCTCGACCACCACCAAGGGCTATCAGGTCTCTGACATCATGGCCGGCAAATACGGTGAGCCGGGCGCGGCGCTGATGCTGTTTCGCACCTATCCGCGTGTCGCCTTTTTTGAACAGGTGCATGACCACATCCCGTTTTATACCGATACCGGGCGGCTGAATGCCTATTGCGATATCCCCGAGGCGATCGAGTACGGCGAAAATCTGATCGTCCACCGTGAAGCCCCCGAGGCGACGCCCTACATGCCGAACGTGATCGTCTCGTCCAGCCCCTATATCCGGCCGCAGAATTATGGAGTGACGCCCGAGATGTTGCAGGGCGATCTGCTGGATGCCGACCTGCGGGCGATTGCCAATAACAAAATGTCGTGGGCGGAGGTGAGGGCGACCAAGAATCCCCTCTGGCGGGACGGTTTCTCGTTCTACTGCATGACCCCGAAAAGCCGGCACACCACTCATTCCTCCTGGGCGACAACCGACTGGAACTGGATCTGGAGCACGAATTTCGGCGATCCCTATCGGCGCGACCGGCGCTCGCCGGGGGTGGCGGACTGGCAGGTGCACATGAACCCAGATGCCGCCAAGGAAATGGGGATCGAGGATGGCGATTACATCTATGTCGATGCCAACCCCGCCGACCGCCCCTTCGTGAAATGGGAGGACGCGCCCGAGCGGCACAAGGCGTTCCGCCTGCTGACCCGGGTGAAATTCAACCCCGCCTATCCCTACAACGTGGTGATGACCAAGCACAGCGCCTGGATAGCGTCAGAGCGCACCGTGAAGGCGCATGAGGGGCGCGAGGACGGGCGCGCATTGGCCGGTGACACCGGCTATCAGTCAAATTTCCGCTATGGCTCGCATCAGAGCATCACCCGCGGCTGGGCTCCGATCATGCACCAGACCGACAGCCTGTTTCACAAGAAGACCGGCTCGATGGCCTTCACCTTCGGCTTTGATGTGGACAACCACGCGGTCAACACCGTGCCCAAGGAAACGCTGGTCAGGATCGAACGCGCCGAGGCTGGCGGGCTGGGCGGCGAAGGCGTCTGGGAGCCGGTCAAGACTGGTTTCACGCCCGGCCACGAGGACGCGACGATGGCACGCTATCTGGCCGGCGATCTGACCAGGGTGGAGAAAGCCTGATGAAACCTGCGGCAAAAGACGATCCGATGGAGTTTGTGGCGGTTCCGCTGCCCGGCGGCGATCCCGACCTGATGGCGGAATGTCTGATCGAGGAATTCCTGCTGATGGGCTGGTCCAGACAACGGCTGATGACGCTGTTCACGCGCCCGGTCTTTCAGGCCACGCACCGCATTTATCTCGACCGGGGCGAGGCGCATGTGCGTGGCCTGATCGACCGCGTTTGTGCCGGATGGCGTCCGGTGACGCACAGGAACGAAGGAGGGACCGGCAATGCCTGACGTCTTCAACTGGCAGCTTGGCCGGAACATGCACTATCCCCATGCCGAGGCGCATCCCGACCGGCAATTCGCCTTTGTCTTCAACATCAACCGCTGCATTGCCTGCCAGACCTGCACGATGGCCTGCAAGTCCACATGGACCTTCTCCAAGGGGCAGGAATACATGTGGTGGAACAATGTCGAGACCAAGCCGTTCGGCGGTTACCCGCAATCCTGGGACGTGAAGCTGCTGCAACAGCTGGATAATGCGCATCAGGCGGCAGGGCGAAACGCGGCATGGAAACCCGGCGGCACGGAAGCGGTCGCGCCCTATGGCACCTATGACGGCATGACCATCTTCGAGGCCGCGCATCAGGCCCCGCAGCGCGAGGAAGTGGCGCTTGGTTATGAGCCCAGCGATCAGGAATGGTCGTCGCCGAATTTCTATGAGGACACCGCCACCGGCGGCAAGGACAACCGTGACAAGCTGAACATGCAATCCGCCAGCCTGCCGGAACACGGCACCTGGTTCTTCTATCTCCAGCGGTTGTGCAACCATTGCACCTATCCGGCCTGCCTTGCCGCCTGTCCGCGCGGCGCGATCTACAAGCGGCCCGAGGACGGTATCGTGCTGATCGACCAGAAGCGGTGCCGAGGCTATCGCAAATGCGTGTCGCAATGCCCCTACAAGAAGCCGATGTTCCGCCCCACCACAAGGGTCAGCGAAAAGTGCATCGCCTGTTATCCGCGTATCGAGGGCACCGATCCCCTGACCGACGGTCAACCGATGGAAACCCGCTGCATGGCCGCCTGCGTCGGCAAGATTCGCCTGCAGGGGCTGGTCACGATCGACGAGCAAGGTGGCTGGGCCGAGGACCGGAGCAATCCGCTATATTACCTCGTCAAGGTCGCACGCGTGGCGCTGCCGCTCTATCCGCAATTCGGCACGGAACCGAACGGCTATTACATCCCGCCACGCTGGGCCCCGCGCCCCTATCTGCGACAGATGTTCGGCCCCGGCGTCGATGCGGCGATCGAGGCCTATGCCAATCCGTCGCGCGAATTGATGGCGGTGCTGCAATTGTTCCGCGCCAGCCAGACCATCGTGTTCCGCTACGAGATCATCGAAGGCGAGAAGATATTCGAGCGGACCGTGGGTGGCAAGCCCTGGGAAATCTTCAACGACACGGTGATCGGTTACGGCCAGGACGGCCGCGAGGTGGCCCGCGTCAGCGTAGAGGAGCCGCGCCATGAGCGCCCGGACAAGCACTACAACTCGATCTGACGCCAGCCCGGCGGCAGGTCCCCGGCCAGCCCCGGCGCGGGCGGAAATCTACCGCTTTCTGGCGCTGGCGTTTTCTGATCCGGTACCCGGTGGCGCAAAGGCGTTGCAGCACCAGTGGTCGGTCACCAGGGCGGCGATGGCGGCACTTGGCCTAGCGGCGACCAGCGAGACCAATGCGGCCATCGCCGCGCTGGATGACGACAGTCTGAAACGCGCGCATCTGTCGGTGTTCGGCCACGCGGTCTCCAAGGATTGCCCGCCCTATGGCGGCGAATACGGTCAGGCGCATATCTTCGAGAAATCCCAGACGCTGGCCGATGTCGTCGGCTTTTACCGCGCCTTCGGGCTGGCGCTGGCCGAGGGCGTGCATGACCGCCCCGATCACATCGCCTTCGAGCTGGAATTCATGGAATTTCTCAGCCTGAAACAGGCGCTTGCCGAAGGTCAGGATCACGGTGCCGAACGGGTCGCGTTCTGTGCCAAGGCGCAGCGGTTATTTCTGGAAAGCCATCTCGGGTTCTGGGCGTTCAGTTTTGCCCATCGGTTGCAACAGCGCCCGGCACCCGGCCCGTTTGCCGTCTGGGCCGACCTTATGGATGACTTCCTGGCACAGGAGATGGCGGCGGCAGGCATCCCGCGCCGTGCCGAGCCGTTCGTCAATGAAGGTTCGCTCGACCGGGTCGAGGATGGCGGCTGCGGCGAATGCCGGGGTGCCGCCGGTGATTTCGCAGAAAACAGGAGGTGAGCATGGATTTGGGCGACACAAGACTGGCACGCCGGAAATTCCTGGCCACTCCGCTGATGGCCGCCTCGGCGATGGCGTTCGGCGTGGGGCCTGCCCGCGCCCAGGAAAAGGCGACCCTGCTGGCGAAATCCGTACAGAAGGTGCCGACCGCGCCGGATGACGAGGCATGGGCCGGGGCGGATATCCTGTCGGTGCCGCTGGCACCGCAGGCGGTAGTCAAGCCCCGGGTCTATGAGGCAGGGGTCACGGAACTGACCTTGCGCGCGCTTTACGACGGCGAGATGCTGGCGCTGCTGTTTGAATGGGGCGACGCGCTGGCCAATACCGAACTGGCAGGGGTGGCCGATTTCCGCGACGCGGTGGCAGTGGAATTTCCCGCCGATCCGGCCCATGGCATCCCCTATTTCGCGATGGGCGAGCCGGGCAAGCCGGTGACGATCTACCAGTGGAAGGCGGATTGGCAATATGGCCATGACCACGATGTCACGCAGCGTCACCCCGACATGATCGCCGACTGGTATCCCTATTCCGGGCGGCCTGCGGGCGAGATTGCCGGGCTCGGCGATTATACCGAAGACCAAGTCTACCTGACTTCCGCCGCCGCCGGCAGCCCGCTGAGCGACATGGCGCTTCAGGCCCGCACCCCGGTTGAAAAGCTGTCGGCGGAAGGGTTCGGCACTTTGACGCCGGTCGATGAAGCGGCCCAGGACGGCGCTGGCAACGGCGCACCTGCCGATGACCGCTGGAAGGTGGTCCTGACGGTGCCGCGCCAACAGGGCGGCTTTGCCTTTGAACCCGGCATGACAGTACCGATGGCCTTTGCGGTCTGGGACGGCGCACGACTGGAGCGGGGCGGCGAAAAGGCGGTCTCGACCTGGTATTTCGTCAGCCTGGAACAACCGGTCAGCAACGCGCTCTACTGGGCGCCGATTGCAGCGGTAGCCGGTGTGTTGGCGGCACAGCTTGGCGGCCTGCGCTTCCTGAAGGGCAGGGCAGAAGTTGAAGGGAGTGGCAAGGATGAAGGACAAGGTTGAAGCCCTGGCCGCAACGGATATGGCCCCGGACATCCTGCCGCGCCGGATCCTGGTGGCGCTTGATGCCTCCGACCACGCAGACCGCGCCCTAGCCGAGGCGGTGCGTCTGGCCGGTGTGGCAGGCGGCATGATCACCGGCATTCACGCCTATGCCGCGCGCCTGCACGACCGCCGCTTCAAGCAGATGGAGGGCGGCTTGCCGGATCGCTACCGCACCGAGGACGGTATCGAACACCAGCGCGCGGTGCATAACAGCCTGATCACGCGCGGTCTCAGCATCATCTCCGACAGCTATCACGACAGCGCCAGTGCCGCCTGCGATGCCGCCGGTATCGCCTATGGCAGGCTCAGCCCCGAGGGCAAGAATTACCGCCAGATCGTCGAGGCGGTCGAGGCGGGCGGCTTCGATCTGCTGGCGCTTGGGGCACAGGGGCTGGGCGCGGTACCGGGTGCCGGTATCGGCACGGTCTGCGAACGGGTGGCGCGGCGGGTGACGCGCGATCTGCTGGTGATCCGCGACCCCACCAGCGCGATCGGCACGGGGCCGCTGGTGGCCGCCGTCGATGGCTCGGCGCGGGGCTACGGGGCGTTGAAAATGGCGCTGCGGCTGGGGCGGGCGCTGGATGTGCCGGTGCATGTGGTGGCGGCCTATGATCCCTATTTCCACTACGTCGCCTTCAACCGCATCGCCGGAGTGCTGAGCGACGAAGCCGGCAAGGTATTCCGCTTCAAGGAGCAGGAAAGCCTGCACGAGGAAATCATTGATGACGGGCTGGCGAAAATCTACCGCTCGCATCTGGCGCTGGCGGCCCGGATCGCCGAACAGGAGGGCGTTGCGGTCACCACCGAATTGCTGGACGGCAAGCCGCATGTCGCCATCGCCGCCTGTCTGGCGCGCACCGGTGCCAGCCTGTTGCTGATCGGGCGGACCGGCATCCATGCCGATGACGGGCTGGATATCGGCGGCAACGCGGAAAACCTGTTGCGCAGCGCGCCCTGCCATATCTGGCTTGGTGCCGGAACCTTCGTGCCGCCGCTTGATGCGCTGGCCGAGGAAACCATCCGCTGGACGGCCGAGGCCGAGGCCAGGCTTGATCGCGTGCCCGAGATGGCGCGCGGCATGGTGCGGCTTGCGGTGCAGCGCTTCGCCCAGGAAAGCGGGCATACGGTGATCACCTGCGAACTGATCGAACGCGCGACGCAAAAGCTCTGCCCGCATTTCGGCGGCATTGCCAGCCCCGAGGCCCCGCTTGCCTGGTCCCCCGGGGCCGAGGCGCTGGCGGCCAGTGGTGGCGATGCCTCGATCGTGGCGGCGATCCGGCTTCGCGCCGAAAAACGCGCCCGGCGCGACGGTGCCGACCGGGTGGCGGCGGTACATGTGCAGCCGTTTCTCGGGGCCAACACCTTGCCATATTGGAGTGCTGCCGCCCTGTCGCGGCTGGCGCTGGTGCCGGACATGGTGCGCGAGACCCTGCGCCTGAAGGCCGAGGCCGAGGCTGCCGAGCAGGCCGCACCAAAGATCACGCCAGACCTGCTGGAAACGGTGATCGCGACGTCCCGGCGGAACATGCACGCGAACATGCAGTCCGGCGGCCATCCCGCTCCGCCGCCCGACGAAGGCTGATACCGATGGCGGAGGCACCGTATCTGGTCGCCCTGAACCTGACCCGGCGCTGCAACCTCAACTGCGCCCATTGCTATCTTGATGCCGGAGCACGAAACGAGGCCGACGCGGCGGAACTGACGACCGCCGAGATCCGCGCCCTGATCGACGATGTCGCGACCCTCAGCAACGAGACGATGCTGGTGCTGACCGGCGGCGAGCCGCTGTTGCGCCCGGATCTTGAACTGATCGCAGGCCATGCCGCAGGCCTTGGGCTGATGGTGGTGGTGGGCACCAACGGCCTGGCGCTGAACGACCGGCGCGTTGCCGGCTTGCAGGCGGCGGGCGTGGCAGGTGTCGGGATCAGCGTTGATTCGCTGGACCCGGAGCGGCATGACGCCTTCCGTGGCCTGCCCGGCAGCTTTGTACGCACCATGCACGGGATCGATGCCTGCCGCCGTGCCGGGATGGGCCTGCAAATCCATTTCACCGTTACCGACGACACCGCCGACGAACTGGAGCCGATGATTGCCTTTGCGCGCTCCTGCGGGGCGATTGCGCTGAACGTGTTCTTTCTGGTTTGCACCGGGCGCGGACGGCATGTCAGCGATATCAGCCGCGACGGCTATGACCGTACCCTGCGCCGCCTGACCCGCGCTGCACATGCCAGCGAAGGGATGATGATCCGCGCCAAATGTGCGCCGCATTTCAAGCGCATGGCGCTTGAGCTTGATCCCGACTGGCCGATCACCATGGCGCATGGCTACGAGGCGGGCGGCTGTCTGGCCGGCACCCGCTACGCGCGCGTAACACCCGGCGGCGAGGTGACCCCGTGCCCCTATATGGACCTGAGCGCCGGTTCGCTGCGCGACCTGAGATTCGCCGATATCTGGCACAATGCGCCGGTATTCCAGCAGCTTCGCGCCCCCCGGCTGACGGGTCGCTGCGGCATCTGCGAATATGCCGGTGTCTGCGGTGGTTGCCGCGCACGCCCTTACGCTGCAAGCGGCGATCTGATGGGCGAGGACAGGCTATGCGCCTATCAGCCCGACGGCAGCGGCGTGATCCCGGAAATCGCGCCGCCACAAGCCATCGCCTGGACCAGCACCGCCGAGGCAAGGCTGGACCGGGTGCCGCCCTTCGTGCGCCGCTTCGTGCGCCAGCGCGCCGAGGCATTTGCCCGGGAAAACGGCTGCGTCGCGGTCACCGCAGAGCATCTGGAAATGCTGGTGCAGCGGCGCTTTGGCGGTACCGGGCCGTCGCGCCCTGACATTGCCGGGGTGCGGGCCCGGAGCGGAGATCGGCCATGACGGCGGTTGACGTGGTGGTCATCGGCGGCGGCGTGTCGGGCCTGACCACCGCCAATGCCCTCGGTGCCGCAGGCCACAGCGTTCTGGTGCTGGAACGTCAGGTTCGCCCCGGGGGCAACGCGATTTCCGAGCGTATCGGCGGCTTTCTGATGGAACATGGCCCCAGCACGGTCAATCTTGGCATGAAGGGCGTTGCCGATTTGGCCGATTGCCTTGAGCTTGGCAACCAGCGTACCAATCTTGGCCCCGAAGTGCGCAAACGCTACCTGACGAAAGGCGGGCGACTGGTCGGGATCGGCATTCACCCGATGGCCTTCCTGACCTCGGGTTATCTGACATTGGCCGGGCGCGCGCGCATGGCGGCCGAGATCTGGCAGCCTCGCGGGAACCGGGACGCCATCGAAACTGTCGCGGAATTCGGCCGCCGCCGGTTCGGTGCCGAATTTGCCGAGCGTGTCCTCGATCCGCTGGTTGCCGGCATGTTCGCAGGCGATGCCAGACGCACCGAGCTTGATTTCGTCATGCCGGCGCTGGCCCAAATGGAGCGCGTGCATGGATCGGTGATCCGGGCCGTGCTGGGCGCCCGGCTGAGCGGCGGTCGGATGCCGGCGCGGCAGATGTCATCCTGGCGCGACGGTATCGGCACCTTGCCGCAGGCGCTGGCACGCCAACTGGGCCATGCGGTGAAACCGGGCGTCACGGTGCGCAAGATCACGCGCACATCGCAGGGCTTTGTGATTGATGCCGGGGATCGGGGCTGCCTCCGCGCAAGGGCCGTGGTCATCGCCACGCAACCCCATGTCGCGGCGCAAATGCTGGCGCAGGTCGCGCCCGCAGCAGCCGAGTCCTGCGTGCGGATCGAGGCACCTCCGCTGGCGGTGGTCTTTCTGGGCTACCGGCGCGACCAGATCGCGCATCCGCTTGACGGGCTGGGCTATCTGACGCCCGGTTGCGAGGGGCGCATCATCAATGGCGGGCTGTTCTGCTCGTCGATGTTCGCGGGGCGGGCACCGGCAGGCCATGTTGCCATCTCGGCCTATATCGGCGGAGCCCGCGCCCCGGATCATGCGCGCCTGCCGGCGAAAACCTTGATCGGGATCGTGCAGGGCGAACTTGCCGGTCTTGTCGGCGCCCGGGGCGAGCCGGTATTGGCACGGGTGCGCCAATGGCCGAGAGGCCTGCCGCAGTTTCAGCCCGGCCATTCCCGGCTGGTCGAGCTTTTTGCGGATGCGCTGCGCGACATGCCGGGCCTGTTCGTCACCGGCAATTACCTGCGCGGCGTGTCGGTGGGCGCTTGCGTCGATGCGGCGCTGGATACCGCCGAGGAGGTCAGCCTGTCCCTCGGCCAGATGGCAAAAGCAGCTATCCCGCATGCCGGTCCGGGACGTGTCGCCGGCACATCATCGGTGCCGCCATGCAGGTGATCCGAGCGGCACCGACACAGAGTATGTTGGCCGAGATGCACCACCCGGGCCAGACGGACGGGGTGAAGCCCGATCTGCCGGATAGCCGGGTTGGCATTCTGCTGATCAACCTCGGATCGCCACAAACCCCGGACTTCTGGCCGGTGCGGCGCTATTTGAAGGAATTCCTGACGGACCCGCGCGTGATTGAGGCGCGGGGGCCGCTCTGGTGGCTGATCCTGAACGCACTGGTTCTCACCCGCCGACCGGGAAGCCTCGCGCACGCCTATCGGCAGATCTGGGATCACCGGGCGGGGGAATCTCCATTGAAACTCATCACCTCAGCCCAGGCTGACCGGCTGGCCGACCGTTTCGGCGCGGTGACGGTCGAATGGGCGATGCGATATGGATCGCCTTCCATTGGCCGGGCTATCGACCGGCTGGTGGAGATCGGTTGCGAGCGCATCCTGCTTTTTCCGCTCTATCCGCAATATAGCGCCGCGACCACGGCCAGCGCAGTTGATGCGGCTTTCGCGCATCTGAAATCCCTGCGTCACCAGCCCGCCATCCGGACCGTGCCGCCGTATTTTGCACATCCCGCCTATATCTCGGCACTGGCCGACAGCGTCCGGCGTCACATCAAGGCCCAGCCCTGGCAACCCGATGTGGTGCTGGTCTCGTTTCACGGTCTTCCCGAGGCAATGGTCATCAGGGGCGATCCCTATCTGGACCAGTGCCGGACGACCTTTCAGTTGCTGGGCGCGGCGTTGGGAATGGCTGAAGACAGCTACATGCTGGCCTTTCAGTCGAATGGCGGTCGCGGCTCCTGGCTGGGTCCGTTCACCGATGCTACGATTCACCGCCTCGCGGTTGAAGGGACAAGGAACCTGGTGGTGGTGACACCGGGATTTGCCGCCGATTGCCTTGAGACGCTGGAAGAAATCGGATTGCGTGCCCGGCGCGATTTTCTGAGGCATGGTGGCGATCAGTTCTCTATCGTCCCCTGCCTGAACGCCAGCGCCACCTCGATTGCCATGCAGGCGGCGATCGTCGCCGATGAGCTTGCGGGCTGGTATGCCCTGTCGCGTCCGGATGGATCGGACCCGCCCCGCGTGGTCACCGAGGTGGCGGATTGAGCGGAGCAATTGTGGACGTATTTCAACAAGACGTCGCTACTCCACCATGCCGGCGGTTCAGGTGGCATCCGGGGCGATCATCACTTTTCCACCAGCCCTGAGGGCGCGGCCCAGATCGCGGATCGTGTTTTGCAGGGTCAGGCGGGTGCCAATCGCGGTGCTCCAGACACCGGATGCAAAGCGCGTCTGCACCTCGGCCTCGGCCTTTTCGCGATGTTCCGGCGATGCCGCCTGCAACCAGCGGCTCAGCCAGAAGCCTTCGATACGCTTGTTGTCAAACACGAATTGCCGCATGTCGGGCAGCCTTGGCCCGGTCGCGGACAGCAGGCCGTAGGATATCCACCGGCTATGTGCGGGCATGGCCGCGAAGATGTCGGCGGCGATCTGGTCGCCGACGGCATCCAGCAGGATGCGGGGCTTTTCACTGCGGCAGACGTTGCCAAGCCGGGCTGCGAAATCCGCCCCGCTGCTGTCGAGCACATGCTGCACGCCAAGCGCGTGCAAGGGCGCGGCCTGGGCAGCCTTGCGGATGATCGCGATCAGCGTCAGGTTCCGGCTGAGTGCGGGTTCGATCATCAGGCGGCACAATTGCGAATTCGCCGCCGTCAGCACCAACGCCCTTGTGCCGCTGTCGGCGGCCAGCCCGACCAGTGCGATGGCGGTCAGGGGATTGACGATCAGCGCCGCCGCATCGCTGTCCGCTATGTCGGGCGATACCGGAATTACCGCTGCCGCATCGGCGAGTGCATATTCTGCCCAGGCCCCCGAACCGGTTGCCAGGAACGATACCCGGCGTCCCGCCAGGGCTTGTGCGCGCTTGCCGGTGCCGATGACGGTTCCAACCCCTTCAAACCCGGCAGGCATCCCGATCTGTCGCGAAAGGCCATATTCGCCCCGGATATGCAGCAGGTCCGAGGGGTTGACCGGCGACAGGGCAACCCGGATCAATACCTGATCCGGCCCGGGGTCCGGCAGGCTGATTTGCCGGTATTCGAGCCATTCTGCGGCGTCGGCCAGCCCGGCTCCGCCGATTGTTTCTGCCCTGCCGCCATGACTCAGGACAAGTGCCGCACAGGTATCCGGGATCGTCATCGCGCACCTCCTCTAACCGCCAGTCCGAGTTCTGCTGGCTGCGGTTGGAAGTTAAAGAATATCACTTGTTCATTGAGTAGCACTTGAAAATCGTGTGTCAATGAGTTAGTGCTCATCCAAGCCTTGCCGTTGGCCGGATGACCCGTGTGCGCAAAGTGACGGGCAGAATGTTCAGCGGTGCCGTGACGCATCACCAGATGCATCCGGGGTTTCGGGCCAACGGCAGCTTGGGGAGAGCAATGCAAGGCTTGATCGAGTTTACCCAGATGATCATCAGCGGCGTGGCGACCGGCTGTATCTATGCCATCGTGGCACTCGGTTTCGTGCTGATCTACAAGGCCAGCGAGATCGTCAACTTCGCCCAGGGCGATCTGATGATGCTGGGCGCGTTCCTCGGCTTCAGTTTCATCACGCTACTGGGCATGCCGTTCTATCTGGGGCTGATGCTGGCGCTGGCCTGCATGGCGCTGATCGGCGCGCTGCTTGACCGGGTGGTATTGCGGCCAATGGCCGGGCAGCCGGTTTTCGCCATCGTCATCATCACCATCGGCATAGGTTTCGTGATCCGCGCGGTGGTGATCTCCGTCCCGGGCTGGGGCACCGAAACCTATGGCATCGCCACCCCCTATTCCGGCGGCGTCACCACCCTTGGCGGGCTGGTGATCAGCAACGAGCATCTGGCCATCATCGGTGCCACCCTGGCGCTGGTGATCGTGCTCTACCTGTTCTTCCGCTTCACCATGCTGGGTGTGGCGATGCAGGCCACCTCGCAGAACCAGCTTGCCGCCTATTATGTCGGGGTGCCGGTGAAATCCATCCTGTCGATGATCTGGGCCATCAGTGCCGCCACTGCGGCGCTGGTCGGCATCCTGCTGGCACCGATCACCTTCGTGCATGTCAATATGGGTTTCATCGGGCTGAAGGCGTTTCCGGCGGCGGTGATCGGCGGGTTCGGTTCCTTGCCGGGGGCGGTTGTCGGCGGGCTGATCATCGGCGTGGTCGAGGCGCTGGCCGGGTTCTACCTGCCCGAAGGCTTCAAGGACATCGCCGCCTATGTGCTGATGCTGCTTGTGCTGGCAGTCCGGCCCAAGGGCCTGTTCGCGCAATCCGTCGCCAAGAAGGTCTGAGCCAATGCATGTGCCGATGAAAACCAGCTACAACGAGGACATAAGGCTGATCCGCCAGCGCGGCACTCTGGTCTGGTATGCGTTGCTGGCGCTGGCGCTGCTGGCGGCACCGTTCTACCTGGGCGAACACCACCTGTCGCAACTGTCCTTCGTGGGAATCTACGCCATTGCCGGGCTGGGGGCGATGCTGCTGGTCGGCTATACCGGGCAGGTATCGCTGGGGCAGGCGGCGTTTCTGGCGATCGGGGCCTATACCGAGGCGATCCTGCAGAAGGCCGGCGTGCCGTTTGCCGCCTCGCTGGTGCTGGCCGGGGTGATGGCGGGGCTGACGGGCGCGATCCTGTCGCTGTCCACGGCGCGGCTGGCGGGCATCTATCTGGCGATTGCCACGCTGGCCTTCGCCTTCATTGTGGAAGAGGTGCTGACGCGCTGGGAATCGCTGACCAATGGCAGCCTCGGCATTCTGGTCAAGCGCATTCAGGTCGGCGGCTTCACCTTCGATGCGGAATGGAAGTTCTACTATCTCAGCACCGGCCTGCTGGTGCTGGTGCTGTGGCTGATGATCAACCTCTTGCGGTCGCGCACCGGCCGCGCCCTGACGGCGATGCGCGACAGCGAGATTTCGGCGCAGAGCCTCGGCATCCACCTGGCGCGCTACAAGGCCATCGTGCTGGCCCTCAGCGGTGCGCTGACCGGGGTGGCGGGGGCGCTTTACGCCCATCGCATCCAGTTCATCACGCCCGATCAGTTTACTATCATGGCCTCGGTGGAGTTGCTGGTGCTGGTGGTGGTGGGCGGACTTGGCTCGTTGCATGGCGCGGTGTTCGGGGCGGTGTTCATCGTCATGCTGCCGCAATTCATCGTGCTGCTCCGCGACGCCTTCGGCATCTCGTCCACCTATCAGGCGGGGCTGGATGCCGGTGTATACGGGTTGCTGATGGTGTTGTTCATGCTGTTCGAGCCGCACGGGATCTATGGCCGCTGGCAGAAGATCAAGCTCTATCTCGACATTTTCCCGTTCTACCGCAAGGCCACTTTCCGCCGCCAGCGGATGTTCCAGAAATCGGAGCAGTTGCGATGACATTGTTCGAGGGGCGCAATCTGGATCGGCGGTTCGGCGGTATCCATGCGGTGCGCGATGTCAGCTTTGCCGTCGAGGAAGGCGAGATCTTCACCATCATCGGACCGAACGGTGCCGGCAAATCCACGCTGTTCAACCTGATCAGCCGCATCTACGACCTGGGCGGCGGCAGTCTGGTCTATGACGACCGGGATATCAGCCGGATCGCGCCGCACAAGGTGGTCGGCCTCGGTATCGCGCGAACCTTCCAGAATATCGAGTTGTTCGAGAATTCCACCGTGCTGTCCAACCTTCTGGTCGGTCGCCACAGCCGGGGCGGGCCGGCCCTGTGGCAGGAATTGCTGTTCACCTCCGCCGCGCGGCAAAGCGAAATCGCGCATCGCGAACGTGTCGAGGATGTGATCGATCTGCTGGACCTGCAGGAGCACCGCGACGCGCGGGTCGGCGGCCTGCCATACGGCATCCGCAAGGTGGTGGAGCTTGGCCGCGCCCTGGCCAGCCAGCCGCGCCTGATCCTGCTGGATGAGCCCTCATCCGGGCTGAACCCCGACGAGACCGAGGACATGTCCTACTGGATCAGGGATATCCGCAGCCAGCTTGGCGTCACCGTGCTGATGATCGAACACGACATGTCGCTGGTGGGCATGGTGTCCGACCGGGTTCTGGCGCTGGATCACGGCGAGGTTCTGGCGATCGGCCAGCCTGCCGAGATCATGGCCAACCCCCGCGTGATCGAGGCCTATCTTGGAGGGTAAGGTGCAGGAACCGCTGCTGGAACTCAGCAATATCGAGGCTTATTACGGGCCGATCCTGGCCGTTCAGGGGATCAGCCTGCACATCCCCGAGGGCAGCATTGTCACCCTGCTCGGCTCGAACGGGGCCGGCAAATCTACCATCCTCAAGACCATATCGGGCGTGGTCGAGCCGCAGAAGGGCTCCATCCGGTTTGACGGCAAGAACCTGATCGGCATGGAGCCCGACCGGATCGTCAATCTCGGGCTTCTGCATGTGCCGGAAGGGCGCGAGGTGTTTCCTTTCCTCAGCGTGCGCGAGAACCTGATGCTGGGGGCATTCCGCCTCCACAACCGCGAGCAGGCAAGGGGCGATCTGGATCGCATGTACAGCAATTTCCCGGTGCTGAGGGAACGTCTGGGTCAGGCCGCGCAAAGCCTGTCGGGGGGGGAACAGCAGATGCTGGCCATCGCCCGCGCCCTGATGGCAAGGCCGCGCCTGTTGCTGCTGGACGAGCCGTCGCTGGGCCTGTCGCCGCGTTTGGTGACCGAGATTTTCGCCATCATCCGCCGCATCTGCACCGAGGCCGGAACCACCATCCTGCTGGTCGAACAAAACGCCCACAAGGCGCTGGAGATCGCCGATTACGGCTATGTGGTGGAAAACGGTCGGATCGTGATGGAAGGCGCGGCGCGCGACCTGGCGGAAAAACCCGACATCCGCGAATTCTACCTTGGCAAGAAAGATAGCAGCGTGCGTGGCGGTCACCGCTGGAAAAGGAAGAAACTGTGGCGATAGCGGACAATCAGGTGATGGCGGCGGACTGGTCGGCCTTCGGCAGCGATCTGGAAATCGTCCCCGGCCCCGACAGCACCATTGCGGCGGCGTTTGAGCGGGCGGTGGACATGCGCGGCAAACGTGTGGCGCTGCGCAGCAAGGATCGCGGACTGTGGCAGGCGTTCAGTTGGCGCGACTATGGCGAACAGGTGCGCCGGATCGCGCTGGCGCTGATCGGGCGGGGATTTCAGCCGCACGATCGCGCCTGCATCCTGGCCGACAATTGCCCGGAATGGTTCTTCGCCGATATGGCGGTGATTACCGCAGGCGGCATTTCCGCCGGCATCTACGCCACCAATTCGCCCGAGCAGACCGCCTATGTGATCAACGATTGTCAGGCGCGGGTGGTGTTTGTCGAGAACGAGGAACAACTGGACAAGGTCCTGCAGACCCGCGCCGACCTGCCCAGCCTGGAATGGATCGTCGTGTTCGACATGGAAGGGCTGGCGGATTTTTCTGATCCGATGG
Organism: Paracoccaceae bacterium; assembly: GCA_019911965.1. Lineage (GTDB taxonomy): Bacteria > Pseudomonadota > Alphaproteobacteria > Rhodobacterales > Rhodobacteraceae > UBA5972. The sequence continues at coordinate 25,242 of JAIOJF010000036.1, read as the reverse complement.
TGATCAGCCTGGCCGACCTGACCGGGGCAGACGATGCCGCGTCCGGCGCCGAATGGCTCCGCCGCATCGCCGCCGTGCGCCCGGGGGATACCGCGATCCTGATCTATACGTCGGGCACCACCGGCCCACCCAAGGGCGCGATGCTGAGCCATTCCAACCTGATCTATCAGGCGGCGGCGCTGAATATCGTGATGCAGATCGGGCCAAAGGATGAATTGCTGTCATTCCTGCCGCTCAGCCATATCGCCGAACGTCTGATCAGCGTGGTGCGCCCGATCTTCAACGGTTCGGTGTCCAGTTTCGCCGAAAGCCCCGACACGATGGCGCAGAACCTGCGCGAGATTTCCCCGACCGTGTTCTTCGCGGTGCCGCGCATCTGGGAAAAGTTCTATTCCCGCGCCACCATCGCGGTCGAGGATGGCACCTGGCTGGAACGTCAAGCCTTCCGGCTGGCCTTCCATCTGGCGTTCCGGCGGCGCGGCCTGCTTGGCGAAGGCAGAAAGCTGTCGCTCTGGCTCAGGCTGGCGCATGGGGCGATGGATCGCACGGTCCTGCATCGCACCCGCAAGTTTCTGGGGCTGGAACGGGTGCGCTATGTCACCACCGGTGCGGCCCCGATCGCGCCCGAACTGATCCGCTGGTATCTGGCGCTCGGGGTCGAGATGATGCAGGCTTACGGGCTGACCGAAACTGCCGGCGTGGCATCGTTGCCGCCGGTGGGCCAGCACCGGCTGGGCACCGTCGGAAAGGCACTGCCGGGCAGCGAGATCAGGTTGTCGGATCAGGGCGAAATCCTGATCCGTGGCCCGCATATCTTTCAGGGCTACTGGCACAAGCCCGAAAAAAGCCGCGAGGCGATGGTCGATGGCTGGCTCAATTCCGGCGATATCGGCGAGATCGACAGCGACGGCTTCATCCGCGTGATCGACCGTTCCAAGGACATCATCATCACCTCGGGCGGCAAGAACATCTCGCCGTCGGAAATCGAGAACCAGTTGAAATTCAGCCCGTTCATTTCCGACGCCATCGTGATCGGCGAGGCCCGTCCCTATCTGAGCGCGCTAGTGATGATCGATTACGACAATATCGCCAAATACGCCCAGGATCACGCCATTCCCTTCACCAACTATACCAGCCTGTGCGCACGGAGTGAAATCCGCGACCTGATCGCGGCCGAGGTCGAGGCGGTCAACCAGCGGTTCGCGCGGGTCGAGCAGATCAAGAAATTCCGTCTGATCGACGTCGAACTGACCACCGAGGATGAGGAATTCACCCCGACCCTGAAACTCAAACGCAATGTCGTTGCAAGGCGCCACAAGGCGCTGATCGACGCCATCTATGCGACGTCCTGAACCGTGTTCTGCGGCAGGGAAATGACCAACGGCCAGCGAAAAGGCCATAACGCAAGGAGGATACGCATATGACATTCGCTTCAAGACTGAAAATGGTGGCGCTTGGGGCGCTTCTGGCCTTCTCGCCGGGGTTCGGCGCAAAGGCCGACGTGCAGGGGGTCAGCGATGACGAGATAGTCATCGGCACCCTGCTGGACCTGAGCGGGCCGATCAACTTCTGGGGCATCCCGGTCAAGAACGGCATGGAACTGGCGGTGGACGACATCAATGCCGCCGGTGGCATCAACGGGCGCAAATTGCGGCTGGTGGTCGAGGATATGGCCTATGATCCGAAAAAGGCGGTGCTGGCGGCGCAGAAACTGCTGACCAGCGACAAGATCTTCGCGATGGTCGGCTCGATGGGCACGGTGACGTCGGCGGCGACCATGCCGATGGTGCTGGAACGCGGCCTGCCGCATCTGTTCCCGATCACCCCGGCCGAGATGTTCGCGATACCTTATGAGAAGCTGAAATTCGCGTTCTTCTCGCCTTATTACGACGATGTGCGCACCAGCCTGAAATATCTGATCGCCGAAAAGGGCTTCAGCCGCATCGGTGTGATGTATCAGGATGATGAATTCGGTGCCAACGTGCTTCAGGCGGTAAAGGATCAGTTGGCGGAAACCGGTCTGGAGCCGGTCTCGGTGACCAGCTACAAGCGCGGCGCCACCGATTTTTCCAGCCAGATCGCGCGACTGAAGGCCGATAACGCCGATCTGGTGGTGCTGGGAACGGTGGTCAGGGAAACCGTCGGGGCCATGGCCACGGCCAAGAACCTTGGCTGGCATCCCGCCTTTCTGATCAGTCAGGCGGGCTATGCGCCGGTTACGGCAGAGCTTGGCAAGGATGCGGTCGAGGGGCTTTATGCCGGTGCGATGACGCCGATCCCCTATCCCGACACCGCCTCGCCCGAGGTTCTGGCCTGGATCGACAGCTACAAGGCGAAATTCGGCGATGCGCCGAACGTGCAGGGCGTGGTCGGCTATATCATCATCCAGACCGCCGCGATGGGCATGCAGAATGCCGGGCGCGACCTGACGCCGGACACCCTGGCCGCCGGGCTTGAGCAGATCAAGGATTACCGCAACATCTTCGGCACGGCTCCCTTGTCGTTCTCGGATGGTGATCACCTTGGCTCGCGCCAGACCTTCCTGGCACAAGTCCAGAACGGCCGCTGGGTGGCCCTGACCGGGTTCATGCACTACTAGAAGGTTTCGCGACCTGCCAAAGGGGGCGGTTCACAGCCGCCCCCTTTCCTTTGCCTCACTCGCTGCCGTGGATATGCCGGTCGTGGCCCACCCAGAAGGGCTCGCGCAGGACCCGGCGGATGATCTTGCCGACCGGGGTTTTCGGCAGTTCGGCCTGAAAGGCAATTGCCTTGGGCACCTTGAAATTGACCAGGTGCTTTTTGGCAAAGTCGATCAGGTCGGCCTCGGACACCGACATGCCGGCGCGCAGCACCACGGCGGCCTGTACGGCCTCGCCCCATTTCGCATCCGGCACCGCAAACACGCCACATTCCGCCACCGCCGGATGCGCCGACAGGGCATGTTCCACCTCGGCGGGATAGACGTTGTAGCCGCCGGTGATGATCATGTCTTCCTTGCGGTCGGCCAGATAGATATAGCCGTCGGCTTCGATCTTGCCGAGATCGCCCATGCCCAGCCAGCCGCCTTTCAGGCGGGCGGCATCAAGGGCGGCGTTGTTCCAGAACCCCGATGTCACCCAGGGCGCGGTGATCCAGATTTCACCAACCTCGCCGAAATCGCAGGCGGTGCCATCCTCGCGCCGGATCGCCACCTGTGCGGCACCATGGGCGCGGCCAACCGAGGTGAGGCGCGTGGCATCACCGGCCAGCGCCTCGGCATGTTCCTCGGGGCCCATGAAGGTGCACAGGCCGTAAGCCTCCGTCTGCCCGAAGCCGGTATTCAGCACCGGGCCGAACCGCTCCATCGCGCGCTTGACCAGCGTAGGCGAGGCGGGTGCTGCGGCATAGACGATGGTTCTGAGGCTCGACAGATCGGCGGTCTCGATCAGCGGATCGTCCAGCAATACCCTCAGGAACGTCGGCACCCCCAGCATGAAGTTGACGCGGTGGGTGGCGATCGCCTCCAGCACCGATTTGGGCGAGGCATCGCGCAGGATCACCAGCGCCGCCCCGGCCACCCAGGCGCTGTCCATGGCGCGGGCGCAGAAATGGCTGATCGGCAATTGCCCCAGCAGGCGGTCATCGCCGCGGTGGCGAAAGTTGGCGGCCCAGAAATTCATTGACGCGGTGACCGAGGCAAAGCTGTGCGCCACCCCCTTCGGCCGCCCGGTGGTGCCGGAGGTATAAAGCACCTGTGCCAGGGTTTCCGGCGGACGGTCGAAATCGGGGATCGGCGCGGTATCGTCGCCGGTTGCCAGCAGATCATGCGCCCCGGCGAAATCGCCCAGCCCCAGCGCCCGCCCCGGCGCGATCGCCTCGGCCCGCACCAGATGCTCAGGCGTCAGCGCGATCACGAAACGCGCATCGCTGTCGGTGGCGATATAACGGTGTTCAGGCTCGGTCAGAACGCCCAGCATTGGGGTCAGCACACCGCCGGCGCGGGCAATGGCAATGGCGGCGATGACGAATTCGATGGTGTTGAACTGGATCAGCGCCACCTGCTCGCCGCATTTCAGCCCCGCCGCGATCAGCCCCCGCGCCACCTTGTCGGCGCGGCTGCCAAGCTCACCATAGGTCAGGTGCCGCTCGCCGTCGATCAGCGCGACCCGGTCGGGCCAGTGCAGAGCGGCGCGGGACGGGTAGTAAGAATAGGGATGCATCATGGCTGTTTCCTCCGATTAGGGATATGGCGTTCGACGGGGCCGTCGTAATGCGCGCCAAGCGCGTCGGGGATGATGCGCAACGGCACGCCGGCGCGGATTTCCTCGGTGATATGCGCCAGCAGTGCCATGCCGTAACTGAGCGCGCCCAGCCCGCCGATGATCAGGGGGTCAAACTTCAGATCGGCCAGCACCGCGCCGATGGCTCCGGCCAGATTGATCGGCACGATGCGCCCCTTGCTGCGGGCCAGATGTGCCTCGATCGCGTCCAGCATCCGCCCGTATTCGCGCCAGCCGTCCAGCTCCAGCGCCAGACGCCGCAGAACCACGGCGCGCGGCTCGGCCGTCTTGTGCATCGGATGGCCCAGCCCCGGCACCCGACCGCGCCGCGCCTTCCAGACCTCCATCACCCTGGCGCAGGCTTCGGCCTCGGGCAGGTTCCAGCCCACCGCCTCGATCAGCATTTCGGCGGGTTCCTGGGGCGATCCCGTGACCGAGCCCGAGGCAAGGATGCCGCTGGCCAGTGCCGGAACCGGCGAGTCGGGAAAGGCCGAGGCGGTGAACCGCGCCGCACCGGCGGCGGCGCTGATGAATTGCTGATCCATGCCCGAACGCAGCACCAGATCGAACAATGCCGCCTGGCGCTGATCCGGCAATTCTCCCTGCAACAGCAGGAACGCCGCCTCGTTGTAGTTGAGCTTTTCGATGATCTCTTCCACCGGATAGCCGCGCACCGTGATATGGCCCTGTCCGGCCTTGCTGATCGCGGTGGACCAGTAATCGCTCCAGTCGCCCGAGGCGACGAATTCTCCGATATTGTGGCGGCGTTGATGCGGCTCGGGCTTGTCGGTCACGGGGTGTCTCCTTGGATTTCGGGATTTCGGGCCGGGCTGGTCACCGGTACAAACAGCGGCAGAACCTGATCTCCACGGGGCACAAACCTGACCGATACCGCCATGCCGATATGCACCTGTTCCGGCGCACAGCCGATCACGTTGGAAATCAGCCTTGGCCCTTCGGCCAGCGCGATCAGGGCCAGTACATAGGGGGCGGGAAAATCCGGGTGATAGGATTGGCGGTAGATGGTGAAGGTGGCGACCTCGCCTGCGCCGGACATTTGCCGCTGGCCGATGTCGATTGACCAGCAGCGCGGGCAGACCGGCCCGAAGGGCAGAAACAGATGCCCACAGGCGCGGCATTCCGCGGCCAGCAACCGGCCCTGACGGCGGGCATCAGGGAACGGATCGGCCAGAATTTTGGTGTCGGGCCTGGCAGTGTCGTTCATCTCAGCCCCCCAGAACCAGACTTGCATGGGTGTTCATGCCAAGGCCGTGGCCGGACACCAGCGCCAGCCTCGCCCCGGCAACCTGGCGCGCGCCGGCGGTGCCGCGCAACTGGCGCACCGCCTCGATCACATGCAGCATGCCGCCGCCATAACCTTCCGCCATCAGCCCGCCGGTGGGGTTGAGCGCCAGTTCCCCCCCCGGCGCGATGCGACCGCCTGTCACGAAGGGGCCGGATTCGCCGAGCCGGCAGAAGCCATAAGCCTCAAGCTGCATCAGAACGACGATGGTGAAGCAGTCATAAAGCAGCGCCACATCGACATCCGCCGCCGTGACGCCGACCCGTGCCAGTGTCGCCGGCCCGCAGCGTGCGGCGGGCGTCTGGTCGAAATGATCGGCATTGGCGATGGTCGACAGGCTGTGCGCCTGACCCATCGCCAGCACGTTGATCCCGGGCGTTGCCAGATCGGCCAGACGGTCGGCGGCGCAGACCACAACCGCTGCCGCCCCGTCCGAGATCAGGCAGCAATCGGCCCGGCGCAGCGGTTCGGCCAGCATGCGCGACGCCAGATAGCCATCAAGATCAAGCGGGCGCTTCAGTTGCGCATGCGGCGTCTGCATGGCATGCGCGCGTGCCGCCATCGCCACCTCGGCCAGATGTTCGGGCCGCGTGCCGTAGCGCGCCATATGGCGCTGGGCCGCCAGCGCGTGCAACCCGGTTGCGCCGAAAAAGCCGAACGCCGCCTCGGCCCCGCGCCCATAGGAAAACGAGCCGCTGGCCGACAGCGCCGTATCGCCGTAGACGCACAGGCAGACCGAGCACAGCCCGGCCTCGATCGCCATCACCGCCCGCTGCACGCTGGAAACGCTGGAGGCACCGCCCAGAACCTCGGTGCCGACAAAATCGGGATCAATGCCAAGCTGGCGGCCAAGCGCAAGGTAATGCGGCTCGATCCCGTCGATCACCGGCTGGGCCGGGCCGGGATCCGTGATGAGCCCGTCGATATCGGCGCGCTCAAATCCGGCATCGGCGACGGCCAGGCGGATCGCCTCGATCTCCAGATCGCGCACGCTTCGCCCCTCAAGCCGCCCAAAGGCAGTATGGCCGATACCGGTGATAACGGCTTTTCGCGGCATTGATTTCCCTTTCCCGAAGCAGCTTTGGCGCAAATTTTAAGTCTTGGGTTATTTGATTGTTGATCATTACCAGATTATTGAGTAACGTTCAACTTAGTTACTGCAAGGCGGTTGAAAAAACAGGAACACGCGATGGATTGGGGCTGGACCGAAGAACAGGAAATGCTGCGCCGCTCGCTGGCCGAGTTTGTGCGCACCGAGGTTACCCCCAACGCCCTGGCTTGGGAACGGGCCGGCGAAGTGCCGCGCACCCTGTTCACCAAACTTGCCGATTTGGGCGTGCTGGGCCTGCGCCTGTCGCCCGAACTTGGCGGCGGCGGGCATGATTTCTGGTTCACCGCGATCCTGTTGCAGGAGATGATGCGCTGCGGCTCGATTGGGGTGCCGGTGGCGGTGATGGCGCATGCGGAATTCGCCACCATGCTGATCGACCGGTTCGGCGCGCCGGAACTGCGCCAACGATATGTGGCCGCCGCCGCAAGCGGGCAGATGATTGGCGCGCTTGGTGTGTCTGAGCCTGATGCCGGCAGCGATGTCGCGGCGCTGAGTACCCGCGCTGTCCGCGATGGCGACGATTATGTCATCAACGGCTCCAAGCTGTACATCACCAACGGCAGTATCGCCGATTACATAACGCTGGCGGTCAGGACCGGCGGGCCCGGCCATCGCGGCATTTCGGTGATCGTGGTGCCGGGCGATTCAAAAGGGCTGAAACGCCAGCGGTTGCAAAAGCTTGGTACCCATGCTTCGGACACGGCCGAATTGTTCTTCGACGATTGCCGGGTTCCCGCCGCCAACCTTGTCGGCGCTGAAAACGAGGGCTTCCGCATGATCATGTCGGGGTTCGAGGGCGAGCGGCTGGTTCTGGCGGTGATGGCCTGTGCCCACGCGCGGCTAACCATCGACGAGGCGCGCAAATGGGGCCATGACCGGCGCGCCTTTGGCCAGCCCTTGCTGGGCTTTCAGGTCTGGCAGCACCGGCTGGCCGATTGCCTGACCGCCATCGAGGCGGCGGAATCGCTGACCTGGCGGGCGATTGACCTTTATGTCCGCGGCAAGCCGGCGCAATCGGAAATCTCGATGGCCAAGCTGTTCGCCACCGAAACCGCGCGCGACGTGGCGCGGGAATGTGCGCAGCTTCAGGGCGGGCTTGGCTATATGGAGGATTGCCTGATGGGCAGGCTCCACCGCGATTCATTGGCGCTGACCATCGGGGCAGGGTCGTCCGAGACCATGCGCAGCATCATCGCCCGCGCCAACGATCTGACGGCGGGTGACGCATGAGCCTGCAGCGCGAGGTCCGGGGGCCGGTCCTGATCCTGACCATCGACCGCCCCGAGGCGCGCAACGCGCTGGATGCGGCGACGCAGGCCGCGCTGATCAAGGAATGGCAGATTCTGCGCGAGGATGATGCGCTGAGGGTGGCGGTGCTGACCGGCGCGGGCGACCGCGCCTTCTGCGCCGGGGCCGACATGAAGGAAATCGGCGCCTATTACCGCGCCATGACCCCGATCGAGCGGCGCGAACGCGGCGAACGCGAACCGGGGATGGCGGGGCTGACCCGCAATTTCGACGCGCGCAAGCCGGTGATCGCCGCCATCAACGGTGCCTGCCTGGCGGGCGGGCTGGAACTGGCGCTGGCCTGTGACATCCGCATCGCTGCCGATAACGCCGAATTCGGCCTGCCCGAGGTGTGTCGCGGCATTCTGCCGGGGGCCGGTGGCACGCAGCGCCTGCCGCGCGCCCTGCCGTTCGGGGTGGCGATGGAGATGATCCTGTCGGGCGCACCAATTGATGCGGCGGCGGCGCTGCGCTGGGGGCTGGTCAGCCATGTCGTGCCCCATGCCGGGCTGCTGGATCGCGCGCTGGAAATCGCAGGCCGCATCGCGGCGAACGGCCCGCTGGCGGTACGTGCGGCGCGCGATGCTGTTTATCAGGGTGTCAGCCTGCCGCTCGATCAGGCGCTGAGGCTGGAACAGTTCCATGCCGAACCCCTGCGCAGCAGCGACGATGCCCGCGAAGGGGTGCAAGCCTTCATCGAGAAACGAAAACCCGAATTCACCGGAAAATAGCCACCAACGGAGCAAGGACAATGACAAGGGAAAAGATCGCGATTGACGCCTGGGCCACCTATGTTTCGCCCGAGGGGGCGAAGAAATGGACGCCGGAATTCCTGCATATCTTCAAGAAATACCGCTGCCCGCCATCGATGACGGAAGGCCAGCCGCTGGAGGCGATGCTGGCCGAGATGGACGCCGCCGGCGTTGACCGGATCGTGCTGTCGGCGTTCTATTACGATGGCCAGTGGGTGCTGACCAACGAGGAAGTCGCCAGACTGGTGGCTGAGCATCCCGACCGTTTCATCGGCGCAGGTACCGTCAACGTCATGCAGAAACCGATGCAGGTGGCGCGCGAGACCGAATATCTGGTGAAGGAACTGGGGCTGAAATGCATCCGGCTGGAACCTTACATGTATGGCGACGGCACGGTCGGACTGCCGCCCAATGACAAGCATTACTGGCCGGTCTACATGAAATGCAGCGAACTCGGGGCGGCGGTGGCGATCCAGGTCGGCCATACCGGCCCGCTTCTGCCGTCGGAATGCGGCCGACCGATCTATCTGGACGAGGTGGCGCTGGCGTTTCCCGATCTGGTGATCCTTGGTTGCCATGTCGGCCAGCCCTGGCACGAAGAAATGATGGTGCTGGCGTGGAAACATCCCAATGTCTATCTTGAAACCTCGGCGCGCGGGCCGCGGCAATGGCCGCAATCGCTGGTGGATTTCGCGCGCGGCTGGGGCCAGGACAAGCTGATCTGGGCGACGGATTATCCGCTGCTGAGCTTTGATCGCACCCTCACCGAACTTGAGGCGCTGGATATGGGCGATAAAATCTATCGCAAGCTGGTGCGCGACAACCTGTTGCGCGCCCTTCGCATGGACTTGTGAGCGCCTGCACCGCGCATCCCATAGCCGATAAAGGAGGTTGAAATGCCCGACACGCTGCTTGGCGACACCCGCGACGGGATCCTGCGCCTGACCCTCAATCGCCCCGACAAGCTTAACGCCATTGACGAGGCGTTGCTGGAAAAGCTGATCGCGGCGCTGGACGAGGCCGGGCACGATCCGGCGATCCGTGCCATCGTGCTGGCCGGGGCAGGGTCGTCGTTTTGCGCCGGGGCCGATATCGGCCAGATGATCGAACGCACCCCCGCTGATTGGGAACGTATCGTCGATCGCTATCTTGATCCGATCCGCCTGATTGCGGGGATCGGCAAGCCGGTGATCGCGCAGCTTCATGGCAATGTGTTCGGGGGCGGTCTGGGGCTGGCGATGGCCTGTGATTTCCGCATCGCCACCGACACAACCCGCTATTGCGCGCCCTTCGTCAAGCTGGCACTGGCGGGGTGCGACATGTCGGCGGGCTATTTCCTGCCGCGCCTGGTGGGGCTTGGCCGGGCCAGCGACATGATGATGACCGCCCGCGTGGTCGAGGCCGCCGAGGCGCAGGCAATCGGGCTGGTGACGCGCATCGTGCCCGAGGCCGAGCTTGACGCGGCGGTCGGGGCGCTGGCGCGCCAGCAGGCGGATTTTGCCCCGCGCACCACCGCTTTCACCAAGGCCGCCATCCGCCGCTCGCTCGACCGCGATATGGCGGCGGAGTTCGATTATGAAATCTTTGCCCAGGTGCAATGCCTGCAAAGCATGGACCACCGCGAAGGTGTTGCCGCCTTCCGCGAACGCCGCAAACCGGTCTTTACCGGCACCTAGCCTTGTCCGGAACAGGAGCAGACATGAGCGATTTTGCCCTCAGCCCCGAGGAAATCCAGTTCCGCGACAGCGTGCGTGCCTTCGTGGCAAAGGAGATCACCCCCAACGCCACCCGCTGGGACATGGAGGAACGCTACCCGCGCGAGATGTTCGCCAAGGCGGCGGAGCTTGGCTGGCTCGGCATCGGCTTTCCCGAGGATATCGGCGGCAGCGGCGGCGGTACCGTGCTTGCCGCCATCCTGAACGCCGAACTGACCCAAGGCTCGGCGGCGATTTCGCTGGGGCTTTACGTCCACTCCATGCTGGCCGGTGCCGCCATCCTCCACCTTGGCAACAAGGCGCAGCAGGCGCGGTTCCTGCCCGATGCGCTGGCCGGGCGAAAGATCGGCTGTTGGGGCTATGCCGAGGCCGGAGCAGGGGCCGACATCACCTGCGTCAAGACCCGTGCGCGACGTGATGGCGATGATTACCTCCTGAACGGTGCCAAGCTTTATATCACCAATTCGCCCTTTGCCGATTTCATGGTGATCGTCGCGGTGACCGACCCGGATCGCGGCCTGAAGGGCATGTCGTTGTTCCTGGTGGAACGCGGCATGGCAGGGGTATCGGTCAGCGCGCCGTTCAGGAAACTCGGCATGGGGGCATCGGAAATGGCGGAGATCACCTTCGCCGATGTGCGTGTGCCGGCGGCGAACCTGCTGGGGCCGGAGCATCTGGGCTTTGTCGCGGCGCTGAAAGTGCTGTCGCTGGGGCGCATCGCCTCGGCGGCGACGGCGGTGGGCCTTGGCCGCGCGGCGATGGCCGAAGCGATCCGCTACAGCCGCCAGCGGGTGCAGAACGACAGGCCGATCACCCAGCATCAATTCGTGCGTTTCACCATCGCCGACATGGCAACCCGGCTGGAAGCGGCCTGGCAGATGACCCTCAATGCCGCGCGGCTGGTCGAGGCCGGGAAGGATTTCGATTGCGCCGCCGCGATGGCCAAATTGTTCGCCACTGAAAGTTGCACCCACATCTGCGAACGCACGCTGCATCTCTGCGGGGCCGAGGGCTACATGCGTGAAAGCGCAGCACAGCGGTTCTACCGGGACTGCAAGGTGCTTGAAATCGGCGAAGGGACCAGCGAAATTCAGCGCGAAACGATTTTCAGGCATGTGGGGTAACAACAATGGGTGTTTCAGAACGGCGCGAACGTGAACGGCAGGCCCGCCGCGAAGCGGTACTGGCGGCGGCGCGTTCGGTATTGCTGGAGCGCGGCATGCGCAACACCACCACCAAGGAAATCGCCGAACGCTGCGAATTGTCCGAAGCCACCTTGTTCTTCTATTTCAAGAACAAGGACGAGATCTTGCTGTCGCTGATCTTTGAAAGCATCGATTTCTGGAAGGAAGGGCTGGAAAAGCTGGCCAAGGCCGGGCTTGACGCCGGACCCTTGCTGGATGCGGTCTGGCAATTCCATGAAAAGGTCTATGTCGAGCATCCCACCTATTTCGTGATCTCGGTCTATTTCGCGCAACCGCAGATGCTGGAAAGCATCTCGGACGAGGTGAAGGACGAGATTGCCCTCAGATCGGGCGAGAATTTCCGGCGTCTGGCGAACCTGCTGGAACAGGTCAGTACCGTGGCACCGGGGCGTATCCTGGCCGACACCATCTGGTCGGCATTCCTTGGGCTGACGATCAGCAATACCTCGCGGGTCAATCTTGGCTACGGCAAGGCGGAGGCCGGCACAAAGACCCGTGCGCAGGTTCTGGAAGTGCTGAAATCCGGGCTGATTGCGGAGAAATCGCCATGACCAAAGCCATGATGCGGGCGGCGCGGCTCTATCAGGCCGGCAAGCCCTTGTTGGTCGAGGATGTGGCGGTGCCGGAACCGGCGGCAGGCGAGGTGCTGGTCAAGGTGGCCGCCTGCGGGCTTTGCGGTACCGATATTCATCTGGCGGTTGACGGTGATATCCCGGTGTCACGCTCGCCGGTGACGTTGGGTCACGAGGTTGCGGGAACCATCGCCGCACTTGGCGAAGGTGTTCAGGGCCTGTCGGTCGGGCAGCGTGTGGCGCTGTTTCCATCCGCGGTTTGCGGGCAGTGTCGGTTCTGCCGTTCGGGCCGTGAATCGCTCTGCGAAGCCTCCGAAGTTTATGGCATGTCGCGCGACGGCGGGCTGGCGGAATATATCACCGCCCCGGCCTTTGCCGTGATCCCCATTCCCGACGAACTCGGCTTTGCCGAGGCGGCGATCATCACCGATGGCGTGTCCACCCCGCTGCATGCCCTGCGCAGTCGTGGTCGGCTGAAGGCCGGTGAAACCGTGGCGGTGGTCGGCTGCGGCGGGCTTGGCGGACATGCGATCCTGCTGGCGCGGATGATGGGGGCGGGCTTCGTGATCGGCATCGACATGCAGGTCGAGGCGCGAAGCCGTGCCACGACCCTTGGGGCCGATCTGGTGATCGACCCGGTCAGCCATCCTGATCCCGGCAAGGTGATCCGCGCGCAGCTTGGCCGCGGCGTTGATCTGGCACTGGAATTCGTCGGGCGCGCCGAAACCGTCGAGATGACGCTGCGCTGTCTTGATACCGGCGGGCGCGCGGTGGTGGTCGGGGTCGGGCCGGGCCAGCCGAAACTACCGCCGCTGATGCGGTTTGTCGGGCGCGAAATGTCGGTGATCGGCTCGTTCGGCATGGACAAGCGCGACATCGGCGATCTGATGGCGCTGGTGGTGCGCAGGCGGCTTGATCTGTCGCATTCGGTAACGGCGACCTATCCGCTGGACGGTATCAACGATGCGCTGGGCCGATTGGCCCGCAAGGATGACAGCGTCGCCCGGCTGGTGGTCGAGCCCTGGCGCTAGTCATCGCTGGCTTGTGAACGATCCGGGGCGTTATCGGTGAAGTACTGAGGCGGGTGATATCGCGTAATCTATGACCTGTTCCGTCAACCTAGGCCCTAACCTGCCGCAGTCGACGACCGCCCTGGTTTCACCAAAGACATTCAAAGCTTCGCGCTTTTAACCTGATCCAAATCCTGCCTCGCAAAAGAAGTTCCAGCATACTTGCGGTGTGAAAAGGTCGCAAACCTCGGCCAGTGCGTCGAACATCTGGTCGAGTGTTCTGGCCCCTATTCGTCGAAGGAATGCCTTCAGTTCTGAGAAGGTCATATCGATCGGGTTAGGATCGGGCGAGTATAGCGGGAGGTAAAGGAATCAGCAGCCGACATCTTTCAGTGCTTGCCCGGCATCTTTGTTGCGATGTATTGCGAGGTTGTCGCAGATGACCACCGTTCCCGGCTGCAGTTCCGGCGCAAGGACGCCGCGGACGCACGCTGCAAAGGCCTCTCCATCCATCGCTCCCTTGGTCAAAGCTGCCGACCGATGGCTTGATCTCAGCTTTAGCCAAAACGCTCGGTGCGGGCCTTCAGGTAGGACGAGCTGTCGGCTGGGCCGTTGAAACCAGTGTCGCCGCCTTTGGATCGCCGCTGCTGATCCGGGTCGGTCATATCCGCCCGGCGCATATCGGAGGCTGTGGCATTGATTGAACCATCGCTGTAAACCACCAGCCGCCCGGCATTGCGGGCATTCTGGATGGCCCCGCGCGACAGGCCGGAATGCGCGGAATACACCCGCTCGTTCATACCTTCCATGGCGCTGTCCGGTCCATTCAAAGCAATGATATTGCTGGTTAATCAGTTGATCAAATCTGGTGAAGGAGCGATTCTGGCGACATGAAAACGATGCACTTGAGCCCCGGAGACCCACGACATGACCACCAGCCAAGTCCCCAGACAGAACGAACAGGCGCTGAATGCCTTTCTCGTGGCCAAACTTGAGATCGATACAATGCTGGAGCGCCTGAAATCCCTCAGCGACGATCATTTCGGGACCCACCCGGACGAGATCCACTGGGGCGATGTTGGCACCCTGACCCACAACGCCAGTCTGTTGCGTCGGATCATCGACAGCGCCTGCAGGGAGAGCGAATATGCCGATTGATCCCGCCCGGCGCCACCAGATCGAACAGGACGCCATTACCGACACTTGGGAGGCCAACCGCCTCGCCGCCTTCGATGACGCCATCGCCCTTTTGCGCGAGATCGCCGATCCGGAATGCGACAACGATGGCCACAACGACCTCATGTCACGCATCACCGCCTTCCCTGCCAGCCACGACCACTAGACGGAAACCGCCATGACCAAGTTGACCGAAACCCAGACCCTCATTCTCAACGCCGGAGCCCAGCGCCCCGGCAATATCGCTATGCCGCTGCCCAAGGGGCTGGCGGGTGCGGCGGCGAGGATGGCCGTGGCCAGGATGATCGAACATGGCTGGCTCGAGGAGGTCGACGCCAACCTGCGCGGCGGCGAGCCCCTCTGGCGCGAGACTGGTGACGATCACGGCACCACGCTGAAGGTTACCGAAGCAGGCTTGCTGACCGTCGGGATCGAACCTTTGGTGGCGCGAACGATGGCTGCCATTCGCAAACATGCGGCTGCGACGCCTGAACCAAAGCGACCATCGCCGCGCGCCGGGACCAAACAGGCGATGCTGATCGCGCAACTGCAAGCGCCCGAGGGAGCCACGATGGATTCAATGATCGCTGCCACTGGCTGGCAGCCGCACACGGTGCGCGGGGCCATGTCAGGGGCTTTGGGCAAGAAGCTGGGGCTGGTTGTGACATCGGCGAAGGAAGAAGGCCGTGGGCGGGTGTACCGGATTGGTAGCAAGCCCGGAAATGCCCACTAGCAGCGAAAGGCCTTTTGGGGACGCCTTGCGTGGCTACATACAAGTTTGACTATTAGACCTTCCTGATTTGAATTATGGTTCGGGAAGCTGTCAGGTTCGCCAAATCCACAGGCGTCGTCTCGTGGCAGGCTTCAGCCGCCTAACTCACTGACCGATCGGCATGCAAAAGGAAGATTTGTTGCGCAAACAAAGAACCTACGATCGCATTGCCCGGCTTTACGACATTCTCGACCTGCCATTCGAACATGGTCGCTACAAACCCCTGCGCCGGGCAATGTTCGAAAGCGTCGAAGGGGTTTTGCTCGATGCCGGCGTTGGCACCGGGCGGAACTTTCCGTTTTACCCCAGCGGCACGACGGTCGTTGGAATTGACCTCAGCCCCGCCATGTTGAAACGCGCAAGAAAGCGCAGGGATGCCCTTGGCACAGCGGTTGATCTGCGCGAAATGAACGTGATGGAAATGGAGTTCGAGGATGCCAGCTTCGACGTTATCGTCTCGACATTTCTGTTCTGCGTTCTGGACAACGAACACCAGATCCCTGCCCTCAAAGAATTGAGCCGGGTCTGCCGGCCGAGCGGGAAGATTCACATCCTTGAATACGCGTTTTCAGAAAACCCCTTTCGACGCTTCATCATGAAAATGTGGGCACCTTGGGTGCGTTTTGCATATGGTGCCGAATTTGATCGCAACACCGAACAATATCTGGAAGCCGCGGGTTTGGATCTCGTTGAGAAGGTTTTCCTGCACAAGGATATTGTCAAACTGTTGACGCTTCGCCCGATGGTAAGGTGACGCCAACCCGGTGACCGCTGTGTCCAGCACTTTTGGCATTGCTGGTCGCGTGATTTCGGGTCAAGTTCCCGTCCGTTCCGCCACCTTCCCCGTCGCCATCTCCCAGCGCCGCACGGCGACGTCGCAATAGACTGGGTCCAGTTCCATCGCAAAGCATCGCCGCCCGGTGGCCCGCGATCAACTCGCCGTCGGTGGTGACCAGCACTGTCCGGCCGATCCCGGTCAACCTCCGTTCAAACTGGCTTTCGGGGTGGATTCCTTGCCACTGGTTTTGGCAAGGGTGGATTCTTGAGTGGTTTACTCAAGAATCCACCTTTGACGAAGTGATGCGCCTCGTAACCAATTGTTTTAAAGCCGCAAAAAATACCTGACAAATTTAGGTGGCTTCCAAGTGGATTCCCCCACAAAAACCTCTTTCGCTAGCGAAATGCCGCGCTCAGCCCCCCCGAATACAGATCGGGCCAGGGAGGAACCATGCCAGGGGGGGGGAAAGAGCTTCGAACGCAGCATAGCCTCTGCTTCCAGAGCACATTGTTACTGAACGCGCATCGACACGGGATTGAACACTAAAGTGAACGTTTGCCATTCCGCATATTTACCTTCTGGAAGCCTAAAACCACCGGCACCACAGCGGATTATGGCGCGTCGAGCTGCTTCAAATGCTTGAGCGGCTGCGGCGTCATTTGAGCCGTCGTGAGTGACGATCGAAATACTTTCAGCGTCAGGACGACCGCTTCTATCCATACTGAATGTAACTGTGACACTGATTTGAAGCGCTTCGCTCGATAGCGACCCGACATTCCAGCAGCTTTGGATTTCAGTGGCCAGGATGGCCTTCTCATGTTCAGATAGCGGCTCCGCCTCGGCGTCTAATTTGGGCAACGGCACCAGGTTCAGCGGTGGAGCTTCGATTGCGGGGTTCGTTGCGCTTGAGTGATTGTCGACGGGTTCTTCCAAGGCATCGAGTCCCTGGCCTTCGAATGCGCCCTGCAGCTTGAGGTTTAGGGCCACGCCTGCAATTGCGCTGAATGCGGTGATACGAACTTCTTTGGGATCAGCACTGCCAATGCCCCACGGCAGATGATCAATGCGTAAGACATTGTCCTCGCAATAGACATCAGCGTGGATTTTATCGCCGTTAATCATGACGCGAAACCGGCCTACTGGCCCTCGGTCGTCTTCAAAGGTCCAGACCTTGGAAAACGGCATGATGTTCGACAGTGCGGCTCCCAGGTTCACAGCAGACTGAAGTGCTCCCCAACAATACTGCGCGCTATCGAATTCTTGCCCCGCCTTTGCACGTTCAAGCATTTCGTCGAGCAGCATCGGCGCATTTTTAAGCAGTCTTTCTGCTTCAGCCTTGCCTTGCTTTGCCATATCGACAGCGATGTCGGCGTATTTGCTCTGCGCGCCGGCGGCGGATGCTGTCATTGATATGGCAAGAACGATGGCGGTGGCGTTACGTCCATATCTCGATCTTTGTGCCGCAAATGCTCGATTACCAGTTCCCAAAATATCCACTCCAAATGTCGTGCCGTTGACTATGCGCTGGGCTGCACATGGGTTGACTCCGATAGCATTGCTTCCGCCTGTGCCAACACGCCTTGTACTGCGGTATCCTCCAGATCCGGAGGGTAGCCGTATTTCCGGAGGATCCGCTTTACGAGAACCCGCAAACGGGCCCTGGCCCCGTCGCGGTGTGCCCAGTCGATACTGACATTGGCCTTGAGACCCATCAGCAACTCGTGTGCGATGATTTTCAGCTGATCGTTGCCAAGGACATCGACCGCGCTCTGGTTGTCTGCCAATGCATCGTAAAAGGCGACCTCCTCAGGCGTCAGGCCGGTTTCCTCGCCACGCTTTCTGGCATCGCGCACTTCTTTCGCAAGTGCGATCAGCTCTTGCAGAACCTCGACAGTGCTGATGGCGTTGGTGTGATAACGCGAGATCGCCTCTTCCAGTCGCTCTGAAAACTTCCGGGTCTCGATCACGTTCGAGCGGCTGCGTGATCTGATCTCGTCGTTCAGCAGCTTTTTCAATGCCTCCAGCGCCAGGTTCTTCTTGTCCATCTGGCCAATCTCGGCCAGGAATTCGTCTGACAGGATCGAAATATCCGGCGATGAAAGCCCGGCTGCTGACAGGATGTCGACGATTTCGGTTGATGCGACGGCGTCATTCACGATCTGGCGGATGGCAAGTTCGCGGTCGGCCGCCGAGCGACCGGAAGTATCGGACGCCTTGACCATCGCCGCCCGCACGGTCTGGAAGAATCCGATCTCATCGCGGACGTCGCGGGCGGTATCGCTGGCCGCGCAGAGGGCAAAGGCCTTGGACAATGCCAACACGGCATCCTGATAACGCCGGTGCGCTGCCTTCTTGGAGTCCTTGTTGGTTTCCCGCTGTGCCGCCTCGTCCTGCTTCGCGAGTATCCAGTCGAGCGCCTCAGCCAATGCCACAAGCCGCTGTTGCGGCGTTCCGCTCAGACCTTGGGAATAGTCAAAGCCGTGCAACATCGCGCGCACCACGTCCAATCGTTCCAGCAGGGCGGCGACCGCTTCGGCCTCGTCGATGCCTGCCTGTTGCTGATCCGATGCCGAATACTGGCCCAGCGCGGATTTCAGGTTCTGCGCGATGCCGATGTAATCGACGATCAGGCCGGCCGGCTTTTCCCGGAACACCCGGTTCACCCGCGCGATGGCTTGCATCAGGCCATGCCCGCGCATCGGCTTGTCGATATACATCGTGTGCATTGACGGCGCGTCAAAACCGGTCAGCCACATGTCGCGCACGATCACCAACTTCAGTGCGTCGTTTGGATCCTTCGCACGCTTGGCCAGCAGATCGCGCCGCCCCTTGCCGCCGATATGGGGCTGCCAGGCTTCAGGGTCCGAGGCCGAACCGGTCATCACGATCTTGATCGTGCCGCCAGTGTCATCGTCGGAATGCCAGTTGGGGCGCAGGGCCACGATCTGGTTGTAGATATCCACGCAGATGCGGCGGCTCATGCAGACGATTATCGCCTTGCCATCCATCGCCTGCACCCGCGCTTCGAAATGCGCAACCAGGTCTTCGGCGACCATGCGCAGCCGCTTTTCAGAACCGACCAGCGCCTCGACGGTGGACCATTTGCGCTTCAGACGCTCCTGCTCGCTGACAGCTTCGTCCTCGGTCAATTCTTCGATTTCGGCGTCGACCTTCGGTTTTTCCTCGTCGGGCAGTTCGATCCGGGCAAGGCGGCTTTCGTAGTAGATTGGCACCGTCGCGCCATCTTCGACTGCGCGGCTGATATCGTAGACGTCGATGTAATGGCCAAACACGGCGGGCGTGTTCACATCGTCCTGCTCGATCGGGGTTCCGGTGAAACCGATGAAGGACGCATTCGGCAGCGCATCGCGCAGGTGTTTGGCGAAACCATAGGCAATTTCGCCGGTCTTCTCGATCCGCGCCTTGAAACCGTACTGGCTGCGGTGGGCCTCATCGGCGATAACAACCACGTTGCGCCGGTCGGTCAGCATCGGGTAGGCCGCGCCCTTTTCCGGGGCGAATTTCTGAATGGTGGTGAAAATCACCCCGCCCGATGCCCGCGCCAATGCCTTTTGCAGATCCTCGCGGCTTTCGGCCTGCACCGGGGTCTGGCGGATCAGGTCGCGGCACATCGAGAATGTGGCGAACAACTGATCGTCCAGGTCGTTGCGGTCGGTGATGACCACGATGGTCGGGTTCTCCATCGCCGGTGCGCGCACCAGTTGCCCGGCGTAAAACGCCATCAGCAGGCTTTTGCCGGAGCCTTGCGTGTGCCAGATCACCCCGGCCTTGCGGTCCCCTTGCGACCGGCTGGCCGCAGCCGTGCTGATCACTGCCCGCTTCACCGCATGGAACTGGTGATACCCGGCAATGATCTTGGCGATGCCGCCGGGCATGTCGCCAAAGACGGTGAAATCCCTGAGCAGCGACAACAACCGGGCGGGCGCGAACACCCCCTCGATCAGCACTGACATTTCCGGCGTGCCTTTTGGGGCCACATCAACGCCATCGATGGTGCGCCAGGGCATGAAACGTTCGATGTCAGCGGTCAGCGAGCCGATGCGGGCCTGCAGGCCATCCGTCGTGACCAGCACGGCATTGGTGCGAAACAGCGATCCGATCTGGGCCTTGTAGGTCTGCAACTGGTTGAAGGCCGCCCCCAGCGTTGCGGTTTCAGCGCCCGGCTTCTTCACCTCGATCACACCGACCGGCAGGCCGTTCAGAAACACCACCACATCCGGGCGGCGGTTGTTGCCGTTTTCGATCACTGTGAACTGCGATATCGCCAGCCAGTCGTTCTGCTGATCCGTCGGGTCGATCAGGCGCACGGCATCACCGCGAATGGTGCCATCCTCGGTGGTGTATTCCACGGCCAAGCCCTCGACCATGGCGCGGTGCAGGCGGCGGTTTTCCTCGATCAGCGAGGGGCGCTCGACCGAGACCAGCTTGCGCAGCGCATCCTCGCGCGCGTCTTCGGGGATCTGCGGGTTCAGCCGGGCAATGGCGACGCGTAGACGACCGGACAGGATGGTGTCGGAATAGGCGTTGCGTTCCGGCGTGCTGCCATCGGGCCCGGAAATCGCGTCATTGAGGCAGGTATAGCCCAGCGTGCGCAGCTGATCGAGCAGGACGGCCTCAACCTCGGCTTCGGACAGGGTGGGCATGAACACCTCGTTTCAGATATGCGCAGCGACGTTGTAGATCACTTCTGCGCCTCAAGTTGCCTTGTGGGCACTTTGTTATGAGTTTCGAACCACAACGGGATTTGACGCGCGCAAGTGATCCTCAAAATGCGGCCCTTCCTTCGCAGATGTTCAAAAGCTCCGGGAAGGCCAGCACAGCGGGCCGCCTGCCGCTGGAAGGCCTGATCTCGCGCAGCAGTCCGTTATCGCGCACCAGACGCAGAATGCGCTTGGCGGTGGATTCGGGAATATCCGACCGCCCCACGTATTCAGTGGCCACGAAGATCGGGCGACAGAAGAACCAGTCGAGCGCACGCACAGAATTGGCGGGGCCGATCAGCGGAAAGAGGTCCGGCCAGTTGAGGTCAGGCGGGGGAAAGCCGCCCTGATGATAAACAACGGCCATTACAGCACCTCTTCCAGCGCCCGCGCCGCCTGTGCGATGCGAAGCTCGCCCGACATTAGACGGGGGAGGAGGAGATCGCGGGCCTGGGCGAGGGTGCGGGATTCTGTTTGGAGCAGAAATGCTCGTTCAAAAAGGGGATTTATCAGCTTGTCAAATTCATGATGAACCGAATCCGGTGCAGTGCAAATCAGCATTCGCTGCATATCTGCCTTGGTCACATGCCCAAGTCCGGTGGTCTGTTTGTTGCGCGCCAACTCGGCAAAATCGGGCTTCAGATACTTCAGCATGGCATGAAGGAAGGGTTTGCTGCGATTTCCGCTTTCACGAACCGCGAAGATATGCTGGTTCAGCCAGGCTTTGCCACCCGACCAGAGGAAGGTGCCAATCGAGGTGTCAGGATTGCCGGACCAAGAGAACAGCAATTCCCGATCATTGATCAGATAGCGCGAACCAAGGTCGGTGGCCGTCCACGCTGTCTTTCCCGTTACACCGTTTTTCAGTTCAGCAATCTTGATGACAGGCAATGCATCGGGAGCCTCTGAAAAATGCATGTTCTTGTATGCCGCGCCGTTGATCCACTCGGCTTGATCAAGGACGGCCTCGAACGCCCACCCCTCCGGCTTGCCCTCGTCGTCCAGGCGGTCGGGGAACAGGGACCAGAGGTTGGGGGAGAGGTACGGGGCCTCGCCTGCCATCCTGGCGCGGGTGGGGCCGAAATCGACGAACCAGTCGCGGAACAGCGCCCGCGCCATCGCCTCCAGCGTCACGTTCATCCGCCGGTTCAACGCGATCTTGTCATCCAGCGCGCCGAGGGTGGCGGCAATGGCGCGTTGTTCGGAGAGGGGGATAGCCGGGATGTTGAACTTCTCAATCATCGCTTTGGTTAGCGCATTGCGTGTTGCGCCAGAAGCAGCCAAGCCTAGCATGTGCGCTTGCATCTCCGACGACACCAAGAAGTAACGGAGAAAACGTGGATCAATCACGTCAGGCTTCGGTCGAATGATCGCTACATGCTGATTCACTCGAGCAGGCAGAACTTCGGGATCGACTTGGCAAACCCTAGCCACGCTGTCGCCCGTAATGTTCAGTAGAACATCGTCGCGTCGCACCTCAACGTTGGATAGCTGGTCGGCTTGTTCTTGCGAAATGAAAGCGAGCCCGCCGAAAGAGAAGCGTTCGTTCAAGATGTTCTGACTGCGAATGAGCGAAAAAGGACCTTCTGCAAGATAGGCTTCCTTTCCACCGCGCGGCGTCGCACCGCTGCCGATCTTGAGGCAGTGTTCTCCGAGACGAAGGCTTCCTGTCACAACCCAACCCCCGACAACCGCTCGCGGATCGTCGCCGTCAGCGCATCGGCCTGTGCAAACTGCTCTTCCAACTTGTCCTGCAAACCAGCGAACCGCTCGGCAAAGGGCGTGTCGTCCTCCTCTGCCGCCTCGGCCCCGACATAGCGGCCCGGGGTCAGGACGTGGCCGTGGGCGCGAATTTCCTCAAGGCTGGCGGATTTGCAAAAGCCCGGCACATCGGCGTAACCCTCACCCAGACGCCAGGCGTGATAGGTTCCGGCGATCAGCGCGATATCGGCATCGGAAAACTCCTTGCGAGTGCGATCCACCATTTGCCCCAGCTTGCGGGCGTCGATGAACAGCACCTCGCCGCGCCGGTCGCGCAGCTTGCGGTCGCGGGCGATGCCGTTGGATTTGTCCTTCGCGAGAAACCACAGGCAGGCCGGGATCTGGGTGGAATAGAACAACTGCCCCGGCAGTGCGATCATGCAATCCACCACCTCACCTTCAATCATCGCCTTCCTGATCTCGCCCTCGCCCGATTGGGTTGACGACATCGAGCCATTGGCCAGCACCACCCCCGCCGTGCCGGTCGGGGCCAGATGGTGCAGGATATGTTGCAGCCAGGCGTAGTTGGCATTGCCCGCCGGGGGTAGGCCGAATTTCCAGCGCCCATCCTCGCGCAGCCGCTCGCCGCCCCAGTCGGAAATGTTGAACGGCGGATTGGCCAGGATGTAATCGGCCCGCAAATCTGGCAGCTCGTTGTTGTGGAATGTCCCCTCCGAGTTCCACCTGATGTCGGCCTCGATGCCGCGCACCGCAAGGTTCATCTTGCACAGCCGCCAGGTGGTGTAGTTGCTTTCCTGCCCGTAGATGGCGATGTCACCCAGCCGGCCGCCATGCGCCTCGACGAACTTTTCCGATTGCACGAACATGCCGCCGGACCCACAACACGGGTCATAGACGCGGCCTTTGTAAGGTTCCAGCATTTCAACCATCGTGCCCACGACCGAGCGCGGCGTGTAAAACTCGCCGCCGCGCTTGCCTTCCGACCCCGCGAATTGCCCGAGGAAGTATTCGTACACCCGCCCCAGCAGGTCGCGGGCGCGGTCCTTGCCTTCGCCCAGCGCGATGCCCGAGATCAGGTCGATCAGCTCGCCCAGCATCACGGCGTTGAGCGCCGGGCGGCCATAATCCTTGGGCAGAACGCCTTTCAGCGACGGGTTGACCTTTTCGATGGCGATCATCGCTTCGTCGATCAGCTTGCCGATGCCGGTCTGTTTGGCGCTGGCTTGAAGATGCGACCAGCGCGCCACGGACGGAACCCAGAAGATATTCTCGGCCAGGTATTCGTCGGGGTCTTCGGCACATTCGGGATATTCGGCCAGCAATTGCTGGCGCTTCAATTCGAAGCCGTCGGAAATATGCTTGAGGAAGATCAGGCCAAGCGCGACGTGCTTGTAATCCGACGGCTCCATATTGCCGCGCAGCTTGTCGGCGGTCTTGAACAGGCTGGCCTCAATTCCCAGATCCGCGCCGTTGTCAATTGTTGCCATTGTCCGAATACGCCCACAATAACCGCTTTTGTGAACCGTATTTCAGCCGGAAGCTGAAATCCAGACACTAAGCAGGGTTCAACGGTTTTGTCGCTGATTGGACTGCCACGGTGATTTTCGGGGCATCATCCAGCAAATTCTCACCGATGATATTCTTGGCCGATTGCTTGAGCGGTTGGCCGCTTACGACACATTGGTGGAGTTGCCTGGTCGAACCGGCCACGATATGTCGTCATCGCCAGAACAAGTAAAATACCTTAACAGCGGAAGGTAAAACTTCGTGAGCAATCTGAAGCGCGCTATCTGCGCCGTCTCCTTGTCTGTGCTGGTTGCCTGCGCGGCACCTCAGGATCAAACGGTTTCGGCAGTCCAGGCAACGAAGACCATCTATGGCGCGGCATCGTGGTATGGGTCAGAGTTTCAGGGTCGACGGACAGCCAGCGGCGAAAAGTTTGACAAGGAAAGTCTGACCGCCGCACACCCTACGCTGCCTTTCGCCACGCTGGTCCGTGTCACAAATGAATCCAACGGCAAGTCTGTGGTCGTAAGGATTAATGACCGCGGCCCCTTCTCGGGAAAGCGTATCATCGATTTGTCGCAAAGGGCCGCTCAGATAATCGGCATAATGCACAGTGGGGTCGGACCGGTGAAATTGGAAATCTTGCACGCCACACCCTGACCACCTCAATGTTTCCAAGGCCGAACCTTCGGCATAACCGCCGTCACCTCCATCTCCCGCAGCATGCCGCCCGCCATCAGCCCATCCCGCACCCAATCCAGCGCCAGCCACCAATCCTCATAGCAACGCCGGGCGAAGGTGATTTGTTCCGGATGCGGCCGCCAAGTGACCGGGCAGGCCAGAACCTCGACCCTGCGCCATTTGCCGCGTGATAGTGCCCGTTCGGTTCCGACGACGATTGTGCTCGCCCGCTCGCCATGCTGGTTGCTCCTGGTTTCCACCGGCACACAGCGCGGCACGACGCCTGGCATCCAGTCCGGCGTCAACCCAGCGCGCGCCAGTTCGGCGATGCTGATTGCCATGCGCTTGCCGCCGAGACTGTCAGGCATGCTGGCAACCGTGGCAGCCACGACCTCGGCGTCGGCATGGGTATAACTTCCCATCTTGTGCTGACCGCCGTCGACCTTGCAGCCCAGTGCGGCGCGCTGCAGCAGGACGTATTCGAGACCGAAGCCGAAGCCCTCTTCTGACACATCCTTTGGCGCGGGCAGCTCCAGCTGCGCCTTTTCCACCCGAAACGCCCATTCCAGGATCGCCTGCACACCCATCGCGCGTTTGACTTTTGCACCACCCGCGCGGCCAACCCGTCCTTGCATGCTCATGACGGCAATCCTTCAAAGAGGTTCATCTGCG